>JAQBQF010000168.1 GCA_028287115.1 Myxococcales bacterium
TCGCTCGGCTTGCGGTGCGAGCCTTGCCCTTCGCGCTTGGTCGCCTCGGTGGGTTCCTCCACATCCGTCTTGTCAGGACCACCCACCACTATCAGCTTCTCACACCCGCACCGAACAACGTACTGAATCGCTCGCGCGCGAGACCCACGCTCGTACGACGCCTACAACGCCGTGGGATCGGTGTAGAGGCACTAACTCGCGAGCTGTTCGACCGTGACTTCCCAGCTCGCGTTCGCGGAGTTGATGTTGAGGATCAGCTCGCCGGTGCGATAGACGTACGACGTGTCTTCGCCGGTGCCTTGCACGTTCGCGAGCGTGTCGAGTGGGTAGTCGCTGCCCGGCTGTTGCACGGTCACGATGAAGATGCCGTATTGGCCGGTCTTCGCGGTCTTCCAGTGCACGCGCCACTGCTTGCCGGAGATCGTGAACGGCTCGGTCTTCTTGATGCCTTGCCCCTTCCACGTCTTCACGACCTTCCACGACTCCGCCACGGGTGCAGCTTCGACGGGCGCAGCAGCCTCGACGGGCTTCGCAGTTGGTACCGACTTGATCTCCGCCGCGGCCGACTTCGGGTCAGTCGGCTTCGAGTCCGACTTCTTCGCGAACACGTTGGCGATGATCACGATCCCGACCAATCCCGCACCGATCCAGAGCAGCAGTTTCTTCATATGGCGCGGACCGTAGGGGCCGCGATCGGATCCGTCAACGACAGTCGACACCGACGCGAGATCGATCGCGAAAACGATCACGCGTGGCAAACTGCCGTGGGCAAATCTGCAAACGGACGACAGCAGTACGGATTACAGGATCACGACGGGCGCGCAGGTCGAGACGCCGGCGCCGACGATCGTCCGGCCGCTCGCCGGTGTCGTGCTCTTGATCGTGCCGTTCGTGCCGTCGACTTGATAGACGGTCGTCGAGAGCTCGAAATCCTTCATCAAGAAGATCCAGTAGTCGCCGCCCCAGAAGGCGAACGCCCACGCGCTCGGCGTGCCGGCGATCGAGGATTCGGGATAGGTCGTGGCCGCCACGCCGCTCGCCTTGTTGAGCTTCTCGACGCGTGGCGCGCTGGCGTCGGGGAAGAATCCCCAGAGCTCGGCGTTGCCGGTGCCGGTCAGCTCGGGCCAGCCGGTGACGGTGCCGAGCTGCGTCGCGTGGAACGTGGTGATGTCGAGCTTCGCGAGCATCGAGGTCGTGCCCATGACCGTCGAACCACCTGCGATGTACAGCGTGTCCGTCGTGCCGCCGGCCGTGTCGGTCGAGAACCCCATGCCGAACTGCTGCAGACCGAGCTGCGTGCTCCACGGGGTCTTCGTGCAAGGCAGCGAAGCCTGGGTCGTGTCGACCTTGAACAACTCGCCGGAGCTGTAGAGCACGTACGCGTTCGCGTTGCGATCGACGCCCATCGAGAACGGCGTGGCGCCGCTGCTCGCGTTACACGTCAGTGCGCCGAGCGTGTGAAACGATTTGCTCGAGCCGTCGAACGTCGACAGATCGTCGTTCTGATCGACGACATAGATCAGCTTTGCAGCGTCGCTGCAGCCGTTGTTGCCATCGCCGCCGACGCTGTTGTTGCCGTCCGCGCCGCCGTTACCACCGGGACGATCGCGCCCCGCAGGACCGCAGTTGATCAGAGCCAAGGATGAGAGAACGAGAAGCAACCTCATGGGGCGCGACCCTAACATCTCCGGGCGCAGGGGCGGTTGTGCAAAATTGAGCGCTACGACTCGAGTCGGCTTATGCGCCGCAGACCGATCGCGAGCCAGCATGCCCCGATCACCGCCAGCGAGATCGCGGGACCCAGCGGGCTCGCAGGTTCGCCAAGGTCTAACCCTAGGTGCGCGATCTTGCTCGCCTGATGAGTCACGGACAGGATCTGGAGCGACGCCGGGATCGAACCCACGAGCCCATCGAAGATCATGTAGATCACGGTCAGTGCGAGCCCGTGCTTGGGAACGAGTGTCGAGATGCCTGCCGCGATGATCGACACGACGATCGCGGCGGCTCCAACCGCGATGATCGTCGACGTCGGCGCTAGCACGTGCGCTCCAAGCGCGACGGCGATGATCCACCCGCCGGCGATCATCAGGACGGCGATCGGGGTCAGGGCGATCAGCTTGCCGACGAGGACCGTCCACCGTGCGAGCGGGCGTGACCACAGATAGGTCGTGGTTCGATCTTCGATCTCGTCGCCGATCGCGGAGGCGACGAACAAGGCGGGCACGACCGCGAGCACGAGCATCTCGACGATGAACAGGTCGAGCAGCACGCCGGTCCACTCGACGACCTGGGTGCGCGAGGCGGTCTGGCTGATCACCCCGGCGAGGAGGATCGGGAGGCACGCGATCGAGCCCGCGACCCACTGGGTTCGGCCGCGGCGCAGTCGGCGGAGCGTCAGGCCGGCGATCGCCGAGAGCGTGGCGCCGGTGGTCGGGACGGCGCGGCTCATCGCGCGCCTCCGCGATCGCCGGTGAGGTATTCGAACACCGCACCGAGGTTATTGTCCGGCGACGTCAACGCGGTCACCGTGACCTTGCTGGCGATCACCGCTTCCGTGAGCTGGTCGTAGCAGCGATCTGGATCGCGCGTCTCGATCAGCACGGCGCCGCGCTCGAAGACGATCCGCGCGACGTGATCGGCGGTCGCGAGCGCTGCGGCGATCACGCGCGGCTGGTCGCACTCGACGCGAATCCGATGCGGGTGGCGATCGATCAGCTTGCGGATCTCGTAGACGTTGCCCTCGGCGAGGACTTGACCGCGATAGATGACGACGATCTCGGATGTCAGGGCCTCGATCTCGTAGAGCACGTGGCTCGACACGATGATCGTCTTGCCGGCCTCGCCGAGCTTGCGAATCCTGTCGACGATGTCGATCCGCGCGACGGGATCGACGCCGGTCAGTGGCTCGTCGAGCAGTAGAAAGTCCGGATCGTGCGCGATCGCCGTCGCGAGCTTGGTGCGCTGGCGCATGCCCTTGGAGAAGCCCTTGACGCGGCGATGCATCGCGCCGGTCATGCCCATCTGCTCGATCGCGACCTTCGCCGCCGTGGTTGCGGCGTCCTTCGGCACGCCCGCGAGCTGCGCCATCACCGTCACGAGCTCGAGTGCGGTGAGATCGTCCCACGTCTTTTCGTGCTCCGGGGCGTAACCGATCCGGCGGCGCACCTCGATGCTGTCGAACGGATTCTCGCCATACACGGTGAGCTTGCCGCGCGAGGGCCGGAGCAGACCGCCCATCATCTTGATCAAGGTCGATTTCCCGGCGCCGTTGGGCCCGAGCAGGCCGACGATGCCGCCGCGCAGCGTCCAGCTCACGTCGGAGATGCCGAGCACGTGGCCGTACCACTTGCTGCAGTTATCGGCGACGACGACGCTCACGACGAGCCTCCGACGCCGGTCTTCTGCGCTTTCGAGACCTGGTACCAGATGATCGCGATCGCGACCGCGGCGTGCGCGAAGATCGAAACGAGACCGGCGGCGAGCGGAACGGAGGCGAGCCGGCCGGTCGGCAGGTTCACATCGAACAGCTGCAAGGCGACACCGGTGATCGCCGCGGGGAGATCGAGCGCGGCGACCCACCCGACGCCCATGACCATGCCCATCATGCCGACGATCGTGCCGCCGACCAGGTAGTACGCGGCCCACAGCGCCTGTGCGGAGCGGCGATTCGAGACGAGCGCCGAGAACCCGAGCGGCACCGCGGTGTAGGCGAGTGCGGCGAGCGCGCCCACGGCGAGCGCTTTCGGCAGGAGCACGAGGTGGTCGATCACTTGATCGGTCGATTCCGAGAGGCCGATCCGCAAGATCGCCAGCAGGAAGGGGCCGATCATCGTCAGGATCGCCACCAAGATCCCGATGCCCGCGAGCTTGCCGAGTACGTAGTCGCGCGGCCGAACCGAGCGCGCGAAGTAGAATGTGAAGGCGCCGCTCTGCACGTCACCTGCGATCACGGTGGTGCCGATCGTCAGGCTGACGATGAACGCGCAGCGGCAGAACCACGACATCGACAGCGGGATCGTGACGTCGGCGAACGTCAGCACGACTTGCCCGGGCATCCCCATGCCGTGGAAGATCTTGTTGCTGGCGATGTACATGATGCCGCCGGCGATGAACGTTGCGATCACGGCCATCCCGAGCCACGCCTTGAACCGCCACCACGTCTTCCATCCCATCGCGATCTGATGGCGCATGATCACGCGCCACCGCGTCGACGGCGCGCGCCGCGTCCCGACGTAGCGCTTGTAGCCGAGGTCGTGGATCGTGCCTTTGGCGGGCTCGCTCACGGCGCCTCGCCGATCACGCGGAGGAAGCCGGCCTCGACGCTCTCGCGGCGAACTTCGATGCCGCGAATCTGCAGGCCGGCGCCATGCGCGTGGCGGAACACGAGCTCGGTCGTCGCGTCCGGCGGGAGATCGACCGAGATCTGGATCGGCGAGGTCACGGTGCACTTGGCACCGGCGGCGATGAGCAGTTCGGCGAGCTTCACCGGCTCCGCCTTGACCTCGACCATCAGCTCGGAATCATGGCCGCGAGCGCCGCGGAGCTCGTCGACCGTGCCGACGAACCGCACCCGGCCCTGGTGCATGATCACGGCGTGATCGCAGACGCGCTCGACGTCGGGGAGGAGGTGCGTCGAGAGCACGATCGCGCAGCCGCGCCGCTCGGGGAGCTCGGTGATCAAGTTGAGCATCTCGTCGCGCGAGCGCGGATCGAGGCCGTTGGTCGGTTCGTCGAGAAATAGCAGCTCGGGATCGTGGACGAGGGCTTGCGCGAGCTTCACGCGCTGCTTCATGCCGGTCGAGTAACCGTCGATCGGCTGGTAGCGCTTCTCCTCGAGGCCGGCGTAATACAGCGCGGCGTGCGCGCGTTGCATCGCCTCGGTGCGCGGCAGGCCCGACAGCTCGCCGGCGTACGTGCAGAGCTCGACGGCGGACATCCCAGACAGGAACGCTTCCTGTTCCGGCATATAGCCGACGCGATCGCGAATCTCGGCACCGTGGGTGGTCGCGGAGAGACCGAGCACGCGCGCGGTGCCTTCGAACGGGATCAGCCCGAGCAGGCACTTGAGCAACGTTGACTTGCCGGCGCCGTTGGGCCCGAGGAGGCCGATGATCCGGCCGTCGATCTTCGCGTCGACCGTGGTCAGCGCTCTGATCTCCGCGAACTTTTTGCCGAGCCCGGTGAGCTCGATGAGCGTTTCGGTCATCTGCCGACGACCTGGAGTACCACGGGGACGACGCCGGCTTCGATCATGTCGATGATCTTCGCGGCGGCTTCGGACAGATCGATGATCCGGCCGTGCGCGTAAGGGCCGCGATCGTTGATCCGCACGATCACGCTCTTGCCGTTGCGCTGGTTGATCACGCGCACCATCGTGCCCATCGGCAGCGTGCGATGCGCCGCGGTGAGCTTGCGCTTGTCGAAGCGCTCGCCGGACGCGGTGATCTGCGGCTCGTTGTAGAACGAGGCGAGGCCGCGGAGTCCGCCGCCGCCGCCCGGGTGTTGGGTCGTCGCCGGCTTCGCGCTGTGACAGGCGGCGATCAGGGCGACGAGGAGGATGAGGACAGGGAAGCTGCGCACCGCCGAGCGGTCTCGCGCTCGCAGAGTGCGTAGCCGGTCGCTCGACCGGGCTGCTCGCAAGTTGCGTACGTTGCAACCGTCCCCGAGCGCTCGAGTCGTCTCAGCGGGTTCCAGATCATAAGTTCCGCGAGTTGCAACCGTCCCCGTCATCGGGTGCAGCCTTGGCCCAGGGTCGTGCCCGCTTTGTCGAGCGCGGCTTTGCGGAGCTCGTGGCCGGTCGGGCCGGCGCCGAGCTTTTTGCGGAGGTCGCCGCCGTGGCCGGGACCGACGATGTCGCGCAGGTAGGCTTCGTATTGAAACGTGTCCGAGTGTTCTTTGGTGTGGCACTGGGTCGCGCAGAGATCGGCGGGCGGGTTGCGGCGAACGGCGGGAGGCTTTTCTTCGCCGCCTCTTGCGACGTGGATCGAGCCGGGGCCGTGGCAGGTCTCGCACTGGACATCGCGAAGGTTGTCGTTGTGCGCCAGGTTCGAGCCGCCGGGTTTTTCCCAGCCGGTG
Source organism: Myxococcales bacterium (assembly GCA_028287115.1). Lineage (GTDB taxonomy): Bacteria > Myxococcota_A > Polyangia > Haliangiales > Haliangiaceae > JABFXX01. Next base: position 6,076 of record JAQBQF010000168.1, read on the forward strand.
ACGTGACAGCCGATGCACGAGAAGTCGAACTGCTGGCCGCGATCGACGAGCGTCTTCCAGGCACCGGCGTGCACGGTCTTGTTCCAGAATTCGTTCTGCTCGGAGTGACAGTCCGCGCACGCCTCCATCCCGACGTAGCTCGCCTGGCCTCTTGCGACGGGCGCGATGGGTTTACCGGCCGCTGCTTTGACGTTCGCTTCGCCCGCGGCGAGGTCGTACGCCTTGACCGCGTCCTGCACGGGCAGGGAGCACGCGAGCTTCTTGTTGATCCTGATCTGCTCGAGCGTGAAGAAGCTGCCGCGTGCCGGCGCGACGAGCGGATGTGACTTCAGATGATCGCGGTCGGTCACGAGCTGCGTGCGCTCCGCTTGCTTCGCGGCGATGAACTTCGGATCTGCGTCTTTATCGGTCGCGAACTTCGCGAGCTCGGCGTCGAGCGCGGCGATCCGCTTGTCGAGTTGCGCGGCCTTCGCGGCCGCGGCGGCGGGGCCGACCGCGTCGGCGAGCGGCGAGGCCGGTCCACGCAACGTGACATCGAGCCGGCTCACGACCTGTCCTCGGTTGCCGGGGATCACGAGCCAGCCGTCGCCGATCTTGGTCGGCTCGATCTCGACTTCGTTGGGTTCCGGCGCGGCGAGGCCGAGACCCGCGACCGCGACGTCGATGCCGCCGATGTCGCGCACGAGCTTGACCGCGGCTTTCTTGTTGCTCGCCTGGACGAGCGCGATCACGAGCTGTGCACCGTCTTTGCGAAGCTGGGTGACCGCGGTCTTGCCTGCGGCGACCGGATCGCTCGTCTTGACCGAAACTGCGTCGTTCGCGATCACCCCGAACACACCGACCTTGGCCTCGCCGACCTGCGTGATCGAAGGCGGCAAGGTCGCGTAGTCCGGGTCGCCGATGTTCGTCTCGTAACGAGCGAACCGCTCGCCCTTGGCGCCCTTCGCGAGGTCCGCGGGGCCGAGCCCGACCGCGGAGACCTTGAGATCTCTCTGATAGATCGAGCTCAGGAGGTCGGCCTTGAGCTCCTCTTGCGCTTCGAGGTGGGGTGGGACAGGGTTCTCGCTATAAAGGAGAGAGCCGGCATCGACGACCAGCACGGGACCCTTGGCACGGGCGTCCGAGACGAGCTTGGTCGTTCTCGAGATGTCTCCGAGCGGATCGGACGTGCAACCGCACGGGCCAATTTGCCCTCGCATCTCGGCGAGCGCGAACAGCGTGAATGCAGGCTTGGCCGGCAGGGACGCAGCGCCGGACCCAGCGTCCTTGACCTCGGACTTAGAACAACACGCAGCGGCCACGAGCCCTAAAGCGGCCAAGCGCCCAAACATCCTCGTCATATAGCACGTTGACAGCCCTGCCATGCCTGGGTAGATTCCGCCGCTCGTCGAAAACCCGCTCGAGGAACTAATGTCAGTCGCGATTCGTTTTTCACGTCAAGGCAAGAAGAAGTCGCCGTTCTACCGCATCGTTGCGGCAGACAAGCGCAAAGCGCGTGATGGCCGGTTCATCGAGCTGCTCGGTACATATCACCCGGTCACCAAGGTGCTCAAGCTCGACTCCGAGCGGTACCAGAAGTGGATCGGCGTCGGTGCGAAGCCCAGTGGCACGTTGTCGGCAATCATTCGCCGCACGGCGCGCGCGGCCGCAGCGCCGGCGAAGTAAGTCATGGCAACTGATCCGGATCTCGCAGAGCTCATCCGTTTCCTGGCCGTGAGCCTCGTCGACAAGCCCGATGAAGTTCGGGTCGAGCTGGTCGAAGAGCGTTCCGCCAATGTGTACGAGCTCGAGGTCGCCGAAACCGATCTCGGCAAAGTCATCGGCCGCGGCGGCAAGACCGCACGCGCGCTGCGGACGGTCGTGCAGGCGATCGCACCTCGCTCGCGCAAGCGCACGCTCGTCGAAATCCTCGAGTAACAGTTCTTGCTCGGCAAGCCGCGGATCGAGATCGGCGGTATCGCGCGAGCCCACGGCATTCGCGGCGAGGTCGTGATCTTCACGCACGATCCGGACTCCGAGACGCTCGGAGCCGCCGAGGTCGTATGGGTCGGCGGCAAGCAGCGCAAGATCGAGCACGCCCGCGACACGCAGCGCGGCTGGCTCGTGCGGCTCGAAGGCATCACGACGCGCAACGATGCCGAGGCGCTACGCGGCCAGACCGTCGAGATCGACCGCGAGGCCCTCGGGCTCGGCGACGAAGACATCCTGCTCGCCGATCTGATCGGCTGCGCGGTGAAGCTCGTCGACGGCCGGCCGTGGGGCACGATCGCGAGCGTCGAGGCCGACGTGCAGGATCGCCTGGTGATTCACGACGGCGACCTCGAGCGCCTGCTGCCGCTTGTCGACGAATTCGTCAAAGACATCGATCTCGAGGCGCGGGTGGTGACGATCGATCCGCCGGAGGGCCTGCCCGAGTCGAAGATCGTGCGGCGATGAGTAGTGTCTGACCCGGCCATGAAATTTACGGTCGTTACGATCTTGCCCGAGCTGATCGCGCCGTCGCTGACGGCCGGCGTGGTCGGGCGAGCGCGCGAAGCCGGCGTGATCAGCGTCGACGCGATCAGCCCGCGCGAATTTACGAGTGACAAGCACCGCACCGTGGATGATTCGCCGTACGGCGGCGGGCCCGGGATGGTGATGAAGCCCGAGCCGCTGCTCGCGGCGATCGCGAAGGCGGGGCAGGGGCATCGGATTCTATTGACGCCCGGAGGCGCACCGCTGACGCAAGCACGCGTCCAAGAGCTCGCGAAGCTGCCGCACCTCGTGCTCGTGTGCGGGCGCTACGAAGGCATCGACGAGCGCGTGATCGAGCTCGCGATCGACGAGCAGATCTCGATCGGCGACTACGTGCTGTCCGGCGGTGAGCTCGGCGCACTCGTGATCATCGACGCGGTCGCGCGGCTCGTACCCGGCGTGCTCGGCGAAGCCGCATCCGCCGACGACGAATCGTTTTCGGCGGGCCTCCTCGAGTATCCGCAGTACACGCGGCCGCCCGAGCTCGAAGGGAAAGCGGTGCCCGCGGTGCTGACCTCCGGCAACCACGCGGTGATCGCGGCGTGGCGTCGCACGCAGTCGATGCAACGCACGGCCGCGCGGAGGCCCGATCTATGGAGGCGATTTCGCGCGACCAAGGCGGATCTCAAGCTGCTGCCGCCGCTTCGCGCGCGCACGCACGTCGCGCTCGTCCATCACCCGGTCGTCGATCGCACCGGCACCGTGATCACGACCGCGCTGACGAACCTCGATATTCACGACCTCGCGCGATCCGCGATGACGTACGGCCTTGCCGGCTATCACATCGTCACGCCGGTCACCTCGCAGCGCGACAAGGCCGAGCACATCGCGAAGATGTGGATGGCGGACGAGCAAGGCGAGCACAGAGCGAAAGCGCTCCAGCTCATTCGGGTCGCCGACTCGATCGAGACGGTCATCGCCGAGCTGTCCGCGGCGTACGGCCAGACCCCGACCGTGGTCGCGACCTCGGCTCGCGAGACCTCGTTCTCCTCTGCGGCGCGGCGGACCAGCGAAGCCCTGATCGCAGAAACCACGACAGACCCGGCACCGCTGCTAATTCTCCTCGGGACCGGCTGGGGACTGGCAGAGGCGCTGATTCCGTCGGTGTCACGCGTGCTTGCGCCGATCGAAGGCGCTTCGGAGTGGAATCACCTATCGGTCCGGTCGGCTGCCGCGGTCATCTTCGACCGGCTCTTTGGCCGCCCCGCTTGACGGCATGGGGTGTTCTCCCGTAGAACCCTGCGTCCAATCGGTCATTTACGGGATTATTAGTCATGAGCGCCCACCGAATTCTCGAATCGATCGAAAAGAGCCAACGCCGCCAAGCCGGACTCCCGGAGTTCCGCGCGGGTGACTCGATCAAAGTGTGGGCGAAGATTCGCGAAGGCGAGAAGACGCGCCTCCAGGCTTTTGAAGGCGTGTGCATCCGCCGCGTGTCGAAGGGCTCGCGGTCGACGTTCACCGTCCGCAAGATCTCCTACGGCGTCGGCGTCGAGAGAATCTTCCCCGACAACTCGCCCAACATCGACAAGGTCGAAGTGATCGCTCGCGGTCGCGTCCACCAGTCGCGCCTCTACTACCTCCGCGATCTGTCCGGCAAGGCCGCGCGCATCAAGGAGCGCGAGGGTGACGGTCAGGGCGAGGAAGCCGCCGCCGCCGCCATTGAAGGCGCGGTGACCGCCGAAGGAACGCCTGCGCCGGTGGTGAAGATGAAGCGCAAGGATCGCAACAAGGCAGCGAAGGCCGAGAAGGCCGCGTCCGCGAAGTAACAACCGCCGAGGTTGTTTGGACTCGAGGCGCTGTCCCTGGACGGCGCCTTCGTCGTTTCGGCGCACCGGCGCAGCGGAAGCGCGCCTTTGCGGCCAATCTGGGGCGCGCTTGGTTCCAGCGCGGCTAGCGAGAAATTGGAAACGTTTCCTCTCGCTTTGTCCTTGGTGCCTGGCGGCGTCGCGTTCGACGCGGTGGCGAATCGCTGCCTGTTGCCTGGTTGCGGCTTGGCGTTAGCCGCGGAACGCGTCCTGAATCACGAGGATGTCATCGCCGGTGATCGCGACGACATCGAACCGGCTGCGCTCGAACTTCGGATTGCGGAGCGCGATGTAGTGCATTGCGATCCGCGCGACCTGCTTCTGCTTGCGGCGATCGATCGTCTCGACGGGATGGCCGTAGTGCGCGTCGGCGCGGCTGCGGACCTCGATGAAGCACAGGATCTCGCCATCACGCGCGATGATGTCGAGCTCGCCGCCGGGGCAGCGGAAGTTGCGCTCGACGATCCGATAGCCCCTGTCGATCAACGCCTGCGAAGCAGCGGTCTCCGCGGAAGCGCCACGTTCGATCGTGCTCACCATCGGCAGACCCTAGATCATGGGCCTGACGACCAACGTCGACCAAGGACGATGCGCACTCACGGCTTCGAGCCGAGAACCCGCCGAAGCAGCGATCAACCCTTACAGAGCGGATACTGCGGGTTGTTGACGCGACCGTCGAGGTTGCAGCACGTGTTCGAGGCATTGCCTGAATCGCACGCCATCGGCGGTGTCAGCGATCCGCTGTCCGGGATCACGACGTAGTCCTTGCAGATGCAAAACTTCCGGCAGCAGAACGGACCCACGGTGACGGCGACGCCACACGTAAAGCCGGTCTTGCACGGCGACTCCGGGACGCGATCGCAATCGCTGTCCGCGGAGCACTCGGCGGTGCACAGGCCGTTATTTCCCGACGGATACATGCTCCCCGTCGGGAGCGTACGACCGAGCGGCACGCGCAGACACGTCCGCGAGACGCAATCGAGCGACGGCGAAGCGACGACAACTTCGCTTGGTGCCGGCATTTGATCGCCGAGGTCGCAGATGCGGCCAACTGGATTACTCGTGCACGCTGCGAGCACGAGGCCCAGCAACACCGCAGTGACGACGTGAGGGCGTCGAATCATCGGGGCCGATAATAAGAAGCCCCCCACCCAAGTCAAGCGAACGCACTCCAACAACGTCTTGTCATGTCTAAGAGATCGGGTTTGGGGCGTCATGCCTATTGGTGTCCGACGCCCCCATGATCCATCACGCCGTCGAAAATTTGTGTGATGTGCAACCGCCTCGGGCGTGAAGTGTCCTGCCGGGATGATTTCACCGTGTCCGGGATCCGGTCTGTGTTCACGGGTCGTTGCCTTGACACAAGGGCCCGCCACGTCGATGATTTCGCCGCCTAACCGGAGGAGCTCGATGCGCATTACACATCTGTTGTCCGCCGCCCTCGTCGTGCTCACCGTCAGCACCTCGGCGCACGCCCAGAAAAAGGCTGCTGCCAAGGACGAGATGGAGTTCGAGCCTGACAAGGCGACCTCCACGCCGCCGAGCAAGACGCTCGAGCGCGCGATCAAGCTCTACGACAAGAAGGACTTCTTCTCGGCATCGATCGAGCTCAAGAAGGTCCTCGATGGCGAGAGTGGAGACGACGCCAAGAACAAGCAGCGCGGCGAGTTCTTCATGGGCAAGACGCTCTATCAGATGGGCTTCTACGCCGGCTCGCTCGCGTACTTCGACAAGATCGTCCAGGCCGGCGACGCGCACACCTATCACGGTGCGGCGCTCAAGTGGCTCGCCGCTCTGTCGCGCGTCCTGCCCGAGACCTCGGGCATCCTTCAGAAGATCGGTACGTACGACGAGAACGCGCTCAACGAGCCATCGCTCGCATCGGTCAAGGACGAGCTACTGTTCCTCCTCGGCCGTCACTACTATCGCCGCGGCGGCGACGGTGACTTCGACAAGGCGATCCACCTATTCACACAGGTCTCGCGCGACTCGGCGTTCTTCATCAAGGCCAAGTTCTTCGAGGGCGTGACGCACGTCCGCAAGTACGACGGCAAGCCGGCCGTCGACGCGTTCAAGGACATCTTGATCATCGGTGAGGAACGCCCGAAGCAGTACTCGATCGACGACGTCGACAACTATCGCGAGCTCGCGCAGCTGCAGCTGGCGCGCGTGTTCTACTCGACACAGCAGTTCGACACCTCGATCAAGTACTTCGAGCGCCTGCCGCAGGACTCGGCCGACTGGGCGGAATCGCTGTTCGAGGCGTCGTGGGCGTACTTCATGAAGACGCTCAACTCGAAGGCGCTCGGCAACATCCACACGCTGAATGCGCCGTACTTCGAGAACCAGTACTACCCGGAGGCCGTGCTGCTCCGCGCCGTCATCTACTTCAAGTACTGCCTCTATGATCAGGCGGAAGAAGCGATCGCCGACTTCAACGAGAAGTACGGCCCGCTGACGAAGAACCTCAAGGACATCGTCGCCAAGTACGACGACAACGCCGAGTTCTACGAGTACGTGAAGAAGGTCAAGGCGTCGAAGGCCGGCCTCGATCAGCAGACCCAGCGCCTCGTGATGAGCGTGCTCAACGACAAGACGCTGCTCAAGACGTTCGCTTGGGTCGACGAGCTGAACCACGAGCTCGACATGCTGCAGAAGAGCGACAAGGCATGGCAGACCACGCAGGTCGCCGCCGAAGTGCTTCAGGAGCTCACGGTCCAGCAGTCGGTCGCTTCGGCCGATGCTGGCAAGGTCGCTCGCGACCGAGTCGATCGGCTCGCTCGCGAGCTAGGCGCGCTCAATCGCGACGGAACCAAAATCAAATACGAGATCTTGGAAGCGAAGGGCAACAAGATCTCGGCCGACGCAGTCGGTGCGCGCGTCGCCGCGAGTCACAAGGAAGAACCGATTGTGATTGACGACGAGCACTTTCAGTGGAAATTTGATGGCGAGTACTGGAAAGACGAACTGGGCTATTACCGGTTCAAGATCCGGTCTCGCTGTCCAAAACAATAGTTCGCTCAGCCGGCGCATCGCCTCGCCCCCCGACGATGACGGCTGAACCAATCAGAACGATAGCGCGGACGTGCCTGGCCCATTTTGGGACCGGGCATTCGGTCGTTCTGTCCGCCGGCTCGAAGGGATCAGCTTCCATGATCCGCTGTCGATTCGCTCCTCGATCTCCTCGCCCCGCCTCGCCCGTGTGTTGTCATCCGCCGGAAGAAAAGAAGGAACGGCTATGTCCAAGCTCAAGTTAGCGATCCTGACCACCCTGCTCGTAGGGGGCAGTGCGTGGGCCCAGAAGGCCAAGTACACGCGCAACTCGGACGTCAAAGTGAACGTCACGCTCTCGGATCGCGTGAAGCCGATCCAGCAGAAGCCGCAGGACAAGTCGGAGTTCAAGCCCGAGCTCAACGCCGATCAAGTGCTCTCGATCGAAGGCTTGGTCTCGAACATCCGGAACGAGCAGGAGCAGATCCTCGCGCAGCTCATCGACTCGACGCCGGACACGGAAGTCGAAGAGAAGTCGGACTACTACTTCCGGCTCGGCGAGCTCTACGCGAAGCAGCAGCGGCTGTTTCGTCTGAAGACCGCCGAAGCGCAGATCGCCGTCGACAAGGCGAAGACGCCGCAGCAGAAAGCGCAGCTGACGCAGATCGCGAACAAGTCAGCCGACACGGCGAAGATGTACCTGCTCAAGGCGGTGAAGACCTACAAGGGCCTCACCGACAACGATGCGTTCAGGAACTATCCGAAGATGGATATGGCCCTGTTCTATTACGGGTACACGCTGCAGGGCGGCAAGTACATGAAGGAAGCGCGAGCGGTCTACGACAAGTTGCTCAAGAACTACCCGCAGAGCAAGTACGTACCCGAAGCGCACCTCGCGTTCGCCGACTTCTACTTCGAACAGGGACAGCTCGACGACGCCGAGGCCCGCTACAAGATGGTCCTCAAGTTCCCGAAGTCCACGGCCTACTGGTACGCGATGTACAAGATGGGTTGGATCCATCTCAACAAGCAGCGGTTCCAGGACGCGCTCGAGACGTTCTTCCAGGTCGCGTCCGCGACGAAGAACGACAAGAAGCAGGAGGTCTTGAACCGTGCCGCGAAGAAGGACTTCGTCCGCGCGTACGCCGAGATCGGCAAGGCCGATAAAGCCTACGACGCGTTCAAGCGCGTCGATCAGAAGTTCGCATTCGACATGCTCGCGATCCTCGCCGACCTCTATCTCGAGCAAGGCAAGAGCGACAAGGCGATCTACGTCTACCGCGAGCTGATGAAGCAGGCGCCGACGAACAAGAACGTGTGTCTGTGGCAGTACAACGTCGCGCACGCGAGCCTCTCGATGCCCGGCGCGAACAACGCCGACAAGGTCGCCGAGATCGAGAACCTCGTCCGCCTGTGGGGCGTGCTGAAGGGCAAGAAGGTCCTGCCGGCCGCCGAAGGCCAGGAGTGCCACGATAACGCCGCCGCGATGTCCGGCGAGCTCGCCCGCGCGTATCACTCCGAGTCTGCAAAGACCAAGAACCCCGAGACGCTCGCGTACGCCGAGAAACTCTACAAGGTCTATCTCGACGTGTTCACGGACGCCGAAGACTACGCGCAGACGCAGTATTTCTACGCCGAGCTCGTCTGGTCGCGCGCGGAGAACGAGAAGAACCCGCGCCTGCAGACCGAGCTGTGGGAGAACGCGGCCGTCGCGTTCACCGACGTCGTCAAGCAAGGCAAGGTCGAACCGAAGGTGATGAAGGAGTCGGCGTACGCCGCCGTCCTCGGCTGGAAGAATGCGCTCAACGTCGATCCGCGCGTCAAGCAGCAGGTCGCCGATGAAGACCCCAAGAACGACAAGAAGCCCGAGCCGAAGCCGATCCCCGAGCGCGAGCAGAAGATGCTCGCCGCGTTCGACATCTACATCAACTACATCAAGGATCCGAAGGACGACGAGCTCGTCGGGATGAAGTTCCTCAAGGCGAACATCTATCGCCGCTACAACCACTTCGACGAGGCGTTCCCGATCTTCATGGACATCCTCGAGCATCACCGCGAGCACGAGACCGCGGAGTACTCGGCGAACCTGGTGCTCGATTCGTATAACCGGCAGCAGAAGTACGACGAGCTGCTCGCGCTCGCCGACAAGCTGTCCGCCGACAAGAAGTTCATGGAGGGCAAGGACGACCTCAAGGCGACCCTCGACAAGATCAAGGCGACGGCAGCACGCAAGGCGGCCGAGAAGCTCGAGCGCGAAGCCAAGGAGCAGATCGCGCTGCTCAAGGGCTCGAAGGACTACAGCAAGCTCGTTGCCTGCGGCAACGCGTACCTCGAGATCTATAACCGCAACCCGACCGCGCCCGACAACGACGAGGTCCTCTACAACGCCGGCGTGTGCTTCGCCGACGGCAAGTCGATCGGCGCGTCGATCGCGATGTTCAACTTGCTCGAGAAGTACTACCCGAAGTCCAAGATCACGGCGCGCGCGGTCGCTCGCCTTGGCAAAGCCTACGGCGACATCGCGTTCTACGATCGCGCCTCGGACAAGCTCGAGCAGTACGCGAAGCAGTACGCCGGTGAAAAAGACGCATACGACGCGATGTCAGACGCGGTGTTCTATCGCAAGGGCATCGGCGACGACGACAAGGCGATCGCCGACACCGCGTACTTCATCAAGACGTTCGGCACGAAGAAGCTCGCCGACGCGGCGAACGCAGACTTCTCGCTGACGACCGTGTACGAGAAGCATGTCGAGACCGCCAAGGACAACGAGAAGGCGAACGCGCAGGACCAGGTGATCAAGCACCTCCGCGAGTACCTCCATCAGTTCGGTGACAAGGGCGGCGCGGATCGCGCCGTGATCGCGCACGTCAAGATCGGCCAGATCCTGTTCCAACAGTCGTGTCCCGTGAAGGAAGTCGACGGCGCGTGCGTCAAGATCGTCCGCGAGCGTGCGACCGCCGCGAAGAAGGTCGTGAAGAAGAAGAAGGGCAAGGAGACCTACGTCGCCCCCCTCCAGTGCGGCCCGGAGTCGAAGATCAAGCTCACCGTCGTCAAGCGCGACGAACGCAAGCTGCGAGATGCCCTCGGCGAGTTCAAGCAGGCCGCGCAGGTGTTCGAGAAACACCAGGGCAAGACCGGCGGCGATGAAGGTGGCGCACGCTACTACTATGGCCTCGCGAAATTCGCCGAGGCGGACGTCGAGTACGAGAAGTATCTCGACATCAAGTTCCCGCAGAACCTGAACTTTGGCGACGGCGCGCCGGAGCACAAGGCGATCAAAGAGAAGGCCCAGAAGCGGTTCAACGATTGGCTCGAGGGCAAGACCAAGTCGTCGGTCGCAGCTTCGGCCAAATACGCCAAGGTCCTCGAGATCAAGGACGCCGCTAACTCGATCGCCGCGGCCGCTCGTCTCGGACAGATCTCGCAGGAGTTCTCCGACCAGCTGTTCACCGCCGAGATCCCCAAAGAAGTGCGCGCGACGCAGATGATCGAGGGCTACGATCTCGCGCAGGACAAGGTCGACGCATACTGCGATGCGCTGACCACGGCGGCCGAGCCGCTCGCGGCGCGTTCTCTCGAGGCATACGGCGTGTGCCTCTCGAAGTCGACCGAGCTCGGCTGGTTCAGCGAGTGGAGCAAGCTCTGCGAGAAGGAGCTCGGTCAGATCAAGCCGGAAGAGTTTCCGACGGCGTCGGAGCTCCGCGGCGATCCCACCGAAGTCACTCCGATCATCGCCCCCGAACCCCCCGCGAAGCTCGATTAAGGAGCACTGCCATGACGAACAATACGAAGATCGCAACGATGATGTTTGGCGCGGCACTGTCCGCGCTGGTTGCATGTGGCGGCGCACAGAAGAGCGGCGGCGGCAGCGGTTCCGTTGGTAAGAGCGGCGGCGACGTCGCGCCCCCGGATATCAAGAAGACGGACGACGTCACCCAGGTCGCCAAAGTCGCGAAGCGCGAGGTCTCGAAGGACGCCAAGGCGGACTACGCGGCTGCACTCGCGTTCTTCAACGACAACGACAAGGACGGCAAGTGGAGCGAGTCTGCCTGCCGAGGCGCGGCGGACAAGTTCAAGTCGGTCGTGAACGAGCACTCGGATATCGTCGAAGCGCAGTTCATGGTCGGCCTCTCGTTCGAGCGCTGCGGCCTCCTGGGCGACGCCGAGAAGGCGTATCAGACGGCGACCCAGATGAAGGGCGACGCCAACAAGATCGCGATGGCGATGTCGAACCTCGGCGAGATCTACTACAAGGCCGGCAAGCTCGACGCGGCGAAGACGCAGTGGGACAACGCGATCAAGGCCAACGGTAAGCTCGTCG
>JAQBQF010000175.1 GCA_028287115.1 Myxococcales bacterium
GCGTCCAGCAGCAGGGCATCGTCGTAAATAAATCGCAGACGAACTTTTTGACGATCGTCGCGATCTACGACAGCACCGACAAGGCGACCCCGAGCGACATCGCCGATTTCATGGCGAGCTCGATGCAAGATCCGATCGCGCGCGTCAGTGGCGTCGGCAGCATCCGCGTGTTCGGCGCGAGCTACGCGATGCGCGTCTGGCTCGATCCGGCGAAGCTGCTCGCCTACAAGCTGATGCCCACGGACATCGAGGGCGCGATCGCCTCGCAGAACGTCCAGGTCTCGGCGGGCAAGATCGGGCAGCAGCCCGCACCGCCGGGGCAGCAGCTCAACGCGACGGTCACCGCGCAGTCCAAGCTCCACACTGCAGCGGAGTTCCGCGACATCATCGTCAAGCACGACGCAGCGGGCGCCACCGTGCGGCTTGGTGACGTCGCGCGCGTCGAGCTCGGCAGCGAGTCCTACGACATCGCGACGCGACTGAACGGGCACCCGGCCTCGGGCCTCGCGGTGCTGCTCGCGCCCAATGCGAATGCGCTGTCGGTCGCGGACGACGTCCACACCGCCGTGAAGGAGCTCGAGCGTTCGATGCCCGCGGGCTGGTCGGTGTCGTATCCATTCGACAGCACCAAGTTCATCCGCATCTCGATCGAGGAGGTCGTCAAGACGCTGATCGAAGCGATCTTGCTCGTCGTGATCGTGATGTTCATCTTCTTGCAGAGCTGGCGCGCGACGCTGATCCCGGTGATCGCCGTTCCGGTCGTGCTGCTCGGCACGTTCTGCGTGTTGCGGGTGCTCGACTACTCGATCAACACGCTGACGATGTTCGGCATGGTGCTATCGATCGGTCTGCTGGTCGACGACGCGATCGTGGTCGTCGAGAACGTCGAGCGCTTGATGCGCGAGGAGAACCTCTCGCCGTTCGACGCGACGATCCGATCGATGAAAGAGATCACCGGCGCGCTGATCGGCGTTGCGACCGTCCTGTCGGCGGTGTTCTTGCCCATGGCGTTCTTCTCGGGATCGACGGGCGTCATCTATCGCCAGTTCTCGGTGACGATCGTTTCGTCGATGCTGCTCTCGGTGATCGTCGCGCTGACGGTGACTCCGGCGATGTGCGCGTCACTGTTGCGCCCTGGGCACACGACCGGGCCGCGACGCGGCGTGTTCGGTTGGTTCAACCGTGGCTTCGATCGGCTCACGAACGGATATCGCGGCTGGGTCGCGAGGATGGTCGGCCGCCCGGTGCGCTGGCTCGTTCCGTACGCCGCGGTGATCGCGATCATGGCGCTGCTCGTCGTGCGCCTGCCGACCGGATTCTTGCCGCCCGAGGATCAGGGCATCGGCATGGTCGTGTGGACGCTGCCTTCGGGCGCGTCGCAAGCGCGGACGCTCGAGGTCGCGAAGGCCGTCGAGCATCACTATCTCGTCGACGAAAAGGCCAACGTCGAGGCGCTGTTCTCGATCGCGGGCTTCAGCTTCATCGGCGTCGGCCAGAACGCGGGCATGGCGTTCGTCGCGTTCAAAGACTGGGACGAGCGCAAAGGCGCGGCGAACACCGCCGCGACGATCTCGAACCGTGCGACGGGCATGCTCTCGGTGATCCGCGACGCGCAGATCTTCTCGCTGACACCACCGGCGATCCAAGGTCTCGGCCAGTCCGAGGGCTTCGACTTCCAACTCCAGGCGACACCGGGAACCGATCGTGCGGCGCTCACGAAGTTTCGCGATCAGCTGCTCGGCACCGCCTCCAAGGATCCGAAGCTGTTCGCGGTGCGGCCCGGCGATCTTCCGGAGACGCCGCAGCTCAAGGTCGAGATCGATCAAGCGAAGGCGGCCGCGCACGGCCTCGCGCCGAACGACATCTCGAACACGCTCACTGCCGCGTGGGGCGGTGTCTACGTCAACGACTTCATCGATCGCGGCCGCGTCAAGCGGGTGTTCGTGCAGGGCGACGCGACCTCGCGCTCCAAGCCCGAGGATCTCGCCGCGTGGAACGTGCGCGGCGCGAGCGGGACGATGACGCCGTTCGACGCATTCTCGACCACGCGCTGGACGTTCGGTGCCGAGACGCTCTCGCGCTACAACGGACTCGCTGCCTACGACATCCAGGGCGCGCCGGCTCCGGGCGGCAGCTCGGGCGCTGCGATGGACGAGATCGAGACGATCGTGAAGGGGTTGCCGTCGGGAACGACGTACGCCTGGACGGGCCTCTCGTATCAGGAGCGGCTCGCGAGCGGTCAGACGTTCAAGCTCTACGCGATCTCGATCCTGCTGATCTTTCTCTGTCTCGCCGCGCTCTACGAGAGCTGGTCGGTGCCGTTCTCCGTGCTGATGGTGATTCCGCTCGGAATCGTCGGCGCCGTCGTCGCGGCAAGCCTGCGCGGGCTCGAGAACGACGTGTACTTCCGCGTCGCGCTGGTGACGACGATCGGTCTGTCATCGAAGAACGCGATCTTGATCGTCGAGTTCGCCGAGGAGGCCTATCATCGTGGTGCCACGGCCATCGATGCCGCGATCACGGGCGCGAGGCTGCGGCTGCGGCCGATCATCATGACGTCCCTCGCATTCGTCGCGGGCGTACTTCCGCTCGCGGTGTCGACCGGTGCCGGCGCGAACAGTCGCGTCTCGATCGGCACGGGCATCGTCGGCGGCACGCTGACCGGAACACTGCTCGCGATCTTCTTTGTCCCGGTGTTCTTTGTCGTCGTCCGCAAGCTCGTGCGCGGCAAGCGTGTGGGGGCGTCATGAAGCGCGTCGCACTCGTGCTGTTCTTGGGCGCGTGCGCCTCGATGGCGCCTCGCTACGAGCGCCCGGCCGCGCCGATTCCCGCAAAGCTCCCCGGCGGCGCGGGCGAGGCGACCGCGGCGAAGCTGCCGTGGCATCAGTTCGTGCGCGACGGTCGGCTACAGAAGGTGATCGAGCGAGCGCTGACGCAGAATCGCGATCTGCGCCGCGCCGCGTACGACATCGAGTCGGCGCGTGCGCAATACCGGATCCAGCGCGCGGAGATCTTGCCGTCGATCAGCGCGACGGCTGGGCTCTCGGCGGCTCGCGTGATCGCAGGTCCCGGTAATGCGACGGTCAACGCGACCAACTACGACATCGGCGCACTCGCGACGTGGGAGATCGACGTGTTCGGTCGGGTCCGCAGCCTGACCGACGCCAAGCTCCAGGCGTACTTCTCGCTGGTCGAGACCGGGCGCGCCCTGCGGATTAGCCTGATCGCCGAGACCTCCGCCGCGTACGTGAGGCTCGCCGGGGATCGCGGCCGGCTCGCGATCGCGCGCGAGACGATGGCGACCGCGCAGCGGACGATGGATCTGACGAACCAGCTCGTCGGCGGCGGCGTCTCCAATCGCGGGGATTTCTATCAAGCATCGACGGTGTTTCAGCAGGCGCGCGCCGACGTCGCGTTCCTCGAGGCGACCATCGCGCAGGATCGCAATGCACTCGAGCTCCTCGCGGGCGGCTCGATCCCCGAGGAGTTGCTACCCGATACGATCCCCGAGGGGCTCGACTGGTTCACCGACGTTCCGGTCGGCTTGTCCTCGGCGGTGCTGCTGAACCGCCCGGACGTGCTCGCGGCGGAGCACGACCTCGTGGCAGCGAATGCGAACATCGGCGCGGCGCGCGCGCAGTTCTTTCCATCGCTCACGCTGACGCAGAGCGGCGGCCTGGCGAGCACGGCGCTCGCAGCGTTGTTTAGCGGCCCCGCCGCGGTGTGGGCGATCGCGCCGCGCATCGTGCTGCCACTGTTTCGTGGCGGTGCGAACCGCGCGAATCTCGACTTCACCGTTGCGCAGAAGCATGCGTTCGTCGCGCGCTACGAGCTCGCGATCCAGAGCGCGTTTCGCGATGTCGCCGACGCGCTGGCGACCCGCGGCACGATCGAGGAGCAGCTCGCCGCGCAGGCCGCACTCGTCGAAGCCGCCACGAAGAGCGTCGAGCTCGCACAGGCGCGCTACAAATCTGGCATCGATACATTTCTCACGACGCTCGTCTCGCAGCGCGCGCTCTACACCGCGAAGAACTCGCTGGTCGCGACGCAGCTCGCAGCACTCGAGAACCGCGTCACGCTCTATCGCGTGCTCGGCGGCGGCGGCAACTGAATCAGGACGTCGGTTGAGGTCGCGTGATGTTGGTCGAGCCACGCGGCCCAGCCTGCTGCGTCCTCGAACGTCACGATGGTGATCGGGACCTTTGTCGGCTTGGGCTTCGCCGCCATACGTGCCCGACGAGTCTAGCCGCTAACCCGACCGGGGTTCCTATCCCGACCGGGGCGTAAGATGCCCGCGCAGGATCGAGATCGCGACCCTGCGGCAAAAGAGGCTGAGCCGCCCGATCGTCTTGATCCACAGAGCGCGCCCGAGTCGCGCGTTCGTCCAATCGATCACGTCCGGACGCTGTCGCATTTTGCGGCAGGCTCACGTCCCGCAAGCCATCTATTCGAACGTCGTATCGTCGACGAGAACGTCCATCACATCCTGATCGCCCCCATCGACGATGTACACGCGGTGATCATCTCTCACCAGGTCGAAGCCGAGGCCGCGTGCGCCCTCGTCATCGGAGCTCGCGGAGCCTTCTGGGTAGCGTGCTCGTAATGTTGACAGATACGCGTCGTAGAACACCGTCGCGTCATACTCGGTGTCCCAGATCGTCGCGATCAAGGTCATCAGCTTGCCGTCTTTCCCTCTCAGCACCGCGTACCGATCACCTCCCCAGTTCTGCTCTTCGTGGCCATCTCCCTCGTGCTTCCACAGGCTGAAGTACACGGACCACTGCAGCTCTCCGATCACGTCGCTCGCAACGAGCTCGTAGCCATCGAACGTCGGTAACCTGACGTGATGCGGGCGATCGCGCGAGAGGATCAGTCGTTCCTTGGGATGCAGGACTTGTTCGGTTGATTCGGGTGGATGTTGATACAAATCGTCGACGGCCGGCCACCCTCCATGTTCGTACGCAGTCAGCGCGACGAGCGCGCCCTTCATGTACGAGCCGAGGAGTGGGACCAAGATCGTGCGCGGGATCGTATCCATCGCGTCGATCGACTTCTTGAGATCCGGATCGGCGATCGTTGAAACCGCAGCTTGTTGTTTCAGCATCGCCGCCATGGCCGTCGTATCCAAAGCAGCCATCTTCTCGAGCTGTTCACGCAAGGCCGCGATCTGCGCGAACGAGAGCTCTCGTAACTTCGTCTTCCGAAACACCGCGTACATGATCATCGCCAGCGTCGCGTCTCCTTCGACGACGAACCGGCGCGCGGTCCGAGCGTCGGAATCGAGCTTCCCGTCGAGGTAACGCGCGAGCCCGAAGTGCTGGTCTTGTAGACCGTGGGTCAGCTCGTGCGCAGAGAGCATGTCGAATGCGAGCTCGGTCGCTGGGACCATGACGACGAGGAACTTCTTCGTCTTGGTATCGTAGTACGCGGCTGCTTGAGTCGCATATGCGTCCTCGACCGAGCGCGCGAGATCCACCGACGGTGGTAGCAGGCCAAGCGCGACGAGCGCCGTCGCCTTGTTGCGTGCATCAGGGTCGGTGCTGACCTCCCGATGCACGTAAGCGCGAAACTCCGCGGCTGACTGGTACTCCGCAGGGACGGCGTGTTGCAACTCGAGACCACGAACCTTCGCGACCGTCAGCTCGATCTCCTGGACATGTGCGAGGGCGTCGGCGGCCCGCTGCTCCTTGGATGTAGCGCGGTGATCTCGGCATCCGAGCAGTAGCAGCAAGGCGATCGGTTGCGTGAGTCTCACGGCGTGATGAGCTTCGCATTTCTGACGACGACGGTGCGCCGAAACCTCGGTGCGACGAAACTAACCCCGGGCGAGATCGCGTCGATTCCCGGACGCCTCGATCCGCATCGCCCCCGGTGCGGCCTCGACCAGGATCGTTAGCAGCTCTACAGCCAGGGGAGCGCCACGTAGCCGCGGTGGACGAACCGCCAGTCGACGTAGTCGTTGTCGTGAAGCCCGAGTGCGAAAAACGTCGCGTCCGAGAGATCGATGCCCGCAGGATTCACCGGCGTCCGATAAACGCCACGGCCGTGCTCGGAGGCAGGGCGCGCGTCGCGCTCCCAGTACGGGTCGGCGACGTTCCACGGTCCTACGTCGAGCACGGGCACGACGATGCTGCGATCGCGGTATCGCACCTCGACATCGTGCCCGAGCGCGCGTCGATCCGGCAGGGCAACGAACAAAGAGTCGGCAGCGATGATCGTGCGGCTCGAGGTCATGCCGCCGATCATGCCCTCGCGAGTTGCAAAGACGTGTTGCCAGGTGCCGGGCTGTCGACGGCTGTGAATCGTCCAGACCGTCAGCGCGATAGCGAGAGATGCGAGTCCGACGGTGACCAATCGGCGGCGTCTCGATCGGCGCGTCGCACGTGGCATCAGCCCGAACTATACCCACGCCGTCGCATCGCGGCGTGGTTCGAAGCGTGTCGATGTCATCGGGATTGGCCCAGATCGGGTCGAGCTGTTCCGTGCTCTCGGATCCCGCGAACACGTCGCAGGCATCGTCGACTCACGGCTCGTAGAGACGGTTTGCGGCGCCACGATTCCGACGTTCGTTCTTGCAATCGTTGCGGAGTCGCGACCGCGCACGTGCGTGGGCACGTGTAACATCGGGCGTTACACCGGCGATTTCAACGATCTGCAACTCTCGATAGATGCGCTCCGGTACGGCGCTTGCGTTGAGGAGGCGCATCAACGCGGGTTCTGACCCGCAGTACTGGGAGACGAACATGCTTCGAATGCTTTCGCTATGTGCATGCACCATTGGACTGATGGCCGCGTGCGCGAACACCGATGATGCTGCGCCAGATGAGCTCACGCCGGCGGAAATCGCCGCGCTGCCCGACGCGACGGTCGACCTCGATCACTCGGACCTCGCTGCGATCCAGGAGATCGTGCAGGATGATGGTGCCCTGTTCGATACCGCCGATGCGGTCGAGGGTATCGATGCGGCCGTCGATGACGATGACGATCCGTCGGACGATGCCGGTGGAGCGACGAGCGTCATCTACTACGCGCCGATCCTCAAGTGGGGGCTTCATCCGCGAGCCTCCGACGCGCTGCGCTCGATCAATGTCCCGACGTGGCGAATCATGCAGACGATCGGCAACGCCGCCGCGTCGGCGGGCACGCACGCTCAGGACGGCAGTGTGAACGGGCACCCCTACAGCGCGGCGACCGATATCAGTGTGAGCGGGCTTAGCGACGCGCAGATTCGCAACCTGCTCGAGCGTCTTGGCAAGGTCGGGTTCGCGGCGTGGTTCAGGTGGCCGGGCCACGATGGTTGGCCGTCGTCGCAGGTCCGCCACATCCACGCGGTCTACGCGAACTCGAAGATGAAGTCGTCGCTGCGCTCGCAAGTGCGCTCGTGGCTCGTCGGGCGCAATGGCCTGGTCAGCAACACGCACTACAACTTCCACGTGTTCAGCGCCGCCGCGAAGACGACTGTCCGCCACAAGTTCACCCAGAGCGCGAACGGCACGACGAATGGCGGATCCAACTGCTTCGTCGGCGGGAACTACTGCGGTGGTGACAAGATTTCGGGCAACACGCGATGGCTGTATCGCTGCACCGGCGCCGGCGCTCCAACGCTCGTGCGCAAGTGCGCGTACGGATGCGCGGTGCGCTCGGGCCAGAACGACGCGTGCAAATGATCAGCGCAGCTTGGCGCGGCTGAGCAGCCGGTGAAGGTGCACGCGATCGACACCGGCGACGCGCGCGGCCGCGCTCACGTTGTTGCCGTGCACGGCCAGGAGCTGCTCGAGGTACCGGCGCTCGATGTGGCGCAGCCAGCGTTCGCGCACGACGCGCAGCGGCTGTTCGACATCGATCGTCGGTTCCTCGGGTGGGACGGCGGCGAGGGTGTACTCCTGCCGCACGACGCACGCTTCGAGGTAGTTGCGGAGCTCGCGC
>JAQBQF010000222.1 GCA_028287115.1 Myxococcales bacterium
CGTGACTCCGGTGCTGATCGGGCCGTCGGCGACCACCGACGAGCTGGTCGATCGGGTCGAGGCCACGCTGATCGAACGCAATCTCTCGACGCCCGGCGAGAATGTTCTCATCACGATGGCGGTCCCCGTGGGATCGGGCCTCCAGACCAACGTCTTGAAGATTCACCAGATCCAGCACTGATCTCGACCCACGTAGGCCAACACCTACACGTGACCGGAAATGGAGCGAGGCAGCGGGGACCAGAGCTTGAGGAATCCCAGGTGGCAAGCTACGATTTTCGAACGTGGCTCCGGGTGCTCGACCAGCTGATGCTGGCATAACCATCGGCCAGGTATTTCTTGGGAAATACCGGGTTGATTCGATCCTCGGACACGGGGGCATGGGGGTCGTGGCCGAATGCACGCACCTCGCCCTGAACGAGCGCGTCGCGGTCAAGATGCTGCGCCAGGACGTCCTGCTCGATCACGACGCGGTGCAGCGGTTCGTTCGCGAAGCCCAGGCCGCGGTCAAGCTGAAGAGCGAGTACGTCGCGCGCGTGTCCGACGTCGGCACGTTCGAGAACGGCACGCCGTATATGGTCATGGAGTTCCTCGAGGGGCATGACCTCGGCGAGCTCTTGAAGCAGCGCGGTGTCCTGCCGGTCGCGTGGGCGTGCGAGCTGGTCCTGCAGACCGCGGAAGCGCTCGCCGAAGCGCACTCGCTCAGCATCGTTCATCGCGACGTCAAACCGACGAACCTGTTCGTGACCTGGCGGCCCGACGGCAGCGCGCTGATCAAAGTCCTCGATTTCGGCATCTCGAAGGCGCCGATGGGCGCGGACATGCAACTGACGCAGACGCAGTCGCTGCTCGGCACGCCGGCGTACATGTCTCCCGAGCAGATGCGGTCGGCGCGCCTGGTCGACTCGCGCACCGACATCTGGTCGCTCGGCACCGTGCTCTACGAGATCCTCGAGGGACGACGCCCCTTCGAGGCGGACAGCTTCTCGGAGATGTGCGTCAAGGTCGCGGTCGACGCACCCGCGCCGATGCTGAACACGCCACCGCAACTTCAGCCCGTGATCATGCGCTGTCTGGCGAAGACGCCGGAGCAGCGCTACCCGAACATGGCCGAGCTCGCGCGCGATCTGATTCCCTTCGTCGCGGATCCGCACTCCGCGACCGTGCTCGTCGAGCGCATGGGACGCATGCTCAGGCGCAGTCATGTCGATTGGGAAGGCGGCGGAACCGGCGTCGGCCGCCAGGCGGTCCCGCCGTTGTCGCGCGATATGGGCTCGGCGCCGGTGCGCGCGTCGACCGCACGTCCGAACTGGGGCATCGGATCGGATCCGGCAGCGAAGCCCTGGGACGGCAAGAGCGATCCTTCGATCCAGCCCTACCGCACCACGCATCAACAGGACGGCTCCGCGCCGTTTGCGCGGTCCGCCGAGCCGCTGCCGGACGCGACGCTCTCGGCGAAACGCAATCGCTGGCCGTTGATCCTGACGATCCTCGGCGTGCTGACGATGACCGGCGTCGGCGTCGGCCTGTACGTGTCGTCGTTGTCCAGGGATTCGGAAACGCCGGCCGACAAGACCGTGCCGGCAGCGTCGAAGATCGACGCCAAGCCCGTCGCCGATCCAAAGCTCGAATCCAAGACCGATCCGAAGCTCGATCCAAAGCTCGAATCCAAGACCGATCCGAAGCTCGAAGCCAAGACCGATCCGAAGATCGTCCCGAAGACGGATCCAAAGCTCGAAGCAAAGACCGACCCGGGCAGCGACCCGAAGCACCCCGGCGTGCGTCACCCGCTGGCCACGACCAAGACGCCAAAGGTCATCCCGACTCAAAAACTCGGACAGGGTGCCAACGCCAACGCGTCGAAGAAGGCCGAGGAGCCGAAGGTCAAGACGCCGGCCAAGGAACCCGAGACCAAAGAGCCGAAGGACCAGAAGCCCTGCGATCCATTTGACTCGATGCACGGATGCGGAAGTAATTCGAAGCAGTGATACGATCGCGCGATGCGATCGCTCTTGATCACGGGGGCCGTTCTAGCGTTGGTGCGTCTCGCGCAGGCAGGTCCTGACGATCCCGTAGCTCCGACGACAGATGCCAAGGCTGCCGAGAAGCTGTTCGAGGAAGGCCGAGTCCTCAAGGACCACGGCAAGCTCGCCGAAGCCTGCGCGAAGTTTGACGAGGCGCTCGCTCGAAACCATAACGCCGTCGGCACGATCTTGAATGTCGCGCTATGCGACGAGCAAGCGGGCAAGATCGCGTCCGCGTGGAAGCTGTTCACCGAAGCGCATGATCGTGCAGAAGAGCAAAACCTCGGGGAACACCGCAAGGCAGCCGCAGATCACATTGCCAAGCTGAAGGATCGGGTTCCGAAGCTGACGCTCGCGTTTGCCGAGAAGCCGACCGTGGATACCAAGATCGTCGTCGATAACGCGATCGTCTCCGTGTCTGCCGCCGGCGACGTCGAGCGAATCCCGATCGATCCAGGCGAGCGAACGATCGTGGTGAATGCTCCTGGCCGAGTCGCGTACGAGACAAGAGTTGTCGTCGTCGAAGGGAAAGATCCGGCGGTAGCGATCCCCAAGCTCGCGTATCCGCTCACCGTCCATAAAGCGCGCCGAACCGTCGGCAAGGTTGTCACATACACCGGCGTCGGCCTGGTCGCGGCCGGCATCGGCATCGGGCTGTATGCGCGGCACCTCTACGGCGCGCAGTTCGACAATCACGAATGCGTCGCGGGCGTCGGTGACGCGCCGGCCACGTGCACGATGGCCGGATACAACAACACGCAGACCGCGCGTACGTTCGGATGGGTTGGTACGGGAACGGGTGTGTTCGGCATCGCCGCGACCGGTGTCGGTGCGTTCCTGTGGTTCTTCGCTCCCACCGAGACCGACAAGCTCGCGATCGTGCCAACGATGAGCCCGGACCACGTCGGCTTCACCGCGATCGGCCGCTTCTAGCAGCGGACCATCGCTGCGCATTACGGATATAATGATGGGGATGAGTCGACTAGGGGTCTCGTTCGTCGTCGTGTGGCTGTTCGCCGGCTCCGCGCACGCCTCCCCGTCCGGGGATTCCGCTGCACCACAGCCGGCGCCTTCAGGCGGCCCCCAGCAGCAGAAGGCAGACGAGCTGTTCGAACAAGGGCGCAAGCTCATGGACAGTGACGCCGCCGGTGCCTGCGAGAAGTTCACCCAGGCCATCCAGCTCGATCCGACGGCTGCGGGCACGATGCTGAACCTCGGCCTGTGCAATCAGAAGCTCGGCAAGTACAAGACGGCGCTGTATTGGTTCCGGAAGGGGCAGGCACGCGCGACCGAGACCAACCTTCCCGACCACGAGAGGGCTGCACGCGAGCACACGACCGATCTCGCCGCGAAGGTCGCGACGATCAAGATCGGGTTCAGCGCGGATCCGCCGCCAAACACGCGCGTCAAGATCGATGGTGAAGAGGTGATGCCCGCCGACTACGGTCACGCCGAGGTCGATCCCGGTCACCACGTCCTCGATGCGGGTGCACCCGGCAGGAAGCTCGTCCACCTCGACTTCGACGTCGTCGGTAAAGGCGGCGACACGCTGACGGTCACGCTCGTCGAGGGTGAGAACGTCCTCGATCGCGGCAAGGGCCGACGTCGCGCGGCGCTCTACGTCGCGATCGGTGGCGGTCTGCTGTGCGCAGCGAGCGGCGGTTACGCGTATTACGAGAAGACCGAGTATGATCGGTTCGCGATCAACGGGATGGGAAGGGGCATGACGCTAGCGGACATGACGGCCAATGCGCTGAGCGCTCGGCAGGCGCAACACGATGCAGCCTGGTACGGCACCGGGATGTTTATCGCCGGAGCCGCCGCGATCTCGATCGGAGCGGTGATCTACTTCACCGCGCCGCAGCGCGAGCGCATCGATCAAACGGTGTTCGTCCCGACCCTGGGTCCCGATCAAGTCGGATTCGCAGCGAGCGGCTCGTTCTAGCTCGGCTGCCGCGCGACCCAGGATCCTGGAAGCAGTTGCGCGGCCTTCGCGCGATGAGCTGCGGCGCCGTTGGTGTTGCCGCGCGCGTCGTCACAGCGCGCGACATAGAAGTGTGCGACGGCTCGCTGTCCGCTGCCGGCGCGCACGTCGTCGATCACGCGCTGGAAGAGATCGGCAGCTTCATCGAACGCGCCCTCTGCCCATCGCACGCGGCCACGCGCAAGGTTCGCGTTGACGTAGCCAACCGGGTTGGTCCGGCGATCGAGGCGGGCCGCTGCCGGGGTGATCGTCGCATCGAGGATCCGGCGCGCTTCGTCGACGCGACCGGTCTCGACATAGGCAGCGACGCGAATGCAGGCAGCCTCGACGCCCAGCGTTGGGGCCTGCCTCGACAAGACCGGCGTCACCGAAACGGCGTCGAGGGCGGCCTGCCAGTCACCCCGCGTCTCGTATGCGAGCGCGCGAAAGATCTGCAGGCGCGCACGATCTCCGGCGCCGCGCTTGCGTACCCATCGTGGCGGATTCAATTGTTTGTCGGTGAGCTCGAGGATCCGATCGGCGTCGCCGACCGCGACGGCGCGAGACAGCGCCGCGTGCTCGGTCAGCAGGCGGAACAGCCACCACAGGATCAGCACGAACGCGAGACCGATCGACATCCAGGCCTGACCCGTGTGGTCCGTCTCGCTCGTCACTGCGAGCACGATGTACGCGCCCGTCATCATCACGGGGATGAGCCAGCTCGCGAGGAGCGACCACCCGATGCCTTTCTTGCCGGCGAAGCCCGTGGTCGTCACGGCTATCGGAGCGATCCGCGCAGGTGTTTCGAGATCCGCATCGCCATCTCGAGCGCTTGCTCGTAGTTGAGCCGGGGATCGACGCGGCTCTTGTAGGCGCGTTCGAGGTCGATCTCCGCGAGGCCACGCGCGCCGCCGATGCACTCGGTGACGTCTTCGCCCGTGAGCTCGACGTGGACGCCGCCGAGCCGCGAGCCGAGCCGGCGGTGCAAT
>JAQBQF010000243.1 GCA_028287115.1 Myxococcales bacterium
CAAGCAGCCGCATCCGCCGGTCGTCAAGGCGCATCCTCCCGTCGCGGCGGCGAACGACCAAGCTCCGAAGGCGCTGACGAAAAAGGGCGCGCAGCTCGAAGCCGCCGGTGACTGGTATCAAGCGAGAGGCTTCTACATGAAGCTCGAGAAGATTCCGGGTTACAGCGGCATCGCCGTCTACAAGCAGGCATGGGCCGCGTTCCAAGCGAACGATACGGATGCCGCGCTCGCTCTCGCGCAGAAGGCCGCGGGCATGAGCGGCGCGCAGAAGATGGACGCCAAGTTCCTCTACGCCGACGCGCTCTACCGCCACGGCGACTTCGATCGCGCGAAGAACATGTACATCGGCCTTCGCAAGGTCTCGCCCGCCGACAAGAAGTCTCAGGCCGCGAAGAAGATCGCCGCGTGCAACCGGATGCTGAAGCTGCCCGAAGCCGACGGCGTCGTCGATTGAGCAGCGACTGGATCGAGATCGTGCCACCGATGAAGCCGGCTGAAGCGAAGGCCGCGTTCGACCGGTGGGCGCTCGAGCATTCACAGCAGCGAGCGGCGCTGCGCGATCAGGACATCAAGCAAGAAATCATGCGGACGACCGAAGGCACGCGCGTTCGGTATTCGATCCGGCGCAGCGCCTAAACCATCGAGCCCGCGAGCCAGTCGGCGAGCATGTCGACGGACGACAACATCTGATTGGCGCGACGGAGTCGCTCCGACAGCGTCTTCACGACCTGAACGAGCAGCACCGATGCCGCATTCGCGTCGTCGATGATCAGCTGGCGCAGCGAGTCGTGAGGGAGTCGAAACAGAAACGTGGCGGACATCGAGGTGACGGTCGCCGAGCGCGGCGCGGGCTCGACGAGCGACATCTCGCCGAAGAACTCGCCGCCTTGGAGCGTCGCGAAGGTCTGCGCACCGCGATGCACGGCGACCTGTCCGGACAGGATCAGAAACAGCGCGTCGCCGAGGCTGCCTTCGACGACGATCGGCTCGCCGGCGTTGTAGCTCTCGATCTCTCCTGCCCGTGAGATCTGCGCGAGTTGCTCCGGTGCGAGATGGACGAGCAGCGGGTGGCGCTCCAGCAGCGTCGGGTTCGGCACGACCTCAGTATAAGCGTGTTACGGTCGCGCCTCATGCGGATCGCAGCTGTCTTCTCGGCACTCGCCGCAGGCGCCGCGACGCTCGCCGCGGCCGCCGCTCACGCGCAGGTCGATCGCCGGTACGCGGAAGAGCCGACCTCCGGTCTCGATATCCCGACGACCCCACTCGCCGGCGAGCAGGATGCCCGCGCCACGACCTACAATCCCGGCGGCCTCGCGCTGCTCCGGGGGCCCGAGCTCGAGCTCGCGCTCGATCTGCAGGACCCCGATGTCGCGACGAGCGCCGGGCCCGGTTTCGGGATCTTCTTCGGTACGTCGGGCGGCGGATCGCTCGTGCCGCATTTCGGGTTCGGGCTTGGCTTCGAGTGGCTGCGGCCGGCGCGCGCGCAGCTCGCACCGGATCCGGGGCAGCCGTTTCGCTTCACGATGTCGTACGCGCTCGGGCTTGGCCCGAATGGCGGGCTCGGTTTCGCCTGGCATCACTTCATCGCCGAGGGTCCGCTGTCGGGACTCGACACGTTCGATCTCGGCCTGTCCGCGCGCTTCGGCAATCACCTCGCGCTCGGCGCGACACTGCGGGACATCTCGTCGGTCGCGGTCGCGATGACGCCCGTGCAAAGGCGCTACGAGCTCGAGGCCGCGGTTCGGCCGTTCACGACCGATGTCCTCGAGGTTGCGGTCGGTGGACGGATCGGCGAGATCCGCGGCGATCTCGACGGCTGGGGCCGGTTCTCGTTGCGTGCGACGCGCGGGCTCTACGTGCTCGGCGCTCTCGAGACGCGCGATCTGCACGCGCTCGTCGATTCGCCGACCGGCGTTTTGGATATCGGCGGCCGCGACTACCGGGCGACGGTCGGCTTCGAGCTCTCGTTCGGCGGCTTCGCGGCGACGGCGCTCGGGACCGGCCTGCGCGACGACGCGCGGAAAAATCACGCCCTCGGCGGCACGCTGGTGCTGCGCACCGGCGCGGTGCTGCCGCCGTCGGTGCTTGGCAGGACCGATCACATCGAGCGCGTCGAGCTATCCGGCGACATCGGCGGTCGTCAGCTCACCGCCCTCGTCGTTCGGCTGCGCGAGATCGCCCGCGATTCTTCCGCGAAGGGACTCGTCGTCGTGTTCGACGGCGCCAGCGGTGGGTGGGCTAGCTTGCAAGAGCTGCGGGACGAGATCCTCGCCGTCAAAGGCGCTGGCAAGAAAGTCTTTGCGTACTTCGTGTCGGCAACGGGTCGCGATTACTTCATCGCCTCGGCCGCCGACAAGATCTATGTCGATCCGGCAGGTGCGCTGCGGCTCGTCGGGATGGCGGGCACGACGCTCTACTTCCGAGGCGCGTTCGATCACCTCGGGGTCGTGCCGCAGTTCGAGAAGATCGGCGAGTACAAGAGCGCGCCCGAGCAGTTCACGAACACCGGTCCGTCCGCGATCGCGGCGAAGATGCACGACGACCTGTTCGACTCGCTATGGGACCAATGGCTGGCCGCGGTCGCAGCGGGCCGTCATCTCTCGATCGAAGAGATGAAGGCGCTCGTCGATGCCGGTCCGTACACCGCCGGCGATCTCGATAAGTCCAAGAAGCTCGTCGACGCAGTCGCGACGCCCGAGAGGATCTCGCAGCTGATCACCGCCGAGCTAGGCGCCGGCTACGAAGTCGGCGTTCCGCCGATCGAGCGGCCGGACCGCTGGGATCGGCCCGGGGTCGCGGTGATCTATGTCGACGGCGATATTACCGATGGCAAGTCGCAGAAGGTTCCGCTGTTGGGTCAAAGCCTCGTAGGCGGCGAGACCATCGTCGAGGCGATCACCGCGGCGCGCAACGATCCGCGGATCAAGGCGATCATCCTGCGGATCGACTCCCCCGGCGGCAGCGCTCTCGCGTCGGAGCTGATCTCCCGCGAGGTGTTCGCGACGCGCGGCGTGAAGCCGATCGTGTGCTCGATGAGCAACCTCGCGGCTTCCGGCGGATACTTCGTCGCGGCCGGCTGCGATGTGATCTTCGCCGAACCGATGACGATCACCGGCTCGATCGGGATCTTCTACGGCAAGTTCGATCTCGGCGGACTACTCGCCAAGGTCGGCGTCACCACCGAGACCTACAAGCGCGGCAACCACAGCGACATCGAGAGCCTGTTCCGGCCGTATACCGCGGAGGAACGCACCGTGCTGCTCGACAAGCTGCGCTACATGTACAGCCGCTTCGTCGGTGCGGTCGCCGAGGGCCGCAAGCTCACGAAGCAGGCCGTCGATGACGCCGGCCGTGGCCACGTTTACACCGGCGCGCAGGCCCGTCCGCTCAAGCTCGTCGATCGCTACGGCGGCCTCGGCGATGCGATCGAAGAGGTGAAGTCGCGGATCGGCCTGTCCGCGGGCACGCGCGTCAGGCTCTACGAGCTGCCGAAACCGCCCTCGAGCGTGCTCGGCGCGCTTGGCAATCTCCTCGGCGTCCACGCGGATGCGGCACCGTCGATCCTCGACGTCCCGGTGATCCGCGCCGTGTTGCACGATGTGCCGGCCTCGCTGCTCGTGTCACCGGAAGGTGCGCAAGCGCGGCTGCCGTTCGACATCAGCTGGGAATAGCTACTGCTCGGAGACGAACGTGCCGTCGCGGCGGAACGTCGCGCGCGCATGCGCGGCACCGGGTCGAAACAGCACGACGACGTCTCCGCCTTCGACGAGCGCACCCGCGGGGATCGTCTTGGGGTACTTCACGGCGAACGCACGCATCACGTCGGCCGGAATCTGACCGAGACCGAGCGTGCCGGCGCCGGCATCGCGGTCGCGCAGATCGACCTCGATCCGCTGCGGCTCGCGAGGTGATTCGTACGAGCACACGCCGAGCGCGATGTTGATCGCACCGATCAGCAGCATGCCGCCCGTGACCGGGAGCCAGTAGCGCCGATGCTTGCGCGAGAATGGCGCCGCACGATCTTTGGTCACCCGCGTTGCTTACCACGGTCGCAAACGACCGCCCGTTCTTCTACAGCAAGTCAGCCATGTCCGCGGGCAGGGGCGCCTCGGCCGTGATCGTGCTGCCGCTCGGGTGCGGCACGATGATCCGCGAGGCATGGAGCGCGTGGCGCGGCAAGATGAACAGCTCGGCGAGCTCGGGCGTCAGGCCTTCGTCGCAGTACTCGATGAAGGCGTCGTCGCCGTGCGTGTAGATCTTGTCGCCGACGATCGGAAACCCGGCATCTGCGAGGTGCACGCGAATCTGATGCTGGCGGCCGGTGACGAGCCGGCATCGTACGAGCGCGAACCGTGCGCCACGGCGCTCGACGCGGACGCGGGTCAGCGATGGCGCGCCGCCGGGGCCGGCGATCACGCGCACGGTCGCGATGCGCGTGGCATCTGCCTCGGTCGAGATCCGTAGCGGGGCGTCGAGCGCGGCCTCGGTATCCCATGGAGGTTGTCCGTGAACGACCGCGAGGTATTCCTTGGTCGTTTTGTGCTTGTTCGCGATCGCCTGCTTGAGAAACGCGGCGGCCTCGCGATCGCGTGCAACGACGAGGCACCCCGACGTCTCGCGATCGAGCCGGTGACAGATCTGGATCTCGGGCTCGTCGGGGAACCGCTCGCCGAGCACGCGGGTCAGCGTGTTGAAGTAGAACTTTGCAGACGCGTGGACCGGCAAGCCGGCGGGCTTGTCGATCACGAGCATCCGCGCGTCCTCGTGTACGACGTCGAACCTCCGCGGGCAGGCCGGCTCGGCTCGTGCGGGCCGGCGAATGACGAAGTGATCGCCGGCGACCACGGTCGTCGAGGACTTCGCCGTCGTGCCGGAGATCCGCGTCAGTTGTGTATCGATGATCTGCTGGATCTTCGTGCGCGACAGCCGCGAGATCTGGGTCTTCACGAAGTGATCGAGCCGCAGTCCCGCGAGCTCGGGCGGAACGATCAGGTGCCGCTCGATGATCCGAGGCGTGCCGTCGGGGTTGAGGTGCGAGGTCAGGCCGAGATCGGGCTCGGAGGTTTCGTCCTCGCCGTGAGGTTCGACCTGGAGCTCCAGGTCGGAGTCTTCACTCTTCGGGGTCTTCATCGACGCCCGCAGCTTCGATGTCGTACTTCTTCATCAGCTTGCGGAAGTATTTGCGGTCGATGTCGGCATCGCGAGCGGCGTGCGAGATGTTGCCGCCGTGACGCCGCAGCATCTGCAAGATGTAATCGCGCTCGAACGAAGCGACCCAGCGCTCCTTCGCGTCCTTGAACGTGACCCCCTCGGCGGTGAGCTCGGGAGGCGGCGAGGGCGCCGGTGCCGACGGATCCATCGACACGACGGGCGCGGTCTGCGCGCGTACCTTGGGCGTCGCGTGGTCTTTGACGGGCGCTGCCTTCGCGGTGCGCACGTAGTCCGGAAGATCCGACAGCTCGATCAGCTCGTGATCGCAGAACGACACGGCGCGCTCGATCACGTTGACGAGCTCGCGGACGTTACCGGGCCACGGATAATGTTGCAGCGCTTGCATCGCATCGCGCGCGATGCCGGAGACTTTCGGCGCGGCCGGCTTGCGGTTGTAGTGGCCGGTCTCGAGGAAGTGTTGCACGAGCAACGGGATGTCGTCGGCGCGGTCGTGCAGCGAAGGTAGGTGCAACCGAACGACCGAGAGCCGGTAGAACAGATCCTGACGGAACCGGCCCGCCTTCACTTCGTCTTCGAGGTTGCGGTTCGTCGCCGCGATGATCCGGACGTCGACCTTCTGCGGCTTGGTCGCGCCGACTCGGCGGACCTCGCGTTGCTCGAGCGCGCGCAGGAGCTTTGGCTGCAGATCGATCGGGAGCTCGCCGAGCTCGTCGAGGAACAGCGTGCCACCGTCCGCCTGCTCGAACAGGCCGGTGCGCGTCATCATCGCGCCGGTGAAGCTGCCCTTCTCGTGACCGAACAGCTCGCTCTCGATCAGGTTCGGCGGCACTGCGCCGCAATCGAACACGACGAGCTCGTGCTTCGCCCGCGGTGACAGCGAGTGGATCGACTGCGCGACGACTTCCTTGCCCGTGCCGGTCTCACCATCGATCACGACGGTCGTCGCGGTCGGCGCGATCTTCTCGATGATCGAGTAGATCTCGCGCATCTTCGCGTTACCGCCGATCAGCTGGCCGCAGTGATCGCTGCGCGACGGGGTGATCTGGACTTCTTCTTCGCGCGCGTTGAACTTGAGCTGGCTCTGGCCGACGGCGAGCGCCGATCCGGGCTTGAGGAACGCCTCGCGAACGCGAACCTTGTTGATGAAGGTGCCGTTCGTCGATCGGTTGTCGATCAGGACGTAGCCGGTGTCGTCCTGGATGATCTTGCAGTGGTAGCGCGAGACCGTGTCATCGTTGAGGACGATGTCGTTGTCCTCCATCGAGCCGATCCGGATCTCTTCCTTCTCGAACGTCCACTCCTGGCTCGGATCATCGGCCGCTTGCAGGATGCAACGGCGCAGATGCAGCGTCGGGCCGCGGTCGAGATAACTGACCTTGGTTGGGGGAACGAAGTCCGGAAACTTCTTCATGAGCGCTGCTCGGCGCATCATACCCAAAACGCACCCCGACCGCTCCGTTTGGCCCACTGCCGTTCGACCAGGTGCCCGCGGTGCCTCCTCGGTGGGGTACGCGGGCTGGTAGATGTCCAACGTGGCGTGGGCGGGTCTCGCGCGACCCGTGCGATGCCCTGCGAGCCCGTCGAGCAGGGTCTCAGCGGCGCGTCGCGATCGTCTCGTGCTGCGGCTCGGCTTCCGGGGTCCGCTTCTCCTGGAACAGCGAGCCGTTCTGCGTCCACACCGCGGTCTGTGCGTGACGATGCTCGAGCGTTGCCGCGACGATCTCGCGGGTCGGGCGGTCGCTCGCGAACATCACGACACGGCGATCGCTCGGGTTGTCCGGAGAGATCGCTTCGGACTCGCCGTAGATCACGAGCACGATGCGGTCGCTCGGGACGCCCCAGCCCATCAAGTGGTTGCGCACGATCTGCGCGCGGCGCGTCGCGAGGTCTTCGTTATAGGGCGCGTCGCCGATCCGGTCGGTGTGGCCTTCGAGCACGATCTTGTACTCGGGATGGCGCAGCATCCACTTCGCCGCGGTGTCGACCTGCGCGATGCCCGAATTGAGCAGGAGAGCCGAGTCGAGGTGAAACGCGACGATATCGAGCGGCGCGTTGCGGGCCTTGCCGCTCGAGGCGGCAAGATCCTCGGGGATGAACCTGCGCGGCGCGCGATCGCTGAAGTCGGGGCTCGCCGGGGCGCGATCGAGATGCCGTCCGGTACACGCCGCGGTTCCAAGCGCCGCGGCAAGCAACGTCGCCAGATGCACTAGGCGTTTCGTCTTCATACCTACGTCGATCAGCATCGGCCGTGCCGTCTCGGCGATCTGGTGAGACCGCGAAGTTACGTCGAGCTCGCGCGCGCGACCGCCCGGTGCGCGGATCGGCACGCGGCACGAGGCGTGCTTCGGGTGTGGTCATGGCCGTCCGTGCGCCGCGTCAACCGAGACCCGACCCGGGTGACTATCCGGGTGGGCAAGCGTTCTTGCCCGAGAAACACACGCTGCCGACGCTGCGGCAAGCCGTGACCGCTTGTAAGGGCTGTCCTCTCTATCGCAACGCGACGCACGCGGTGTTCGGTGAAGGTCTCGCGAGCGCCCGCGTGATGCTGATCGGTGAGCAGCCCGGAGACTCCGAGGACCTCGCAGGCAAGCCGTTCGTCGGACCTTCGGGACGTCTGCTCGATGCCGCGTTGCAGGCCGCGGGGATCCCTCGCAGCGACGCGTATGTCACGAACGTCGTCAAACACTTCAAGTACACGCAGCGCGGCAAGCGACGGATTCACGACAAGCCGAATCGTTACGAGATCACCGCGTGCAAGCCGTGGCTGGCCGAGGAGCTCGAGGTCGTCGAGCCGGACATCGTCGTGCTGCTCGGCGCGACCGCGGCGCAGGCGCTGCTCGGCGGTACGTTTCGGGTGACGAAGCAGCGTGGTCAGGCTCTCGAGACCGAGCTCGCGCGCTGGACGTTCGCGACCGTGCATCCTTCGTCGGTGCTACGCGCGCCCGACGAGGACACGCGCCGGGTCGCGAAGGACGACTTCTTCCACGACCTCGGTGTCGTCGGCCAGTACTTCCGCAAGCTCTAGCAAAAAGCCATCGTCGGATTATCGGCGAGCGAGCAACGCAAGCTCGTAACACTCTGCGCGAAGCAGGGCCTGGCAGGCGGTGCGGTCTATGACGCGCTGATCGCTGCGACCTGCGCCCAAGCCAAGCTCAAACTGCTGACGCTGGATGCGCGCGCGCGGCAAACCTACGCCACACTCGGTGCGGACCACGAGCTGCTCGCATAACCGATCAGCGCAGGCGGATGCGCCGCAGGATGAAGCCGACGATCGTCATCAGCACGACAAAGCCGCCGATCGAGTAGGCGATGATCTTCTGGCGGCTGCCGGGCGGGGATGTGGTCGCCGCGGTGCAGGCGCCATCCGCGGTGACCGTCGCTTTGTCGCCGGCCGTGAACGCGAGCGCGAGGCCGTCGTCGGCGAGCGGGCCGCCGAGGCCGACGAACCGGAAGTCGTAGCTCGGGTCGTCCGCCGGGCCGACATGCGCACTCGTGATCGTGACGCCGGGACTGTCCTCGACCTTGACCTCGGTCTCGCCCGCGTGCGGGATCCGAAAGTGATCCCGCAGGGTGATCCGGTGGGTGCCGCGCACGGTCGGCAGGCATAGCCAGGCGACAAGATCGACGGAGAAGGACCCGGCATTGACCGTGCTCGTGCCCATGCCGACGTCGATGATCGTCCACTTGACCGGCTGGCCGTGGCCGTCGATCTCTAGATCGATCTGGGCCCCGACCTCGGCGGCTAGCTTCTCGCCGAAACCGTGGGCCTCGGCATCTGTGATCTGGCCATCGTGATTTGCATCGATAGAGCTGCGCTCGCCGGCCCCCGGAACCTCGCCGAAGAACACGGTGTACGCGAAGCGCACCCGGTCCCCGAGCGGTGTCAGTTTCAGGTAGCGGTTGTTATCATCGACCGACGGAGCCACGTGGGCGGCCGCGGGAGCCGCCGCGAGCGTGACGATGACCACGGCGAGCAGAAGGGGGCGGGGTGTGGAGTGCACTTGTTACAAGAGCATTGACCTCGTCGGATCGCCCGTGGTCAAGTCCCGCGCGAGGGTAGCAAATGAAGAAGGTTTTGTTTTGTCTGTTGATCGCGTCGGGCTGCGGTAGCGATTCTCCCCGTTACGACCCGTTCGCGCAGAAACCCGAGTGTACGGGCGCCGCGGTCGTGCCGTACATGGGGACCAATCAGCAGGTGATCTCGGCTCTCGAGATCGGGACCGTCGAGGACGGCTTCGACCTCAACGGCGACGGCAAGCCAGACAACAAGCTGGCCGCGGTCGGCAGCCTCGCCAAGGACGCGATCAACACGTCCTTCGCGAACTACGAGATCGTGATCCCCCTCGAGTTCTTCGACATGCCGGCGGTCGCCGCCGACACGTGCGTGAAGTTCGCGATCTATCTCGCGCAGTACGTCAAGGATGCCGATGGCGACGGCAAGAAGCCGTTCATCGCCAAGGGCGACTGCAACGACACCAACAAGGACATCTTTCCGGGCGCGACCGAAAATCCGACCAATCGGATCGATGACAACTGCGACGGCCTCGCAGACGAGAGCGCACCGAACACGCCGTGCGCGACCGCGGACTGCATGGTCGACCACGACGGCGACGGTCAGACGATCGCGCAGGGTGACTGCGACGACACGAATCCGATGATCCACAAGGGCGCCGTCGAGATCTGCGGCGACGGCCTCGACAACGACTGCGACGGCGTCGCCGATCGCACACAGGACGCGATGGGCAACGCGACCGCGTGCAGCCCGTTCGACACGGCGGTGCCGAAGGACATCACGCTCGACCCGCTGTCGTTCAGCGGTAGCGAGCCGGCGATCTCGTTCAAGGACGGCACCGTGTCGAGCGCGCTCGTCCTCGATGCGGGACCGTCGCTGTTCAGCGTCAAGATTCCGGTCAGCAGCGGCATCGTGCTCGATCTGCGAATCACCGGCGCGACGATCAAGGCGACGCTCGCCGCGGACGGCACGACGACGGACGGCCGGCTCGGCGGCGTGATCGACGCGAAGACCGCCGATACGATCCGTGGGCTCAACGTCACGCAGATCGGGCTGACGCCCGAGAACTCGCTTCTCGACGCGATCTTCGCCAACGTGCTCGGGCCGATCCTCGCGCTGCCGAAGGCAAACGCGACCGTGCTCGCGAAGTACCCGGGTTGCAGGACCCCTGATATCGACGTCGACGGCGATGGCCTCGAGGCGTTCTGCGACTCGAACGATCAAGACATGATCAAGACCGTCGATGTTTGCATCGATGGCGATGGCACCGAGATCCACGACATGGTCGATGGCAACGGCGTCACGATGCATTGCACCGAGGCACTGCTGCCGAACGGCAAGCCGCGGTTCGTCGATGGCATCTCGGTCGAGCTCAACTTCAAGACCACGCGGGTCAAGTCGCTCAAGCCACCCCAGTAGATGCTCCCGTTGCTGTTGGCCTCGGCGTCGCCGCGGCGCCGCGAGCTGCTCGAACGCGTCGGCGTGCTGCTCGAGGTCCGCCCCGCGGACATCGACGAGGATCCGCGTGCGGGAGAGCCGCCGCTGGCGTACGTCGCGCGGATCGCGCACGACAAGGCGCTCGCCGTGGCTCGGCATCCGGGGCAGTGGGTCCTCGCCGCGGATACGACCGTGACGATCGATGGTGCGATCCTCGGCAAGGCTGCGACCGGTGACGAGGCAGCCGCGATGCTGCGCCAGCTCTCGGGGCGCGTGCATCAGGTGATCACCGCGTTCACGATCGTCGGCGATGCCGGGGAGGCAACGTTCCATCACGACGGGCTCGTCTCGACCGACGTCTCGATGATCGGTCTCGACGATGCCGCGATCGCCGACTACGTCGCGAGCGGCGAATGGCGCGGCAAGGCCGGCGCGTACGCGATCCAAGGCATCGCTGCCGCATTCGTGCGCGAGGTCCACGGCTCGGTCACGAACGTGATCGGGCTGCCGCTGGTCGAGGTGCTCGAGGCGCTGCGCGCCGTCGGTGCGCCGAGTGCACGACTCGCGGCCGGGATTCCATCGTGAGCATCGCCGACAACTGGCGAGCGGTTCGGTCGCGCGTCGATGCCGCGTGCGATCGCGCGGGCCGGCCGCGCCACGAGGTCACGCTCGTCGCCGTCTCGAAGCTGCATCCGGCGAGCGCCGTGCGCGAGGCCGCGGCGGCGGGTGCCACGGATTTCGGCGAGAACTATGCGCAGGAGCTCGCGGCCAAGCGTGCCGATTGCGGCGACGTCCGTTGGCACTTCATCGGCCGCCTCCAGCGTAACAAGGCGAAGCTCGTCGCCGGCCAGGTCGCGCTCGTTCACGCGGTCGACACCGTCGAGCTCGCCGCCGAGCTCGGCAAGCGCGCGCAAGGGATCCAGCCGATCCTGCTCGCGGTGAACCTCGGCGGCGAAGAGACCAAGAGCGGGATCGATGAGGCCAACGCGCTGTCGATCGCGCGCGCGATCAAACCGATCGCGAACATCCGGCTCGATGGCCTGATGACGATGCCGCCGCCCGCGGAGGATCCGGAAGCGAGCCGCCCGTACTTCGAGCGCCTGCGCACGCTGCGCGATCAGCTCGCCGCCTCGATCGGCCCGCTGCCCGTGCTCTCGATGGGCATGTCCGGCGACTTCGAGGTCGCGATCGCGTGCGGCGCGACCCACGTCCGCATCGGTACGGCAATCTTCGGCGCGCGCCCCCAACCGTAGGGACGGTGCACACTGTTGAAACCAGCGATCCGCAACCATTGGAAACCCCGTGACGACAAGCAAGCCGCCTCAGGCTGCTGTCCTGCGCAGGTCGAAACTGGCGACGACGATATGGTTTCAACTCGTTACAGATCGCTGGTTTCAACAGTGTGCACCGTCCCTGCCGCGTTTTCGCGACTGTCGGAGGGTCGGAGTAGGTTAGGGCGTGCGGATTCTCGGGCTCGACCCAGGTAGTCGAGTTTGCGGCTATGGAGTCATCGACGAAGTCGGCGGCGAGCTGTCCTACGTCGAGTGCGGCGTGCTGACCGCGCCGGAGCATCGCGCGATGGAGAATCGGCTCGGCGAGATCGCGCGGGGGTTGCGCGAGGTGATCGCCGAGCTATCGCCAACCGTCGTCGCGGTCGAAGACGTGTTCGTGCATCAGAATCCGCGCAGCGCGCTCGCACTCGCACAGGCACGCGGCATGGCACTCGCGGTGATCGGGCTCGCGGGGTTGACCGTCTCGTCGTATCCACCGGCGGTCGTCAAGAAGTCGGTCGCCGGCTCCGGCGCCGCCGGCAAGGATCAGATCGCCCGCATGGTCCAGGTCCTGATCGGCTTGCGCAGCTTGCCGCGGCTCGATGCCAGCGATGCACTCGCCGTCGCGATCACGCACGGCCGCACGCTGCGTCCGACCGCTGCGAAGATCGTCTCCGCGGTTCGCACCGCGAGACCGACCGCCGACAAGACGGGCCCGGCGCGCGCGGTCAGCGCGATCTCGGCGCCCGTGCAGCGACAGAGCACGGGAACCCCGCCGGCACCGCACATCGCGCGGAGGCCTCGATGATCGCGCGGCTCGATGGCATGTTGATCGAACGCGATCCGCCGCGCATCGTCGTCGATTGCGGCGGGGTCGGGTACGACGTCGTGTGCTCCGCGTACACGCTCGCAGGCCTGCCGGCCGACGGCGAGAACGTCAAGCTGCGCGTGTTCACGCATGCGACCGAGAACAAGGTCGCGCTGTTCGGGTTCATCGACGTGCAGGAACGCAAGCTGTTCGATCTGCTGATCACCGCGAAGAACGTGGGCCCGACGACCGCGATCGCGATCCTCTCTGGCTCGAGCCCACGCGATATCGCGAGCCTGATCGCCAAAGAAGACGTGGTCGGGTTGACGCGGATCAAAGGTGTCGGCAAGAAGACCGCCGAAATGCTGTGTGTCGAGCTCCACGAAAAATGCGCCGAGGTGCTGCTCGCGTGGGACGCCAACGGAGGCTTGCGTCCCGTCGCGATGCCAGCCGGTGCCGCGCGCCCGGGGAAACGGCGCTCGAGCTCGGGCAATCCGCTCGTCGACGAGGTCATGAGCGCGCTCGTCGGGATGGGCTGCAGCCCGATCGAGGCCGAGCAGGCGGTGATCGATCTCTCGGTGCCTGCTGATGCGACGATCGAGCAGCTGCTACGGCAGGCGTTGCGTAGTATGGCGAGGTAGCAGCGATGGCTCGCAAGAAACATATCGACGTCGTCCGCGACGAGGACGAACGCCCGATCGCACCGGCGGAGCAAGGCAGCGAGCGCGCATGGCAAGCGGCGCTACGCCCACGCAGCTTCGACGAGTACATCGGGCAGAAAGATCTCGTCGAAAATCTGCGGATCTCGGTGCAGGCCGCCAAGCAAGGTGGCTGGGCGCTCGATCACTTCCTGTTCGCCGGACCACCAGGCCTCGGCAAGACGACGCTCGCACACGTGATCGCCAACGAGCTCGGCGTCAACTTGCACGTCAGCTCTGGGCCCGCGATCGACAACAAGGCCAAGCTCGGGTCACTGCTGACCGGTCTCGGCGAGCGCGACGCGCTGTTCATCGACGAGATCCATCGGCTCGGGCCCATCGTCGAAGAGAACCTCTACCCGGCGATGGAAGACTTTCGGTTCGACTTCTTCATCGGCGAAGGCCCGCACGCCAAGGCGATGACGATGCAGCTGCCGCGGTTCACGTTGCTCGGTGCGACCACGCGCATGGGCCTCCTGTCCGCGCCGCTCCTCGATCGCTTCGGATTTCACTGGCAGCTGCGGTACTACGAGCTGGCCGACATGAAGGCGATCGTGAAGCGCTCGGCGGCGCTGATCGGCGTTCCGATCGACGAAGACGGCGCCACCGAGATCGCTCGCCGCGCGCGCGGGACGCCGCGCATCGGGAATCGGCTGTTGCGCCGCGTGCGAGACTTCGCGCATGTCGAACAAGACGGATCGATCGACGGCTCGATCGCGGCTTCGTCGCTCGATCGCTTGGCGGTCGATCACGCGGGGCTCGACATGCTCGATCGCGCCTATCTGTCGTCGATCTGCGAACGCTTCGACGGTGGACCGGTAGGCATCGAATCGATCGCCGCATCGCTGTCGGAAGAGCGCGGCACGCTCGAAGAGGTCGTCGAGCCGTTCCTGCTGCAGATCGGCTTCATCGCGCGCTCGCCGCGCGGCCGCGTCGCAACGGCCGCGGGCTTTCAGCACATCGGGCTCGTCGCACCGAGCAAGGCTCCGACCGGCGGCAACAGCGGCCAGGGTCGCCTGTTCTAGCGGCCGCGCGCGTGTCGCCGCTCAGGTACGCGAGATGATCGGCACGGCCAGGACCACGGTGGGACAAACGGGACACCGTCCCCGCATCTTGGTGCTGGTGGCGCTCGCAGCGTGCAGCCGCAGCAGCCCCGATGCGGTCGACAATCGACAGATCGCACCCAAGGCTCACGGCACGAATGTCGCGCGCGCGGATTATCTCGGTCCCAAGGCGTGCGGCGACTGCCACGCCGACGAGTACGCACGGTGGCAGCAGAGCCTGCATCGCGTGATGAACGCGAAGGCCGAGGACGCGCAGGCCGTGATCGGTGACTTCAGCGGTGCCATCGTGTCCTACGCCGGCGGCGAAGCGCGATTCTCGCGCGAGGGCGGCGCGTACCTGATGGAGCTCCGCAAGGGCGAGCGCCGCGTGCGCTATCGAGTCACGCGCACGATCGGACGCCGCGGCCTTCAAGAATATGTCGGCGTCGAGGACGGTCGCACCGAGGAGGTCCGTCTGCCATTCGGGTGGTGGCCGCGACGTGACGGGTGGTACCCGCAGCCGTACTTCGATCCGTGGCTCGGCGACGAGGCCGGCTTCGACGCGTATGCGCCGGTGCGCGAGCCGTGGGCCGAGCGCTGTCCGTGGTGCCACTCGACGTATCCGTTCGCGCTTCGCATCGAACGCGCGATGACGACCCAGCTCGGGCACGGCCTCGAGCAATGGTTCGCCGAGCCTGATGTCGAGCGAGCGGGATCCGCCGCGCCGTACGAGCCGGACCGACGAGGGCCGGGTCCGATCCTCGATGTCACGCAGCAGGTGACGACCGGGATCAGCTGCGAGAGCTGCCACCTCGGTGGTCGCGATCATGCGGCGGGCGCGCCGATTCATCTCGTACCGCAGGGCTTGCCGACGACCGCGGTGAAACTGCCGGCGAGATTTTCCGACGAACGCCGCGACTCCGCGATCGTCAATACCGTGTGCGCGCAATGCCACTCGGGGCCGTCGCCACGGCTTGCCGACGGCACCGCACTGCGCAACTCGAGCGAGGCGCTCGATCTCGCCGCGTCACCGTGCACGGGCATCAAGTGCACCGATTGCCACGATCCCCATCGCGCGGATGCGCGCGGTGATGATGCTCGCGCCATCGCGGCCTGCACGCGCTGTCACGCTGCGCTGGCCGAGCCCAAGGCGGCGCTCGCGCACGCCGGCTCGGGTCACGCGACCACGACGTGCCTCGATTGCCACATGCCGCGCGTCGTCATGGGCATCGATCGCTACGTCCGCACGCATCGGATCTCATCCCCGACGAATCCCAAGCTGCTCGCCGCGGCTGCACCGAATGCGTGCAGCCTCTGTCACCTCGATCGCTCGATCCGCTGGACGATCGATGCGCTGCGCGATCAGTGGGACGTTCGCGCAAGGATCGCCGAAGACGCGTACGGCGATCGCAACGTCGGCGAGGTCTGGCTCGCGAGCCCCACGCCGGCGATCAGGCTGATCGCCGCACACGCGTATGCGCGATCGCCGCTCGGCAAGTCTGCGCTGCCGGAGCTCGTGCGCGGCCTCGCCGATCCGATCGCCTACGTCAGGACGTGGACGCAATTCGCCGTCGAAGATGCCCTCGGCCGGCGCCTCTCGATCGGCGAATACGATGCGCGCGCGTCGTCCGACATTCGCGCCAAGGCGCTGGCTCGCATCAAGTGGCGGTGAGCTCGCGAAGTAACTTGCGGAGCGCGCGCCACACGACGAGCGGAATCTCGTGTCCGCCGTCGAACGGCAACCAGCTGACGCTCGCGCCGCCGGCGATCGCGAAGTCGCGCAGCAGCTCTCCCGCCGCGAACGACAGCTCGGGATCGTGACGGCCGTGCGTGACGAGCACCGGCAAACCCTGCAGGCGCGACGCCCGCGGCTGCCAGTCAGCGAGCGCGATCCTCGTCGAGGACAACACCGCGAGAGCCGCCGGCTGCGAGTCCGCGTGCAGGACGTAGTCCATCGCGAGCATGCCACCTTGGGAGAACCCGACGAGCACGACCCGCCGTTGCGAAAGTCCCGCGATCAGCCGCGCGAGTGACGCACGCGCCTCCGCGCGACCGGGCGGATCCATCGCGGACAGCTCCAGCGGTCCACTCGCGAGTCGCCGAAGGCGCGCTTCGGAATCGACCGGCCACCAGCTGCGACCGCGCGGCTCGATCGCATGCGGCCCGTCCGGAAACAGGTAATAGGCCTCGACGCCGAGCGAGCGCGCGAACGGTGCCAGGTCGGCGCCTGCCATCTCGCGGCCGTGCAGGACGACCACGGCGAGCTCACCACCTGGATCTCCGATCGCGATCGTTCGCAGACCTGCGAGCTCGAGCGTGGCCTCGATCATCTCCCAGGATCCCGCGGCGTCATGACACCGCGCGCGAGATCGCGTCGAGTAACAACCCGTGCGACCACCTCGGCGTGAACGTGTGATCCGCCGCGGCCACGACGTGCATCGACAGCTTGCCGGTGCGGGTCAGGCGCGGCAGTGCAGAACCCGCCTGCTCGACGAGTAGCGAGTGACCCGGGTCATCGCCGGCGAAGATGAAGCGCATCGCGATGTCTCGCCGGCCGAGTGCGAGGAGCTCGCCGCCGAGATCGTCGGTGAGCGGCACGCGGAGGCGCCGTGCAACATCGCGCGCGCGGTGCTCGGCCACATCCCGAGCGCGCTCGCCAAGGATCCGCGCGACCCGGACCACGTTGACGTCGCCGCGCAACAGCTTCAGCCACGAGCTCGGGCTCGCGAGCGACTTCTGATAGCGCGCGGTCTCGGTCGTCACCCGAAAGGCCGCGAAGTCGAGCGGCATGCCGGGCTTCCAGAAGAAGGTCAGTGGATTGATCGGTACGACCGTGTCGATCAGCTGGCCATCGACCGCCGCCTTGAGGGCGTGATAGGCGCCCGAGCACAAGCCGACAACCGCGACCTTGTGTGCGCCTTGCTGCCTCGCCCACGCCACGGCGAGCCCGACGTCGGCGATCGCGTGATCGCTATAGACGACATTCTCGGCAGCACCGGGCCGCGCGGCGCTGTCGCCGAGGCCCGACAGATCGACGCGCAGCACGAGATCTCCGCGTGCCGCGAGGCGACGTGCGAGCTCGACGTGTAGCCGATTCGGACCGATGCGATAGGTCGCGCCCGCATTGAGCAAGATCACGGCACGCTCACTGCGCGTGTGTCCGCGAGTCGCGATGCCGGTCATCCAGTTGTCGAGCTCGACGAGATCCTCGGTTACGTCTCCACCGAGCAGCGCGCGAGGAGACGCGATAACCTCCGCCGAGCTCGTCACCGGCAATGCCGGCCGCGTCACGGCGAATCGGATCGCGGCTTCGACGATCGCGTGTGGAACTTCGCTGCAATGCGGGTCGGCGACCATCGCGACGTATCCGGGAAGCCGCTGCACCTCGACCTCGACGCCGAGCGCACGCAGCGCCGCGGTCCACTTGTCGTTGCCGGCGAGGTCGTCGCGATCGACGATCAACATCGCCGGTGCGGGCGCGCGCTGTGCCTTCACGAGATCGATCTGCGACAGTGCCGTACGGGTCTCGCCGGTCAGCGCGAACCCGACGAGCTCGTGAACATCGTCGGAGGTCCTGCCGT
This sequence comes from Myxococcales bacterium, assembly GCA_028287115.1. Lineage (GTDB taxonomy): Bacteria > Myxococcota_A > Polyangia > Haliangiales > Haliangiaceae > JABFXX01. The sequence continues at coordinate 18,023 of JAQBQF010000243.1, forward strand.
CGGGCGCCGGCGCGAGTGCGAGCTGCATCTGCAGCGCGCGACCCTCGCGCACGAGTGCCTTGCCACTCGGGACCGCGGCGATCGCGATCACGCCCGCAACGTCGTTGCGTTGCGCCGCGGCGAGGGACGCGAGCGTCGCCCCGAGCCGTACACCCGCGAGCACGATCCGGTTGGCACCGCTTCCGCGCGCGAGATCGCACGCGTCCGCAATGCTCGCGAGCCACGCATCGAGCCTGCCGTGCTCGAGATCATTGCCTTCGCTGTCGCCGGTGCCGTCGAGATCGAGGCGGACCGCGACGAGACCTGCACGTGCGCCGGCCTCCGCGAGATGTCGCAGCGAACGGTGCGTGCAGATCGCCTCGTAGCCAAACGGCGGCACGATCACGAGTCCGATCCCGAGCGCATGACGCACCGACGGCTTGTGCACGACGCCGAAGCGAGCCCGGCCGCTGCCGCGAAAGAAGCAGCCCTCGGCGCGCGGTGGCGTCGCGATGCGATGCGCGACCGGAGCGCGTTCGATCACTTCGTTACCTCGAAGCGTGCGGCGACGCTTCCGTTGAGCGCCGTCACGATGCCGCGCGGCGCGCCGGCTGACTCCGAACTCGGACGCAGCCGGACCGTACGGATCTGCCCCGGCGCGAGATGAAAATAGTTGTCGTCGGCGACAAACCTCGCCGCCTCGATCGCGACATGTTGCGCGAATCTGGACGCGCTGATCGACAGCACGTGATCGAGCTCGGTATGTTTCACCGACACAGCGAGTCCCAGATCGCCCTCGCGCCGACTCGGGAGACCCGCAGGAAACGCGAACGTCTCGCCGAGGAGTCGGTCTCCACTCCAGAGCGTTGCGTGGATCACATCGGCGATCGGCGGCCCGAACCGATACGCGAACGACAGATCGAGAAAGCCCTCGAACAGGCTCGTCGCCGCGAGCTCGATCGCACCATGCGCGGGCACTGCGACGTCGGCGCCGCCCTGACCGGCCCGGATCAGCCCGGATCTCCACAGCGTGACATCGAGGCGCGCCGCGAGCGGTTCCGGCCGATCGTTGACAATCTGGATCGCGAGCCCGTTGTTGCCCTCGTTCGTGATCGCGAGCGCAACCGGCGCGAGCGCACGGCGCAGCGCGTACCACGCAGGTTTCGGGGCACCGTGCGCATCGACCACGCCCCAACCCGCGCCTGGCCACAGATCGCGCAAGAACCACAGCAGCGCGCCTCGGCATCGCGATCGCGCGCGACGCCACTCCGCGAACGTCTGGGCCATCACCTCGCCGGTCGCGACGCGGCCGAGCTCGAGATAGCGTTCGTGATCCGACACGCGCAACGCGACCGGATCGATCCCGTAGAGCCGCTGGACATAGTGATCGCGCACGTCATCGAAGTCCCAGCCTGCACCGAGATCGCGCGGTGATCGCGCCTTCCATTTCGGATCGTGAACCCGTGGCAGCGCCGGATCGTTCGGGATGTTCGCGAACGCGAGGCACTCCGAGGCAAACCGAACATCGGAGTGCCGCGCATCTTCGAGCGGGCGCATGTACGCGCCGACGCCGTAATACGACGAGACACCCGCGCTCGGCTGATGCGGAAACGCCCCGCCATGCGTGCTCGACGGTACGTACGCCACACCCGCGAGCATCGCCTCGACGCGCGCGGGAATCACCTCGTGAAACAGCGGCGGCGACCACCTCTCCGGCGGCGCGCCGCTCATCGCCGCCTGTTGCTCGACTTCGCTGTTGCCACATACGACCGCGAGACACGGCCGCGCCTGCAATCGCGCGAGCTCCTGATCGACCTCGGCGACGACACGCTCGATGAACCCCGCGTCCTCGGGATAGTCCATGTTGGCGAACATCAGGTCCTGCCACAGCAGCACGCCGTGCTCGTCGAGCGCGTCGTACAGCGCGTCGTCCTCGTAGACGATCGTGCCGCCGACGCGCAGCATGTTCATGCCGGCATCCCGCATCTGCGCGACCGCACCGCGATACGACTCTGCGGGCGCGGCGAGCGTCACGACATCGAGCGGTGTCCAGCACGCGCCGCGACAGAACACGGCAGCGCCGTTGACGCGGACCGCGAAGTCATCACCGTCGCGATCGACGACGATCGTGCGAAAGCCGGTGTGGCCGAGATCGACAACGAACGTCTCACCCCGTCGACTCGTCGCTTCGACCGCAAGCCGATAACGAGCAGGCTCGCCGTGCGTGTGAGGCCACCACAGCGCCGGTTTCGGGATCGTTGCCTGCCCGAACCACAGGCCGTCGTTGTCCTCGAGCGGCGTCGTGACGCGTAGGTCACCGCGCGTGACGACGAGCTTCGCCGCGGTCAGCTCGTTGTAACGACGCATCGTCGCGACGCACTCGATCACCCCGCTCGTACCTTCGAGCCGCGCTTGTCCCGCGAAGTCCTCGATCACGAACCGCGGGCTCTGCTCGATCCACAGCGGTCGCCACGGGCCCACTGCAGGGCAGGGCGGCGACCACCCGGGCGTTCGTCCGAGCAGCGTCGTACGGATCCATCGCAGCTGCTGCTTCTCGATCATCGGCACGCGCCAGCGCGGACGTGGCCGCTTCTTCGCGAGCTCCGGCTCCAGCGCACGACACCGGATCACGAGCTCCTGCGCAGGCGTTTCGATCACGATCTGCTTGGCGAGAAACATGTTGTCGCCGCTCGCGACGTGCACGCCGTCGATCCACGCGTCCCACAGCGTCGCGATACCGTCGAGTCCGAGCACACCGTGTGCGCCGCCCAGTGGCACGCGCCACCACCAGTCTTCCGCGTCGAACGCGCGCTGATCCTCCCAGCTCCACGCCCGCGCCGCACGCAACGCACCGGCGGCCGTGTTCGGCAAGCTCGTCTCGAACCACGAGAGCCCTCCGAGGTCGCGCGGATCTCCGATCGATCCCGCGGGTGCCGCTGCGACGGATCCACGGTCGATCGCGATGCGGGAGAGCTGCCGGGGGCTCCCCGGAGAGGAGTGATCCGAGACACCCCGCACGCGGCCGCGCGCCATCACCGACTCGCTGTCAGCTCGTCGATCGCCGTGCGGATCGCCGCGATGCTCTCGAACACACTGCGCTTCAGCATGTGATCGGGAAACTCGATCTCGAACTCGCCTTCAAGTGCGAGCATCACGTTGACGCTCGCATGCGAGGTCATGCCCGCTTGATACAGGTCGGCCGTGTCTTCCAGCGTCGTGGCGTCCTTGGCCAGACGCCCGTGCTCTTTCAGGATCGAACGGATCTTGATCACGTGCTCGCTCATGGTGTTCCTACTGCGCCAACGCGATCACGACTGCCGTCGCGTGATCGCCTTCGTGACTCATCGAGACCGCGACATCCGCCGCGCCAAACGGCTCGGCCGCCGCACGTGCACGGCCGTGCAGCAGCAGCTCGCATGCGCCGCTGGGCATGCGCACGACCTCGATCTCGTTCCACCCGACACCGTCGAGCCCGAGCGCCTTCTTCGCGGCCTCTTTCGCCGCGAACCGCGCCGCGAGCCGCTCGGCGGTGACATCCGGTGACGAGCTCGCATACGCGACTTCACGCTCGGTAAACACGCGTCGTAAGAAGCGCTCCCCGAAAGTCGCGATCGATTCGGCAATCCGGCTGACCTGAACGAGGTCGATGCCGACTCGAAGCCGCGCCATGCCGCGCCATTGTGCCACGACTCGGCGGTTCGCGTGCGCGAGCGCGCGGCATGGATTCTCCCTGCGGCTCCGGCTACCCACGCCGTGCGACATGTACCACTGCATCGAGGGCCATCGCGTTTCGCGGATGCCGATGCGCTAACATGAAGCGATGGGGTGGCGCTGGTTGCTTGTCCTGACGACCTGCGCGAGCTGCCTTTTCAAGCCTCAACCGTCACAGGTTCAGGATGCAGACCCTTCCGGCGTCACAAACCTTGCGTTCGTGAGCTCCAGAACCTACGTGCTCAACATGTTCGCGAATGACGCCAGTCTCGCCGACCGGGCGTGCAGCGACCTCGCGCATCAGGCGAGTCCTCCGCACGGCGGTAACTTCGTGGCGTGGCTCTCGATGGGAAGAGACGCGAAGTCGGTCATCGGCAACGCACGTGGCTGGGTGCGCAGCGATGGCAAGCCGTTCGCCGACCAGCTCGAAGATCTGATCGCAGGCAAGATCTACTATCCACTCGAGCTCGATGAAACGGGTCTGAACGTGACCGGCAGTGCGGACGTCAGCGTTGCGACGGGCACTCGTCAGGACGGAACGCGGATCGCCGGCTCGGACTGCACGTCGGGTATGGTCGAGTTCGGGACGCCCGATGCCGGCGCGCCGGGATGGACGGAAGTGGGCACGCTCAGCTGCAGCTCGAACCTGCACCTGTACTGTCTGCAGATCGATCACGCCGTCCCGGTGGCACCGACGAGCGGCAACGAGCGCCGGGTGTTTGTCACCGATGGCACGTTCGGTCCGTCCGCCGGCCTGTCGGCGGCGGATGCCATCTGCGACACCGAGAAGGGCACCTTGTCGGGGACCTTCCGGGCGCTGCTTGCGACCGACACCGCGGTGGCGCACGCGCGATTCAACAACGCACCGACGCCGTGGCGCCGGCTCGATGGCGTGGTGGTCACGAGCGACTGGCAGACCTTCACCGCACCGATCACGGTCACGCCGACCCAGAAGTATGTTTCGGATCTCGTCTACATCGGGGCGCCGACTGCGGACTCGCTCGCGTCGGGTCACACGTGCGCGAGCTGGACCGATCCAATGGCGTTGGCCCGGACCTATCTCGGGATTTCGGACCGCAGCTCCACCGACGGGTTTGGAAGCTACTCCTCGAACGGAAGTTGCACGGTTCTGAACCACCTCTACTGCGTCGAGCAGTAAGCTAGGCGAGCAGCGCGATCGCCTGCTCCCACGCCGCCGCCCACTCCGCAAACATCGGCCCGCCGTCGAACGGCTTCTTGGTGTTGACCGCGCGCGCCGCCTTGAGGATGAACGATTTGGCGCCGGTCGAGATCTTGTCGTACTCGGACGCGGCCGGCGCAAACCGATCGTCGAGCCAGCGCAGGTACACGGCCATCAGCTCGGAGGCCGCGCCGAGCTGGCGCACGGTGCCGAATGCCCATGCGTGATAGTAGGGCAGGCCGCGCTGCTGCAGCTCCGGCAGGTCGCTCGCGAACCGACTCGCAAATCGCGCGATCGGATTCGTCGCCGGCCGCCTCGCGAGGTGACGCACGAGCAGTCGCTGCGACATTGCACGCAGCTCGCTCACCGGCCGCCGCACGAGGCGATCGAAGCGGACGAGCTCGGCGAAGAACGGCATGAACGCCGGATCCGGCGGGACGTCGAGCCGGAACGTTCGCGCGAAGTCTTCACCTTCGAGCGTGAAGTAGCCGGCGTTGTGAAAGTAGCCGAGTCGCCGTGCTTCGACGTCGAGCTCGGAGATCACGATCGTCGACTTCGTATGCTGGCGTCGATAGTCGGTCCCCGACGTATCGGGAAGCCACCACGCATCGGCTTCGGTCGAGATCAGCTTGCCCGCCGCGAGGTGCTCGACCGCGTGATCGATCAGCGGCCGCCAGCAATTGAGCTCCTGCACGTCGATGCCGTAGAGATCGCGCAGCTCGTCATGCGGCGGCTTGAAGAACGTGAACTGATCGCCTTCGAAGTCGAGCGCGACGGTGAACGGCATCACTGCGCGCGGCTCGCAGCCGAGCGCGTGGATCGTCTCGATCCAGATGTCGACGTAGCAATTCTTCTCGACCCACACGCGATCCTCGGCGTGCAGCATGTGCCGCTGATAGCACGCGGCGTCGAGCGGGAGCGGCGAGACCTTCACGACCACAGCTTCGAGCGGACAGCCGTTGGCCACGTGCTCGGATCGAAGCCGTGCGTCTGGAACAGCGCCATCACGACACGCTCGAGACCGAAGCCGAGGCACGCGGTGTTCGCCGTGTTGCCGTCGGCCGTCTTGATCTCGAACGCCTCGCCGAAGTGGCCCTCGTGGAAGTTGAACGAGCACACCGCGGTCGGCTTGTCTCGCGAGATCACCGGGACGAGCACCTCGAACTTGAGCTTCTGCTCGCGCTGACTCGCCGCGAGCATCTTGCCGCCTTTGCCGAAGAACGGATCGGAGGCGACCTCGGCTTGCACCGGCAGCCCGAGCGATTCGAGCAGCGCGAGCCCGCGCCTCAGCCACATGTCGCGCCACTCGACAACTTGCTCGGCGGTTCCGCAGCGCACGAACTCGCGGACGCGAAACGATTGCATGCGCGTCGGCTCGGGCGAAGGCTCGTGGCGGAACACCCAGTTGAGCATCGTCACCAGGCGACCCGCGGCGGGTACGGTGCCCGTGAAGCTCGGATACACCGGGTAACACGCGGCCGGATTCATCGTGACCGACGTCATCCGCTGGGTCTGTCCCCAATCCTCGCCGTTGTGGATCATCACGCTGAGCTGCCGTGCGTCGAGCTCCTTGCCGTGGAAGCTGAACACCGTGCCCGCGAGGTGTGGGAACGAGTCCATGTAGTCGCTCTTTTCGAGCACGTGGCGATCGATCACGGGTGGGTAAACGAAGTATTCGGCGCCGTCGTCCTTCGCGAGCGCGGTGACCGCCGCGTTGAACCGTTCGAGGACATCTTCGAAGACATGATTGCGGCCGAAGATGCCCTCGACACCGACGGGGACGATCAGCCCGGCGGCGACGAGGCCTTCATGAAACTTCAGTGGATCGAATTCGGTGGCGGGCATCATTCGTCCTTGAACACGAGCAGCATCGACGCGCTCTTGCCGGCGATCCGCTCGTTCGAGACCATCAGCGCGGCCGACAGCACGTCGCGGTAGTGGCGACCGACCGAGAACTTCGAATCGTTCTTGTAGGCCATGATCCCGATGATCTGCAGTGCCTCGTGCACGAGCTTCGGGGCAACCTCCGAACAGCTCATCTTGAGCTGGTTCATCTTGAGCGCCCAGCCCATCTGGCCGAGCGCATCGCGTGCAGCAGCGCCGTCGCCGAGCTCGTCGAAGTCGGTCGCGCACGCTTCCCAGTTGTGGCGCATCGCCTGCAGCTCGACGTGAACCTTCGCGAGCCTGACCGCTTGCGGCGGCACGGTGCCGGGCTTCTTGCGGGCTTCGGCGCGGACGAACTGCGCGGCGCGACCGATCGCATCGGCGGCGATGCCCCACCACAGCGACGACCACAGGATGTGCGAGTACGGCACCATCGTCTGCGCCGACGAGTCTGCGAACGTGCCGGGGACGATCTGGTCGGCACCGCCATGGCCGGAGAACTTCGCGCCCGGGCTGCACGTGCCGCGCATGCCGAGCGTGTCCCACGTGCCGGTCTGCGCGAGCGCGTAGTCGCCCTTCTCGAACAGCACGAGCACCTGATCGCTCGGTGCGGCGTCGGGCGTGCGCTTGCACGTGACGAGCTGCGCATCGGCGTGCTCGCCGTAGGAGACCGTCGTCGCGTCTTTGTCGAGCTTCATCGCATCGCCGGTGATCTCGACCGCGCAGATCGACGACCGGGTGTCGCCGAACGTGCCGTTCTCCGACGTGATCGAAGCGACGACGTCCTGCTTCTCGACGAGGTTCTCGCGCATGTAGCGCTCGAAGAACGGCGAGCCGATCCCGTGGCGCGCGATGCACGCGACCTGGATGTGATGCATCGCCAGGATCATTCCGGAGGAGCCGCAGCCTTGCGCGAGCGCCGCGCACTGATGGCCGAGCTCGAGCATTCCCGCGCCACCACCCCCGAATTGCTTCGGTACTGCCGCCGAGAGGAGCTTGGCCTGCTTGAGCGCCGCTAACGTCTCGTGTGGAAATCGACTCTTCGCGTCGACGTCTGCCGCATGCTTCGCGGCGATCTCCGAGGCGATGTTGGTGGTGCGCGCGACGAGCTCGCTGTGCTTCACATTCGAACGGCTGATCACGCTTCGACGATAACCGATCGGCCCTGCGTTCGAAGCGCCTCCCACCGCGAGATCGGGCTCATCCGGGACGGCTCTCAGTGCGTCTCGATCACGACGACGTAGCGGATCGCGATATCGAGGCCGTTGACGGCAAACCGGATCGATGTGCCACCGGCGTATTCCGGCGTCGGCCCGGTCGCGGTGTACAGCTCGTCGGTCCAGCCGGCGAGCACCGTGAACGTCTGCGGGGCGCGGGCGACCGCGTCGCACCGAAGCACGCCGCTGCCGGGATGCATACCCGGGTGATCGACCTGTCCGAGGAATTGATACCCGTTCGTCGTGTCGTACGAGATGACGCCGACATCGCGCAGCGGCCCACTCTCGTTGAGCTCGACGAAGTAGTAGGTGGGAACCGCGGATATGATCCCGCTGGCGACTTGATGCTGGCCGCTGCCGACGAGAGCCAAGATGTCGAAGCCGATGTCGATCCGTGCCGTGGCGAGCGTCCCCTCGAGCGACATGCCCGCGGTGTCGCCGCTGAAGTGGACTGCATCGGCTTGCTGTTCGAAGGCGGCGGCGTCGGTGAATGGGTTGTCGCCCGGCATCAGCGTCGCGAACACGCGAAAGCTCTCCGTCGGCACGTCCGGGTTTGGATCGCACGCGTCACCGACGCCATCCCCATCGCGGTCGGCGTAGCCGCCGGCGACGTGCGGACATGGATCCGAGACGTCCGGGATCCCATCGCCGTCTTCGTCGTGTTCCGGCGGGAGCTCGTCGAAGTCGAAGCGGCCGCAGCCGGCAACGACGAGGCACGCTGAAACGACGGCGTACAGCACCTGCCAGCATCATCGCAGCAAAATGCGATGCCGCGGAACCCCCAAGAGGGGGCATCTCCGCCCATCCGGCCTCGCGCATTTTTCTTGCCCGAGCTCGCGGCACGATGTGTGTGGTCGCTGTCACCCCGCACGCGACGAGCCGAACGCTCGCTTCACGCGGCAGAATCTACTAGGTTCGTTGCGATGAGCGAGAGCTCCGAGATCAGCCACGAGGACGGACGCGTCGAGCTCCGTGACGCCGGCGCGCTCACGCAGTCGCCGCTCTACAACCACGACCTCGCGCCCATCCCGGTCGCGCAGCGCACGTGGAACACCTGGGACTACTCCGCGCTGTGGATCTCGATGGCCCACTGCATCCCGACGTACAAGATGGCGTCGGACCTGATCGCGAGCGGCATGGCGTGGTGGCAGGCGCTCGTCACGATCGCGCTCGGCAACGTGATCGTGCTCGGCCCGATCCTCCTCAACTCGCATCCCGGCACGAAGTACGGCATTCCGTTTCCCGTGTTCGCGCGCGCGGCGTACGGCACCACGGGCTCGAACTTGCCTGCGCTGATGCGTGCACTCGTCGCGTGCGGTTGGTTTGGCATCAATACGTGGATCGGCGGCGATGCGCTGCAGACGTTCTTCGCGTCGATCTGGACCGGCTGGGACGGTCTGCTCGGCAGCTTCAACGGCTTTCCGACGACGCAGTGGTTGTCGTTCTTGCTGTTCTGGAGCCTCAACATCCTGATCATCTTCCGCGGCATGGACGTGCTGCGCCGCGTGGAGCGCTTCGCAGCGCCGTTCGTGCTCGTGATGACGGCGATCCTCGTGTACTGGGCGGTCGATCACGCGGGCGGCTTCGGCCCGCTGATCGCGCAGACCGGGTTTGTCGCCCCCGAGGGCTCGAATGCGACGTTCTTCGCGGTATTCGTTCCGTCGCTGACCGCGACGATCGGATTCTGGTCGACGCTGTCGCTCAACATGCCGGACTTCACGCGGTTCGGCCGGTCGCAGCGCGAGCAGGCGATAGGTCAGGTCGTCGCGCTACCGACGACGATGACGCTGTTCGCGGCGATGGGCATCACGATCACGTCCGCCACCGTGATCATCTTTCACAAGTCGATCGCCGATCCGATCGCGCTCGGCCGCGAGTTTCACAGCCGCGTGATCGTCGGCATCGCGATGTTCACCGTCGTGATCGCGACGCTCGCCGTCAACATCGCGGCCAATGTCGTGTCGCCCGCGAACGACTTCGCGAACGCGTTCCCGAAGCGGATCAACTTCAAGATCGGCGGCGTGATCACCGGCGTGATCGGCATCCTGATGATGCCGTGGGAGATCACGAAGAGCGCGAACAGCTACATCTTCGGCTGGCTCGTCGGTTACTCCGGCGCGCTCGGATCGATCGCAGGCGTGCTGATCGTCGACTACTGGATCTTGCGCAAGACCAAGCTCGACCTGCGCTCGCTCTACGTCGCGGACGGCGAGTATCGCTATCGCGACGGCTGGAACATGCCGGCGGTGTACGCGACCGTCGCCGGCGCGGGCGTCGCGCTGCTCGGTGCGTTCTGGGAGCCGATGCGCTTCATCTACAACTGGTCGTGGTTCGTCGGGTTCGGGCTCGCCGGCGGTGTGTACTGGCTCTTGATGGCCGGCAAGATGCACGGCCTTCCCGAGGCCCGGCACGTCAAGCGGTCGTGATCGTCACGAGCTGAGCCGCTGAGGGATCGGGTACTCCCCGACACGAACTTGGCGCGACCCCTGACGCGAGACGGCACGGCGAGACATCGATCGTCGATTTGCTCGGCGCGCTTGGCATCGAACCGGGAGCTCTGCGCGGGCTACGCGTGATCGGCGAGGGCGCGCCCTACGCGATCGATCCTGGGTGGCTTTCGCGGCGCGATGAATCCCTCGCGGTTCGCCATAACCAGCGCGGCGCGCTCAGATTCGGTCATGCGCGCAACAACGTGGAGCTCGCGCGCGTGTCGGCGGTACGCACGCTCGAGATCACGACACGCTAAGCGAGCGTGATCGTCACGAGCTGAGCGGCCGGATCGAGCACCGATGCGTAGAGCTTCAGCGGCTTGGCCGCGGGACCTCGCACGACGGCTCCGCTCAGCTTGAACTGCGAGCCGTGACACGGACAGATCAAGAGCTGGCTTTGCGTGTCGAACCGGACGCCGCATCGCGCGTGAGGACAGATGTCGGACAGCGCGACGGTCATCGTGTCGGTCGTCCGGATCACGATCAGCGTGTCTCCCGGAACGCCGACCTTGACCGAGCCGCCGACACCGGTCAGCGGCTTGTAGAGCGGGAGAGTCAGATCCAAGCAGATCATGTTCGTCCCGCAGGTCGACGCTGGCATCGCATCGAGGATCTCGTCGGCGCTGAGGCCGCAACCGAGCAGGCTACCGGCCGCGACCACACCGATCCCCTGAAGCAAGGAGCGTCGACACAAGCCCGTGCATCCGGAGAATGTCATTGGATCTATGGTGATGAGGACTGTCGTTCCGGGTCAAGCGTTCGTGAGGTCAGGAGACCCGAGACGGGATTCTTGTCACGACAGGGAGTTAGCTGAGGCATGGGGGGTGCAATCCCGGTAAGCCATGACACGGACGCCGGATCGCTTGGGCATCGGGGCGCGGATTGGCGATTACGTCATCGAGGGTGAGGTCGAGATCTCTCCCGGCGACCCCAACCACGAAGGCGCCCTGGGCCTCTATGAAGCGGTTCACCGCGTGCTCCCGCGCAAGGTCATGTTGAAGGTCCTCCAGCCGCACCTGGTCGGTGTCCGCCCCGTCGCGGTTCAGATGCTGCGCGAAGCGTGCATCCTCGAAGCTCTTCATCACGCCGGCATCCCGCGCGTCTACGAGTGCGGCGTGACCACCGATCGCCGCCCGTGGGTCGCGATCGAGCTCGTGAGTGGTGCCTCGTTCGATCTCGAGGTTCGACAACGCTCGGTCGTGATCAAAGACGTCGTCACGCTGATCGAGAACGTCGCCGACATCCTCGCGCACGCGCACTCGCGTGGCGTCGTCCACCGCAACCTGCGGCCGCAGACGATCGTGCGCGATCACGATGATCGCCGCGGCTTTCCGCTGTGCATCACCGAATGGGGCGACGCGCGGACGCTCGACACGAGCGCGCCGATGGAGAGCTCCGAGGAGGTTCATTATTACCGCGCTCCCGAATTGCTCGCCGGCGATCCGTTCGACGGTCGGGTCGACGTGTTCTCGCTCGGCGTGATCGCCTACGAAGCATTGACCGGGCAGCTCCCTTCGCTGCCGATCGCGCGGCGGTGTCCGATGGCGCCGGCGAAGCTGACGCGGCTGATCGACCGGATGCTTGCGGTGGATCCGCTCACGCGGCCGACCGCGTTCGAGGTGGCCGACGACGTGCGCGACATCGGGTCGACCGCCACGATCGACTTCTCGATCGAACCGGAGGGCGACTCGGTCGTTCAGCCGGCCGAAGAGATCGTGCTCCTGACCGATCTTTCGCGCGAGGCCCTACCGGAGCCGATCCGTGAGCGGCCGCGCTGGACTCCGCCGTGGGCGCTCAAGGACCGTACGGCCGCGGTCCCCGAGGGCGGGGCGCCGAGGACGCGCCGCACGCGATCGGTCCGCGACGACACCTGAAATCGCTTGCGCCTCCGAGCGCGAGCCGGCACATTCCGGCGGCATGGCGGCCAAGATCCAGATCGGCGATCAGATCGGGACTTACCGGGTCATCAGTGTCGTCGATGGCACGACCTGTCACGCCGTGCATCTGTCGCGCGCTCAGCACGTCCTGATCTCCGTCGACTCGCGCGATGCGACCGCGCAGATGATCCGGCGATCGCAGATGATCGACACGCTGCAACATCCCGGCGTCGCGCGCGTGGTCGATCGCGGCGTGCTCGCGGACCACCGGCCCTGGCTCGCGACCGAGATCGTCAACGGCTTGGCGCTGTACGACGTGGTGTCGACGCGCGCGCTGAATGAGGTCGAGCTCGTCGATCTGATTCGCTACGTCGCCGAGGTGCTCGCGTACGCTCACCGCCAGGGCGTCGTGCATCGCGCGCTCAAGTTGAGAAGCGTGGTGCTGCTGACCGGCGAGCGAACCTACCCGGTCTCGATCAGCGACTGGGGTGCGATCGCGCCGCCCGGGTTGTTCAGTGCACCCGAGGGGGAGCGCGACGGCCGCTCCGATGTCTACGCTCTCGGTGTGATCGCGTATCGCGCGGCGACCCAGCGGTTCCCCCGCGGCGCCTCGAACGACGCGAGCAGTACATCACCGGGCCTGTCGACTCTGATCATGCGCATGCTCGCGGGCGATCCGGACCACCGCCCGACCGCGGCGGAGGTCTCCGCGCTCGCGACCGAGCTGCGCGCCAACGTCGATGGCGATGCCGTTGCGACCGCGATCGCGACCGCGGAGCTCGCCGCCGTGGAACCGCCCGACCTGATCCCGTTTGCCGACGACGATCACGTTCACATCACACCGGCGCGCTTCGGAACTCCGAGGTGGACGCCGGCGCCCGACTTCTCGAGCTCGTCGCAGCGCAACGACGAAGCCACCGACGAGATCGTGGCCAAGCGACCGGCGAGCGACCACTAAGTACAGCTCATCGCAAGTTGGTGATCATTTCTGCGGCCCACGTGGGTCTGGCAACTGTCCACTAACTTCTGGGGGAGCTGCACTAAGCGGTCAGCGGGTCGCGACGCCGGGGACGAGCTTGTTCTGACTATCGAGGACCGCGCTGCGCACGACCTGGTTCTTTGCCAGCTCGGGCTGGGCTCTCGCGAGGCGATCGACCTGCTTGAAGGCGTCTTGCGCGAGATCGAGCCACGGCTGGAGCAGGGACTGCAGCATCGTCACGCGCATGTCGCGCAGCGCGATCGCTTCGTCACCCGCGCCCGCGGGCGGCCGCGGCACCGTCATCAGCATGCGGACGCTCATGCTCGACAGTAGCTCGCCCTTCGCGTGCAACGCGACGATCCGCCACGACGGCTCGGCCGCCGCGATCACGTCATCGAGGAGCTCGAGGCTCGGCGTCGCCGCTTCGTTCAAGTCGCGTACGGACATTTCGCAGTCGACGAGCGACAGTGGGCGCATCCGCTCTTCCGCCAAGCAATTGGCAAGCGAGACACGCGACGACAGCGCGACAGTCGGGCTCGGGGACCCGGCGAGCTGGCCCAAGGTCTTGCAAGCGTCGGGGAGCGAGTCGAGATCGATCGCCGGCAGCGAGCTCGTGGCGGGCTGACCGTGCGTGATCGCGGTCGAATCCGGTGGTGACGGCGCGGTCTGCCGAGCGGCGACAGGCGCGTCCGCGGGCGCAGCAGAAGCAATCGCCGCACATAACATCGAGGCGAACATGGCTGGCTTGCGCATGTCCGGACGTGTTGCATCACATGTGCCCGCTAGCTGTGCGAGCGCGCACGCGCGGTGCGCGAGGGCGGCACGCGACGGCACATGTCGCGGTCGATCACGCAGGCAACGTCTGCGTTCACCGGCGCCTAAGCTGACTACTTGCCCGCCGCCGGACCGTCGCCGTTGGCGTGGCCTTCCGCGCCGAACATCAGGCCAATGATCAGCAGCGCGGCGCGGCGCGAGCCGTCGTCGGTCAGGCCCGTGACGCGCATCTGCGGCGCATTCGCGTTGGTGCCTTGGATGATTCCCTTGTCGTCGATCGAGACCCTCTTGTCGCCCAGCGTGAGCGTGGTCCCTTCGATCTTGAACGGAGCGACCTGGCCGTCGGCCATCACGAACGAGCCGTCTGCCTTGAGCTGACCGGCGGCCTTGCCGTCGTGCATCACCCTACCGTCGCGCGCAAGCTGCGCGAACGTCTTCCACTCCTCGACCGCGGGCTTGCCGCCCTGGCTGTGCATCGCCTTGCCTTCGACGTTTCCGTCGGGGTGTAGCTTCACGCCAACGTCATCGCCGTTCGCGAACGCGAGCTCGCCGATCGTCAGCAGCGACTTCGCCGCCGGATCCGTCGCCGTCGTTTCCGTCGGGGTCGTTGTCGTGGTCGTCGCCGGCTTGGCTCCGCCGCACGCAACCATCGCGAACATCATGCAACCGAGAACTTTGATCATGCGCTGCTAGTAGCACAGCAGCTTCGCAATTTGGCCTGCGCACTAGCGATTCTGCGGAAACCCGAGATCGACGCCGCGATGCCGCGGATCCGGCCAGCGTGATGTGATCGCCTTGGTGCGCGTGTAGAAGTGCACGCCGTCGCGGCCGTAGATGTGGTGATCGCCGAACAGCGAGGCCTTCCAGCCGCCGAACGAGTAGTACGCCATCGGCACCGGAATCGGCACGTTGATGCCGACCATGCCGACCTCGACCTCGTGCTGGAACTTGCGCGCCGCGCCGCCGTCGTTCGTGAAGATCGCGACGCCGTTCGCGTACGGGTTGCGGTTGATCAGCGCGATCGCTTCGTCGTACGTCGCCGCACGCGTCACGCCGAGCACCGGGCCGAAGATCTCGTCCTTGTAGATCGTCATGTTCGGCTGCACGTGATCGAACAGACACGGGCCGAGGAAGAAGCCGTTCGGGCGATTGCCGACCTTGAGCGTGCGGCCGTCGGAGACGAGCGTCGCGCCTTCGGCGACACCCTTGTCGACGTAGCCGCGGACCTTGTCGAGATGCGCCTTGTTGACGAGTGGGCCCATCTCGGACGTCGGCTCGAGACCATCGCCGACCTTGAGCTTGCCGATCCGCTCTTTCATCAGCGGGACGAGCTTGTCGGCCGCGGCGCCGACCGCGACGATCATCGAGATCGCCATGCAGCGCTCGCCGGCCGAGCCGTACGCGGCCGAGACCGCCGCATCCGCGGCGAGCTCCATATCGGCATCGGGCAGCACGATCATGTGATTCTTCGCGCCGCCGAGCGCTTGCACGCGCTTGCCGTGACGCGTGCCGGTCTCGTAGATGTACTGCGCGATCGGTGTCGAGCCGACGAACGAGATCGCCGCGATTTTCGGATGCTCGAGCAAGCGATCGACCGCGGTCTTGTCGCCATGGACGACGCTCAGCACGCCGGGCGGCAGCCCCGCATCGGCAAACAATTGCGCGCAGAAGTTCGCCGCCGACGGATCGCGCTCGCTCGGCTTCAGGACGAACGTGTTGCCGCACGCGATCGCGAGCGGATACATCCACATCGGCACCATCGCCGGGAAGTTGAACGGCGTGATGCCGGCGACCACCCCGAGCGGCTGGCGGATCGAGTAGGTGTCGACCTCGGTCGAGACGTTCTCGCTGTACTCGCCCTTCGCGAGATCGGCGATCCCGCACGCGAACTCGATCACTTCGAGACCGCGGCTGACCTCGCCGAGCGCATCGCCGGTCACCTTGCCGTGCTCGAGCGTCAGGAGCTTCGCGATCTCTGGTTTGTGCTTCTCGACGAGCTCGCGGAACGCAAACAGGATCCGCGTTCGCTTCGCGATCGACGCGTTCCGCCAGCTCACCGACGCGCGCGCGGCCGACTCGACCGCTTCATCGACGACGCTCGGCGATGCAAAGGCGACCTTCGCTTGAACTTCGCCGGTTGCCGGATTGAAGACGTCGCCGCTGCGCTCGGATGCTCGCTCGTACGGTTTGCCGTCGATCCAGTGCGTGATGGTCTTCATGGAGGCGATATCGCTACCACGCCGCCGGCCGACGGTGAATCGATTTTGTGACAGGGGTGGCGAGCGCCGCCAAGACGGTGTTCACTCGCTCGCATGGAGAGCTCGCCGTTTCGATCGCGGACCGCGTTGATCGTCCCGCTGGTGCTGCTCGTGGTCGCGCTGTTCGAGGACATCGTCACGTACAAGGTGCGGCAGCATGTCGCCGACGCAAAAACCCGCGCAGCGATCATCCTGGTCCTCACCGGCGTCGGGTTCGTGATCGCGGCGAGCTGGATCGGCCCGTGGATCAAGCAACTGCTCGCGACCGCGCGCAAAGGGACACGGTGGGGCGCGGGCAGGCTCGGAATCTGGATCTTCTATGCGGCGGCGTACGGCGCGATCTATTACGCCTATCTCGTGATCGAACGGCACGGGGTCGGCGGTCTGTTGCCGGCCTCACTGCGGTAACAGCCGAACTGGGGCAAGAGGACTCAGCTCCGAGGGCGCCTGTGTTGAAACGCGGCGTTACAGGTGCGCCTGCCCGGCTGTAACACGTCGGCCGGCCCCCGTTTTCCGCTTTACATCGTGAGGCCAGTTCGTGATCCTCCGCCCACTTCCGGGAGGCTTCTTATGGTCGATGGCGAGCTCGATTTGACTGAACCAACGCCGAAGACTTTCGACGACGAGAGCGAGGCTGCTCCCTCGGGCGCTGCCCCGACTCCGCTGGAAGGCATCGGCGATCACGTCGCATTTGGCAGCCCGACCAAGCTGCCGCCGCCGATCCCGCAGCGAGTGCGCGCGAGCGGCACCATGCCTCCGCCGATCCCACAGACCTCGCCCATCGCGGTCCCGATGACGACCGGTCCGCTCGACTGGACACCGCCGCCCACCGACGACACGTCGCAGGCGGAGAAGCTCGGCGACGCAGGCTTTGACGTCGAGCTGTCGAGCGAGCAGCCCAAGTTCACGAACGAGTCGATCGCGGTCGACCTCCCGAAGATCGATCCGCGGTCGCTACCTCCGCTCCCGCAACCGATGACCTCGTTCGCGCGCGGCACGAGCCTCGTCCCGCTACGGACGCTGCCACCGCGCAGCCCGACGTCGGACTCGGGATTGTATTCGATGAGGACGCTCCCGCCGCCCAACCGCCCGAGCACCGAATCCGGTCTGCTGGCGCTGACGAAGTACCAACCGCACCCGGTCGTTGTCGAACCGCCGCCGGCGATGCCGGTCTCACGCACGGCGCCGCTGCGCGCCGACCGGACGTTCGCGATCAGGCGGATAGCGCCTCGCTCGTCCTCGACGATGTGGATGATCGCCGGCGTTGTCTGCGCAGGCATGCTCGTCGGCTCGCTCGTGTTCCTCGTTCGCGGCTCTCGATCCGCCGCGGCAAGCAACACGGAGACGCCCGCGGCGGTCTTTCCGACGCAGGCTCCTGTCGCGGCCGTGCCCGTTACCTCGAAGGCGCCGGTGACTGCGGTCTCCTCCGCACCTGCATCCGCTACGTCCAAGGCACCGGTGATTGCCGTTGCGGCCGTCAAGCCCGCCGCGCCGGCTCCGATCGCGCAACCGGTGTCGAGCATCGAGACGCCGAAGGCGCTCGTGCGCGTGCCGATCATGTCGAACCCGACCGGCGCGACCGTGACGCTGATCGATGACGGCAATGCGCGCGTCATCGGCATCACGCCGCTCGATCTCCAAGTCGACGTGACCCACAACTACGACATCGTGCTGGTCCTCAAGGGCCACCCGACGACGGTCCGTCACTTCGATCCACGCTCGGAGCACGAGCTCGCGATCAATCTCGCCAGCGGATCGACGTCCGCGGCACCGCAGGTCGCGCAGTCCGCCGCGGCAGCGCCCGCGACGCGGTCTGCGCCGACTCCGACGACGATCACGGCGGTACACACGACCGCGACGCCCGCGCCGGCGCACACGACCACCGCACCGGCGCCAGTACACGTCGCAACGACGACGCCGGCGCACACGACAGCCGCGCCGACGCACTCGATCGCCGCGCCGACGCCGGCGCACACGTCGCCAGCCCCGGCCTCGACGACGCGCGCCGCGACGCCAACGCCGCCCGCCACGCACAAGGTTGCCGCCGCTCCGGTCACCACGCCTGCGAACAAGGCCGGCAACGGCGTGTTGATGATCTCGAGCAAGCCGCCGTGTCAGATCTCGATCGACGGCAAGCTGACGAAGCTCGTCACGCCGCAGACGGGCCTCTCGATGGCGCCGGGCACGTACCGGATCGCGCTGATCAACCCGCAGAGCCACATCAACACCTTGTTCGAGGTGCGGATCGCCGCCGGCCAGTCGACCAAGCTGATTCGCGACTTCACGAAGAAGAAGTAATCCGCGATTCGAGCTCCGAGAAGCCGCCCGGAGCCCCGGCGAGCTCGAAGCCGCGCCGCAGGTCCGAGTTCTTCGCGAGGACGAGATCCGCATAGGCGCGTCATCGTCGCAGGCGATCTCGAAGCCGCTGCGATCGGCAAACGGTGCGCTTGCTCCGGAAGCGGTCCCGGCAGACCCTAGCGGTGTTGTCGATGACCCGCGGCGCACCGGTGAGCTCGGCCGAAGGCCATGCACCTTCCGGCCGCCTCTCGACGCTGACGCTCGCCGCGCTCGGCATCGTGTTCGGCGATATCGGCACGAGCCCGCTCTATACGTTGCGCGAGTGCACGACCGGAGAGCACGGAGCTGCGCCGACGCCGGAGAATCTGCTCGGCGTGCTCTCGCTGATCTTCTGGGCGCTGATGATGGTCGTCGGTGTGAAGTACCTGTCGTTCATCATGAAGGCGCACAACCGCGGCGAGGGCGGGATCTGTGCGTTGCTCGCGCTGGTGCCGCCGAGCCGTCGCTCGAATGTGCGGTCGACTCACGTCGGGATCGTCGCGGTGCTGGTCCTCGCCGGTGCCGCGCTGCTCTATGGCGATGGCATCGTCACCCCGGCGATCTCGGTGCTCAGTGCGGTCGAAGGTCTCGAGACCACGACCGCTTCGCTTCACGCGTGGATCGTTCCGATCACGTGCGTGATCTTGGTCGGCCTGTTCGCGATCCAGAGCCGCGGCACGGCGAGCGTCGGACGGCTCTTCGGTCCCGTGATGCTCGTGTGGTTCGTGACGCTCGGGATTCTCGGCGTGCGATCGATCGCGCTCCATCCCGCGGTCCTGCAGGCGCTGTCGCCTCACCACGCGATCGGCTTCTTCGCGCGCAACGGCGTTGCGGGGGCCGCGGTGCTCGGCGGTGTCGTCCTCGCGGTCACCGGTGGTGAGGCGCTCTACGCCGACATGGGCCATTTCGGCGCGCGACCGATCCGGCTCGGGTGGTGGCTCGTCGCGATGCCGGCGCTCGTCCTCAATTACTTGGGGCAGGGCGCGCTGATCCTGCGGGAACCGTCCGCGCTGGCAAACCCGTTCTACGCGCTCGTCGCGCCGGGATGGCCGACCTACGCACTCGTGATCCTCGCGACGCTCGCGACGATCATCGCCTCGCAAGCGCTGATCTCGGGCGCATTCTCGTTGACCCATCAGGCGGTGCAGCTCGGCTACTTCCCACGGGTCACGGTGCTCCACACGTCGCACGAGGCGGAAGGCCAGATCTACATCCCGCAGATCAACTGGGCGCTGATGCTCGCGTGTGTCGCGCTCGTCCTGGGATTTCAGAAATCGAGCCACCTGGCGGCGGCGTACGGCATCGCGGTGACCGGCACGATGGGGATCACGTCGATCGTGTATTACGTCGTCGCGCGCGAGACCTGGGGCTGGTCGCGGGCGAAGGCGCTCCCGCTACTCGTGCTGTTTCTGTCGTTCGATCTGCCGTTCTTCGGCGCGAACCTGATCAAGGTCGAGGACGGCGGCTACGTGCCGCTGCTCGTCGGCGCCGCGATGTTCTTCGTGATGATCACGTGGAAACAGGGCCGCGCATTACTCCATCGCCGTGCGAGCGAGAACGCGCCGTCGATCGAAACCTTCGTCGCGGCCGATCACGGGGTGCTGCGGTCGCCCGGCGTCGGCGTGTTCTTGGCTTCGAGTGTCGATCACGTTCCGCCGAGCCTCGCGTTTCAAGCGAGTCACATGCACGTGTTGCCGGAGCACGTCGTGTTGTTCACCCTCGTGCTCGAGCGCCAACCGAACGTGCCGCGTGCGTCGCGTGTCGAGGCCTCCGATCTCGGCCGCGGGTTCTATCGCGTGATCGGACATATCGGGTTCATGGATCGATCGATCATCCCGCTGATGGTCGAGACCGGGCTCGCGCATCTCGGGATCAATATACCGCCGAGCGAGCTGACCTACTACGCGGGTCGCGAGACGCTCCTCGCGACCAAGGCCGGCGACATGGGCGCGATTCGGGAGACCGTGTTTGCGTTTCTGCTTCGCAACGCCGAGCCGGCGACCAGCCACTTCCACATCCCGCCGGGGCAGGTCATCGAGATGGGCATGCAATACGATCTGTAACTGGGAGCCGGGGGTGTCGACCGGAGCCCCCATCCAACGGGTGAACCCCATGCCTAGATCGCTGAATTCATTAGCGTCGTGTTTGGTGCGCCCGTTGCAACTCCCCTGTCACATGCGAATCCTGGGGATCCTGGCAGCCGTGTTCGTAGCGGGGTGCATGGGCGACGTCCCGACCGGCGGTAACGCCGCGCCCGACGCCGCGCCCATCGCGATCGACGCCCCACCGCCGCCACCACCCATCGATGCGCCCGATCCAGCGGCGCTGATCAAGGAGTGGTCGGGCTGCATGACGCTCGCGAACTTCAAGACGGCGAAGATGGCCGTGACCTGGGGCAGCCTCAGCACCACCAACGGTCAGCAATGCGCCAACTGTCATAGCACCGGCGGCCAAGGCTTCATCGCGAGCCTCAACGAGACCGTGTACTTCCAGATGGTCACGCAGCAGTCGGCGTACATGCTCAAGTACTTCACGGTCGATAGCGGCAAGGTGATCGTCAACACGCAGTCGCTGAAGAACGCGGCCATCACCCTGACCGACCATCCGCGCTTCGACCCGACGAACAACCCCGGGATGCCGGCCCTCCAAAAGTTTTACGACCTGACCGTCGCCGTCAAAGCGGCCGGCCCGTGCCCCGCGCCCGTCCTCGTCAACTAATTCACCTTTGCAGCGAACAGCTGGTCCGTTCCGGTCGGGTCGGAGAAATACAAGAGCTCGCAGCCGTCCGGCGACAGCTCGCCATCACCTTCGTCGGCGACCGTCGTGTTGAGAGACGACAGGCTCACGGGTGTTCCGAATGGATCGGTTCGCACCGCCCGCGTCGCGTAGAACAGATCGTTGTTCGCACCGACCACGCTCGCGAATACGATCACGAGGTCGTCTGGAGAGATCGTTGGATCGCCGATCACCGAGCTGATCTCGAGCTCGGTGAGCATCGTCGCCGGGGCGAACGCCGTGTCGATCGCCGGGCGCGTCGCCCGAGCGATCTGCTGGATCGAGCCTGAGGTCGGCGCGAAATACAGCACCAGGCCGTCGTTGATCAGCTCGGGGTCGAACTGGTCGTGATTCGCGAGATCGAGCGAAGCGACGAGCGTTTGAGATGCCGTCCCGAACGGGCCTGTGGGCGTCGGCCGGGTCGCGTACCACAGGGCCAACGACCCACTGCGACGGGACGTCACGATCCCGATGGTGCCGTTCCCCGCGGTGGCGAATCGCCGCTCGTCAACGCCGGTGTTGATCGACGTTCCCGGTCCACCGAGCGACTGGGCATCTTGCCAAGGCGAGCCAAGGTCGACGCGCTTCGCGAACCAAACGTCGTTGTTGCCCGCGGTCTCCTCGACGAAGTACAGCGTCAGTCCATCCGCCGAGAGCGACGGGTTCGAGCGACCCACCGGACTCGCGAGCTCGGTGATCGGGCCGGGCGGCTGAAATGCGATCGTGCCGGCCTTCCACGCCGGCCAGCAGGTCGCGGCCGCCGTCGCATCGCCCGAATCCAGCTCGGCGAAGGCGATCCGCCCGCATCCCGCGAACAGCGCGAGGACGGCGCACGCTCGGAAACGCGGCAAGGACCCTCCTGAGGCGACTCCCGATCCGGCCAAGCTCCTTGATTGTCTCACGTCGCGAAACCGAGGCTCGCCATTCCCCGGGCGTTTGTCGCAACACGAAAAACCGGGTTGAACGTGCCTCTCGCCCTGTGCTACCGCAACCGTTTCCCGACCCTTGCACAGCCCCCCGGAGGCGACGTGACCGACCTATCTATCACCGTCAATGGCATGAAGTTCGAGAACCCGTTCGTACTCGGCTCCGGCCCACCCGGAACGAATGGCAAGGTGATCGCGCGCTCGTACGATCTCGGCTGGGGCGGCATGGTCGCCAAGACGTTCTCGCTCGACGCGAGCAAGGTCATCAACACCGCGCCGCGCTACGCGAAGCTTCGCGGCCGCTCGAGCGAAGAAGTGATCGGCTTTCAGAACATCGAGCTGATCAGCGACCGCCCGTACGCGGACTGGCTCGACGATCTCAAGCAGCTGAAGAAGCAGTACCCGAACAAGATCCTGATCGCGTCGATCATGGAGGAGTACCGCAAGGAGACGTGGCAGCAGATCACGCGCGAGGTCCAGGAGACCGGCGTCGACGGCTTCGAGCTGAACCTGTCGTGCCCGCACGGCTTGCCCGAGCGGAAGATGGGCATGGCGATGGGTGAGAACCCCGACATCGTCGAAGAGGTCGTCGGCTGGGTGAAGCAAGTCTCGCGGATTCCGGTGTGGGCGAAGATGACGCCGAACGTCGGTAACCCGACGGTGCCGGCCGCGGCTGCCCTGCGCGCTGGCGCCGATGGCATCGCGATGATCAACACGATTCTCTCGGTGTGCGGGATCGATATGAAGACGCTGCGTCCGATGCCGACGGTCGAGGGGCATAGCGTGCCCGGCGGTTACTCGGGCCAAGCGGTTCGTCCGATCGCGCTGCGCCAGGTGATGGAAGTCGCGCGTGCGAACCCGGGCGTCCAGATCAGCGGCATCGGTGGCATCGAGACCGGCTTCGACGCCGCGCAGTTCTTCTTGCTCGGCGCTTCGACCGTGCAGGTGTGCACCGGCGCGATGCTCCGCGGCTACGAGATCATCACCGAGCTCAAAGAAGAGCTCTCGAAGTTCATGACGGATCACAAGTTCACCAACATCCGCGAGTTCGTCGGAAAGAGCCTGCCGTACTTCACGACCCACCACGACCTCGTCGATCGCCAGAAGGCGAGCCGCGATGCGAAGGAAGCGGCGCGTTCGCGCACGGGCAAGGACGCGGAGACGTGGAAGGGTGACATCTCGAAGGAGACGTCGGGCCTCGTTACGAACTGACCCAGAGGAGAAAGTCACATGGCACGCAAAGTCATCAGCGGCTTGATTCAAGCCTCGAACCCGATCAACGACGAGTCGAAGAGCGTCGCCGAGATTCAAGCGGCGATGCTCGAGAAGCACCTGCCGATGATCCATGACGCCGGCAAGAAGGGCGTCCAGATCCTCGGCCTGCAGGAGATCGTCAACGGCCAGTACTTCTGCCCGGGCCAGGACAAGCGCTGGTACGACGCGGCCGAGCCGGTTCCGGGACCGACGGTCGAGAAGCTGCGGCCGATCGCCGCGCAGTACAAGATGGTGATGGTCGTCCCGCTCTACGAGCGCGAGATGGCCGGCGTCTACTACAACACCGCCGCCGTGATCGACGCCGACGGGACGTACCTCGGCAAGTACCGCAAGAACCACATCCCGCAGACCTCGGGGTTCTGGGAGAAGTACTTCTTTCGGCCGGGCAACCTCGGCTATCCGACGTTCCAGACGCGCTACGCGAAGATCGGCGTCTACATCTGTTACGACCGCCACTTCCCGGAGGGCGCGCGCGCACTCGGCCTCAACGGCGCCGAGATCGTCTACAACCCGTCGGCGACCGTCGCGGGCTTGTCGCAATATCTGTGGAAGCTCGAGCAGCCGGCACATGCCGCGGCGAACGGCTACTTCGTCGGCGCGATCAACCGCGTCGGCACCGAGGCCCCGTGGAACATCGGCAAGTTCTACGGCAACTCGTACTTCGTCGATCCGCGCGGTCAGATCCTGGCCTGCGGCAGCGAAGACAAGGACGAGCTGGTCGTCAGCGAGCTGAACCTCGACCTGATCGAGGAGGTCCGCAGGACCTGGCAGTTCTATCGCGATCGGCGTCCGGACTCGTACGGGATCCTCACCGAGGATCGCTGAGCGCTCGAGATCGAGAACACAAGCGCACCGCGCGTGCGCGAAGGGACCGTCATGAGGACCGTGATCAAAGGTGGAACCGTCGTCAGCGCGAGCGATTCGTTTGTCGCGGACGTCTGGCTCGAAGACGGCAAGGTCTCGGCGCTCGTGGCGCCCGGTACCCAGCTTGGCGCCGCGGATCAGACGATCGACGCGACCGGCCAGTACGTCATTCCCGGTGGCATCGACTGCCACACGCACATGGAGATGCCGTTCGGCGGCACGACGGCCTCGGATGACTTCGAGACCGGCACGATCGCCGCGGCGCACGGCGGCACGACGACGATCGTCGACTTCGCGATCCAGTCGAAGGGCAGCTCGATGCGCGCGGGCCTCGATGCGTGGCACGCGAAAGCCGAAGGCAAGGCCGCGATCGACTACGGCTTTCACATGATCATGACGGAAGCGACGCCGTCGACGCTCGAAGAGATGAGCGCGATGATTCGCGAGGGCGTGACGTCGTTCAAGATGTTCATGGCCTATCCGGGCGTGTTCCTCGTCGACGATCAGCAGATCTTCCGCGCGATGCTTCGCGCCGGCGAGCTCGGAGGCCTGATCACGATGCACGCGGAGATCGGCCTACCGATCGACGTGCTCGTGCAGCGCGCGCTCTCGCAAGGCCACACCGCGCCGGTCTATCACGCGCTGACGCGGCCCGAGATCGCCGAGGCGACCGGCACCGAGCGCGCGATCGCGCTCGCGGAGATGGCGAAGGTCCCGGTGTACATGGTGCACCTCTCGGCGCAGCGCGCGCTCGAGCGCGTGATGGAAGCGCGCGATCGAGGGCTGCCGGCGTACGCGGAGACCTGCCCGCAGTACCTGTTCTTGAACGAGGACCACCTGCGCGGCGAGCCCGGTAACGAGTGGAAGGGCGCGGGCTACGTCGCGACGCCCGCGCTCCGGCCGGCGCATCACCACGAGCATCTGTGGCGCGGCCTGCGTAACTACGATCTGCAGGTCGTCGCGACCGATCATTGTCCGTTCTGCATGAAAGACCAGAAGGAGCTCGGCAAGAACGACTTCTCGAAGATCCCGAACGGCATGCCGGGCGTCGA
Organism: Myxococcales bacterium; assembly: GCA_028287115.1. Lineage (GTDB taxonomy): Bacteria > Myxococcota_A > Polyangia > Haliangiales > Haliangiaceae > JABFXX01. The sequence continues at coordinate 43,600 of JAQBQF010000243.1, forward strand.
GACGCGGCTGCACCTGCTGTGGGAAGGCGTCACGCAGGGCAAGATCTCGATCAACCGGTTCGTCGAGATCACGTCGACGGCGCCGGCGAAGATCTTCGGCATGTACGGCAAGAAGGGCGTGATCGCGCCCGGTGCCGACGCCGATGTCGTCGTGTGGGATCCCAAACGCAAGAAGACGCTCGGCGTCGACACGCTGCACATGCGCATCGACTACTCGCCGTTCGAAGGTCACACGGTGCCGGGTAGCCCCTCGCACGTGTTCTCGCGCGGCGACCTCGTGGTGCAAGACGACAAGTGGGTCGGCAAGACCAAGCGCGGCCGCGGTCAGTTCGTGCGCCGCGGGACGTTCGGGCTGTAGCTACTTCGCGACGTGGTAGACGAGGGCGCCGAGCGCCACGTAACCGGCGACCAGGATCCCGAGCGGCGAGAGCGAAGCGCATGCGACCGCGACTCCCGCCGTGATGCCGAACGGAACCATCCGTCGGTCGATGCGCGCGTCTTCACGCGGTGCAGGCCATGGGCGCCGCGCGGTGGGAGACGCTCGCTCGGGCACGCGTGCCGGCACGTAGAGCGCGCGATACGGACCCATACCGATGTGATGACACGGCAGGCGTGATGGTTCCACCCTCGCGCAGCTACTCGCACGGGAGGGCGGTGGAGAACACGCGGACGTCATCGAGCGCGCCATTGAAGAAGGCGCCGACCGGGAGCCACTGCACGTTCTTACCCATGAACGGATGGAACGTCGAATTGAGCTTCCCGGCCGGGAGCGCGAAGCTTCCTTTCTTGGCGCCGTCGATGCACACCGTGACGTTGCCGCCGGTGTGGGTGGCGCGGAGGAAGTGCCACTTGAGATCTTTGGGATAGGGCGCCGTGGTCATCGCAAACTTGAGGGGATTGCCCGCATCGGTGCACGTCGTGATGTCGAGGTCGAGCCCGTTAGAGCCGTTGTCGTAGATGTCGAAGTCGATCCCGCCGGTCGCGTTGAGATCGATATCCGAGAACACGTGTGCTCCGTACGAAGTGACGACGGCGTCGTGGCGGACCCAGAATTGGATCGTCGTGTCGCCAGACTTGTCGAGGACCACGGCGGACTCGTAATAGCGATCCGGCGCGATGGTCGCCGACTTGCCGAGCTCCGGGAAAGGTCCGGCGGCGAGCACGGGCGCGGTCATCATGCTCGTCATGTCGTTCCAGTACGTGAGCTGGTTCGCGACACACTGGTTATCGACGAGGAATCCGCCGGCGGCCGAGAACGGAACCGCCATCTGGCACTTCGATGGGAACACCGCGCCGGTCGCGCTGATGAAGAAGTGAACACCGACATCGCCGGCCCCCATCGTCATCGGCGCGAGCGCGACGAAGAATCGATCTTCGGGCAGCGCGTCGAGGGTGACCGTCGTCCCGAGCGTGACGCCGGGATTTGCGGTGCCGGTGTAGAGCACGTCTTCGCGGCTGTTGCGGTAGAGCCGGACGTTCTGGGCCGGCGCGCTGGGCGGGACGTAGATCGCGATGCTGAGCTGGATCACCTGCTTCGAAGTCGCCGTGAATGCGATCGAAGGATCGGCCGGCTTCGTCGCACCGGAGGACGACACGAGCAACGCACCCGGCAACACGCCGCACGCGGGCGCACTCGGATTTTTCGCGCAGCTGTCGATCTTGTTTGCCGGATCCGCTCCGACGAGGACACCCGAGCTCGGAGTCATCGCGGTCCACGCACGACTGCGCTGATCTTCGAAGTAGCCCCAGTGCTTGCCGGTGCCGCCGCTCGTACCGTCGAAGTCGTGCGCGGCGTCGGCGAGGCAGGTCGCGGGACAGACGAGCGGGGTGTTGCCATCGCCGATCGTCGTGGCGCCGTCCGGGGCGCCGTTGTTATCGAACAACGACTGGCCGCAAGCGGCGAGCACGCCGAGCGAGAGGATCGGGAGGATTCGGCTCAAAACCACAGCTCACCTCCGACGAAGGTTGGGATCGTCATGCCGTGTGCGCTGCCGGCGAAGCTCGCGAGCGTCTCGAGGCGGAACGCGAGCGCCGGTGTCGGCCGGTAGCGAACGCCGAGGCCGAACGCGCCCGCGACGAACGTCTGGCTCATGTTGCCGTCGGTGAACGAGATCGGCAGCGCCGCGACCGCATGCACCGCGAACGCGTTTCCGGCGAGCCTGACGCGCGCGCTCGGCATCACGGAATATGCGACGAGGACCGCATCGACACCGAGCTCCAGGCGCTGCCCGATCTCGACACCAAAGCCGATCGACGGCGCGCCGGTATCGCCGACTCTGCGCAGGTTGGTACCGAACGCGGCACCGACCGAAAACCGCGGAGGTCCCGGCAGTGGTGGCGCGATGACCGGCCGTTCGATCAGCGGCTTCTCGGGTGGCAGCTCCGCGAGCGTGAGCTCGATCGTGAGCGAGTCGCCCGATGCGACGCGGAGCGTGCGCTCGGCGTCTTTGCGGCCGGGCGCACGCGCGATGAAGTGATGCTCGCCGGGCGGCAGGATCAGCGGCATGTCGAGTAGCGTGCCGAGGGCGTTGCCGTCGACGATCAAGGTCGCGCCGTCGCTCGGTGAGAACGAGACGGTGACGCGCGCGATGCGTGCGAGGATCCCGTCGAGCTCGGTCTGCGCGATCGACAGGCGCGCGGCAGGCACCTTGCCTTTGCCCTCCTCGAGGAAGCGCCCGTAGTACTTCACGGCCTCGCCGTAATGCGAGAGCTCGCGATGACACGCGGCGATGTTGTAGAGCACGAGCGGATGCGGCGCGATCTCGTACGCGCGCTCGAACTCCGCGAGCGCTTCGCTGAACTTGCTCTCCTTGAACAGCGCGACGCCGCTCTTGAAATAGCGATCGGCTTCCGCCTGTTGCTTCGAAGATTTCTTGGAGTCCGCGGGCGCTACCTGCGCCGACAGCAGCACGAGGCCGAGAGCGAGTAGCAATTTGGTCATTTGTAGGGACTCTCGTCTTCGATGCGATTGGTGATCTTGTGAGGCCGCTTGGTGGGCAGCGTCTGCCGCTTGAGCGGCACGACGAGCCGCTGGCTCTCGTCGAACCGGATCTGCTCCGCGTGCGTGAGATATCCAGGTGCCGCGATCCGGAGCTCGTGGGTCGCGTCGTCTTTGGGAACGACCAGCTCGCCGCCCGTGACGGGCTTACCGTCGACGGTGATCGTGGCGGCTTTAGGCTCGATGGCGAAATGAAACGTGATGTTCGTGGCGGGCGGCGAGCCCTCCGGGGGAGCCGGATGCGTGTCGATCGGAGTAATAGGCGCAGCGACCGGCGGAGCAGGTGGCTTTGCGACGGGCGGAGCAGGTGGCTTTGCGACGGCGCTGCTCGCGCTCGCGGAACCGGCAGCTTGCGAACCCGCGGTCGGCTTGCCGTGTGGCCCGGCCAACATGACGGCCGCGCCGACGCCGATGCCGAGCAGGGCGACGAGGCCGACCACGAGCGGCATCTTCGACCGCTTGCCCCCGACGGTCGGCGACGGACCGGTGATCAGCGTCGGCGTCGCGCGCAGATCGTTTGGCGTCGCGAGTAACGTGCGGTCGGTGCCGGTGACCTGCTTCGGGGCGGGCGACGTGAACGGCGTCGGCGTGGTCTTGTGCGGAAGGCGGGGGGTCGAGATTCGCTCGCCATCGAGCGCGTGATCGCGGAACGTCGGCCCGCAAAACGCAGTGAGCGCTTGTTCGAGCTCCGCGGCGCTCGCCGGTCGATCGGCCGGCGCTCGAGACATCGTCCTCAGGATCAGCTCGTCGAGCGCCGGCGGCAGGTTCGGGCGCTTCTCGATCGGCCGGACGAAGTCACCGGTCATCACGCGATACATGAGCTGGTTATAGTTTTCGGCCTGGATCGGGACATGCCCGATCAGCATCTCGTACAGGATCACGCCGAACGCGTAGAGATCGGTTGCCGGTCCCACTTCGCTGTCGCCGCGCGCTTGCTCGGGCGACATGTAATAGGGCGTGCCCAGGATGAGCCCGGTGGTCGTCAGCCGAAATTCGGTATCGAGGCCAGTCGTGCGCGAGATCCCGAAGTCGAGGAGCTTCACCATCTCGCCGCGCGACTGGCGGACGAGGAACACGTTGTCCGGCTTGAGATCACGGTGGACGATCCCGGCGGCGTGCGCTGCACCGAGCGGCGACAGGATCGCGCAACCGAGCTCGCACGCGACCTCGATCTGCATCGCGCCGCTGGTCCGCAGCCGACTCGCGAGCGATTCGCCCTCGAGGTACTCCATGACCAGGAACGGCTCGCCCTGGCTGCTGGTCCCGATATCGGTGACCTGCGCGATGCCTTCGTGACCGATCTGCGATGCGGTGATCGCCTCGCGATGGAAGCGCTCGATCATCAGCGGCGAGCTCAGCTGCGGGTTCAGGATCTTGATCGCGACGCGCTTGCGCAGCTTGACGTGCGTGCCGACGTAAACGGCGCCCATGCCGCCGACGGCAAGTAACCGCTCGATGCGGTACTTGTCGTCCAACATGGTGCCTTCCGCCAACGGGCGGGGTTCCGACGCCTCCACGCATTCAAGGATAGGTCACCTAAGCCGTGAATTCACGCTGACATGTGTGACGTTCCCGAGCGAAGGCTTGCCCGGGTGCGGTACCATTTTGCCCCATGGTCAGGTCGGTCGAGATCGACAGGGCGAGCATCGCCACGGTGAAGACCTCGGTGGAGCGAGTCCTCGGCCACGCGTTATCGGTGCCGTTCTCGTCGGCCGACGAGTTCCCAGCGTACTGGCAGTCGGCGATCAGCATCTACGGTGGCGAGGATCTCGCGCTGCGGATCGCGAGCGAGCTTCCGGTCGGAAGCTTCGGACGCGCGAGCTACGCGTTCGCGAGTGCCGCGACGATCGGCGACGCACTCAGCGTGTTTCGTCGCAACGCGCAGGGGTCGGTCGCCGGGATCACGATCGAGCTCGACATCACCGCCGCCGACGCGACCGTCGTGATGCACGGTCCCGAGCTCATGTGGCCGCTCTTCGAGGTGCTGGTCGGTGTGCTCGGCTTGCGCTGCCAACAGTTGCCCGATCCGCCGGTCCCGATCACCGCGGTGTCGCTGCCGGGTGAGCCGCCTCGCAACAGCGGCCCCTGGGAGCAGCTGTTCAAGGTCGCTCCGCGGTGGCGAGCTCCCGCATCGTCGCTCACGATCCCCGCCGCGTTGCTCGAGCGGCCGCTGCGCACGGCGGACATCGGCGTTCGCGAGGCACTCGGCACCGGGCCGATGGCCTCGACCAAGGACGAAGTGCGCGCACACGTTCGGCAGTGGATTCGCGAGTCGCCAGAAGCCGAGGAGGTCGCCCGCGCGCTGGGGCTTTCGCTGCGGACGTTGCAGCGCCGGCTCGGTGACGAGGGCGCCTCGTTTCGCCAGCTCGTGCTCGAGATCAAGATCGAGGTTGCGAAGGAGCTGCTCGGCAACGTGCAACTCTCGATCGGCGAGATCGCGAGCGCAGTTGGGTTCAGCCGCGTCCCCGCATTCTCCCGCGCGTTCTCCCAAGCGACCGGGATGACGCCATCCGGGTTCCGTTCGCAGCTTCGCAAATAGCCATGCCGTGCTCTGGCAACGAGTGGGGGAGCTGTTAGAGGCCACCGCTCGTGGCGCGTGAGATAGCAACGGCTGGCGGGCCGAGATTTGGCGCGAATTGGAAACTGTTTGGCGCCGAAATGCCGTGCGACCTCTGCTGCTTACGCTTTGCAGTAGCTCCGCGATCAGCCGCTGGACACTGCATTAGCCGGGGCAAAATGGGGCCTGTCACAGAAATGACAGCCACTTACAGATGGCACGTCCGAAGCAATGCGTCCGGCTCGCGGACAAGGACCCGCCATCCATGCGCAACCGACGAAACCTCACCACTGCATTGTTCTCGACCGTTGTTCTCGCCGCATGCCTCACCGATGAGGCGCAGCAGGCGTTCGAAGAGGACGACAACGACGACACGCTGGTTGGCGATGGCAAGGCCGACGCCACGGCGTCGAACGGCTACCGCTCGGGCTGCGGCGCCGCGATCCGCACCGGGAGCTACGCACTGCACGGCGATGTCGTGACTCCGGCCGGCGTCAAGGCCGCCTACTACCTGGTCGTCAAGGACGAGAAGATCGCCGCGATCCAGGCAACCAAGCCGACCGCGATGACCGTGGTCGAGACCAACGGCATCATCTTCCCTGGCCTGATCGATGGCCACGGCCACGTCGAGTACAACCACATCCCGATCGCCGACCTCGGCAAGCGCTACCAGAACCGCGATCAGTGGCCGGGCGCGTCGCTGTACCAGACGCTCGTCAAGGATCCGAAGAACGCGGTCACCGCGGCCGGCCTGCAGTGCGAAGCGATTCGCCACGGCGAGGCGCGCGGTTTGGTCGGCGGCACGACCGGTATCCAGGGCACGCCCGCCACGTCGTGCGCCAAGTCGCTGGTCCGCAACGTCGAGCTCACCAACTTCTGCCAGGACCACGTCCGTCAGAACGTGATGACGATCGCCGGCTTCGGCCGCTCGATCTCGGGCAAGCCGTCGTTCGCCGATAGCATCAAGGCCGACATCGCCGCGAAGAAGCTCGACGCGTTTGCCGTCCACGCGGGCGAGGGCATCGACGCCCACGAGCTCGCCGAGTGGGGCCAGCTCAAGAGCTTCGGCCTCAACGTCCCGCAGCTCGTCATGATCCACACCGCGGCGTTCACCGACACCGAGTACAAAGAGATCGGCGCAGTCGGCGCGAAGATCGTGTGGTCGCCGCTGTCGAACCTGCTGCTCTACGGCAAGACTGCCGACGTCCCGACCGCGCTCAAGTACAACATCAATGTCTCGCTCGGATCCGACTGGGCGCCGAGCGGTTCCGCGAACGTGCTCGCCGAGCTCAAGGTCGCCGACCACGTCAACCAGAAGCTGTGGGCGAGCAAGATCACCGACCAGCAGCTCGTCGACATGGTCACCATCAACCCGGCGAAGGCCTACGCCCTCGACAAGTTCGTCGGCACCCTCGAAGTCGGCAAGTACGCCGACCTGCTCGTCATCGCCAAGCCGGCCACCGGCACCGCGTACCGCGCGCTGATCAATGCTCGCCCGCAGGATGTCCAGCTCGTCACGATCTCCGGCGACCCGCTGTTCGGTACGACCACCGCGATGGACGCGCTCGGCAAGATGGGCGACTACGAAGTGATCGACACCTGCGGCTCGCCTCGCGCGATCGACGTGACCGTCGGCGCGACCGACGTCACGCGCGGCACCGAGAAGCTCGCCGACATCGAGTCGAAGCTCAAGGCGGTCAACCCGAAGCTGACCCCGGTCATCGACTGCACCAACGACGCCGCGACCAAGGCTCTGCACGGCACGAGCGCTGAATAACGTCTCTCCAACGATACACCTCGAGCACGAACATGAAGAACCTAGCTTACGCTTTCACGCTCACCACGCTCCTCTCGATCGCGCCGGCGTGCATCGACGATCCCAGCGCGGAAGACATCGCTGACGATCAAGAGGTCGCCGGCGACGGCAAGGCCGACACGAGCGCGCCGGTCGTGACGACCGACAACCTCAACGGTCAATGGGTCACCACGATCGCGGGACAGAAGCAGACCTCTGACACCGTGATCGAGTCGTGGTCCGCCGTGGGGATTCGGATCCACTTCGGAGCCAAGGTCATCCAGGCGACCCGCCTCGGTGACAAGCTCACCGCGCCCGGCCTCTCGATCGACGTCAAGCCGAACAAGGCCGGCGTCAAGGACGACACGCTCGACGGAACGATCGACGGCCAGGCGGTCCACTTCGACCGCGACGTGTCGGTGAAGCCGCCGATCACGGTGGCGTTCCCCGGCGATCGTCCGTACCGCAAGTGGCTGACCGACATCGTCCTGCCGCAGGCGCAGCTCGATCGCGAGTCGTACATCTCGATGGACGCGGCGACGATGCTCAAGTTCCTGCAGAGCTGCGAGCTCTACAAGCACGGCTCGTGGCTGCGCACCTACTTCAAAGGCGCGACGTTTGCCGAGCAGGCGACGAGCTTCCGCAACGTCGTCTACGCGATCGACCACATGACGGCGACCCCGCGCCAGATGACGTCGCTGTACAAGTTCTCGAGCACGCTCCAGACGAACCTCAAGGACCCGACCAAGGTCGGCCTCGCGATGTCGACGTTCAGCATGTACTTCACGACCGCCGCCGGTCGCGCGCTGCGCATGCCGATCACGCCCGATTCGACGGCGTACTTCATCACGGACCGCCCGGTCCGCGGCGCCAAGATCGGCCTCGTCGTGATGGCCACGCCGACCCACGGTCCGCTCGCGAGCACATTCGGCCGCCAGTTGCTCGACATGGGCGCGATGCCGGTCGCCGACAACCGCGTCTACGCTCGCACGATGATGGAGCTCATGATCAAGTCCAGCAACCAGACCGCGACGGCGCTGTCGCCGACCGGCCGCTCCGCGCTGACGGATTGGTTCTCGGTGATGGCGATCGAAGACTACCGCGGTGTCGCGTTCGGTAACGCGAACCTCGGCTGGGGCTACAACATGACGAACGTGCAGTTCTACGGCCTCGTCGTGCGCGCCCTCGCTCGCGCGACGGCGGTGGACAGCACGAGCAAGCCCGTCATCGGCCAGGTCATCGTCGGCACCGAGCTCCGCCCGGGCGATCCGTCGTATGCGGACGTGCTGAACGGCGGCAACGACATGCAGGAGTATCCCGACATGGCGCAGCTCAAGGTGCTCGCGACGAGCTTCCTCCGCCAAGCGCATCCGCAGCAGGTTGCCGCTGTCGAGGCCGCGTTCGCGGGCGTCGTTCCGAAGAACCAGCTCGACTTCCACGCGCAGCAGGACGTGTTCCACTACATCACCGCGCAGCTCTACGATGCGCAGGGTCGGACGGCGAACCTGACCGGCGCGTCGGCCGACGCGGCGATCGCTGCGGTCGTCGCGCTCGTCGACGTGCTGTACACGGACTCGGCCGGGTTCGAAGCGTACGTGCTCGCGCACGGCATCACGAAGAGCAACGTCGCCGCTCCGAAGTCGACCGGCTTCTAAGGCGTCCTCGTTCGAAACCACGAAAGGCAGCCAACGTGGCTGCCTTTTTGTCGTTCAGGTCCGACGGCTACGCCGTCGCGGCCAGCGCGTCGCGCAGCGTCGAGATCAACCGATCGATCTCGGCCTTCTCGATGATGAACGGCGGTGCGAGCTGGATCGTGTCACCGCCGTAGCGGACATAGACGCCCTTCGCGAGGCACTTCATCGCGATCTCGAACGGGCGCTTCGCCGGCTCGCCCGGAGCTGCTTCGATGGTGAGGCCCGCCGCGAGGCCGTAGTTGCGGATGTCGGTCACGTGCTTTTCGCCCTTCAGGGCGTGCACGGAACTCTCGAAGTACGGCGCGAGCTCGGCGACCCGCTCGACCGCGCGCTCGGACACGAGTAGATCGAGGGCGGCGACGCCGGCCGCGCACGCGACCGGGTGGGCCGAGTACGTATAGCCGTGCGGAAACTCGAGCAGGTACTCGGGTCCGCCGGTCGCCATGAACGTCTCGTAGATCTCTTTCTTCGCGACGACGCCGCCGAGCGGCTGCACGCCATTCGTCACTTGCTTCGCGAAGTTCAAGATGTCGGGCGTGACGCCGAACGCGGCCGAGCCGGTGTTTGCGCCGGCGCGCCCGAAGCCGGTGATCACCTCGTCGAAGATCAGCAGGATGTTATTCGCGGTGCAGATCTCGCGAAGCCGCTGGAGATAGCCGACCGGCGGAATCACGACGCCCGCGGATCCCGCGAACGGCTCGACGATCACGGCGGCGATGTTCGAGGCATCGTGCAACGCGATCAGCTTCGTGAGCTCCTCGGCGAGATGCGCACCTTGCGCCGGCATGCCGCGCGTGAACGCCGCCGTCTTGTCGGAGAGCGCGAGTTGCGTGTGCGGTAGATGATCGGCCTCGATGCCTTGGCCGAAGGTCTTGCGATTGCCGACGATGCCGCCGACCGAGATGCCGCCGAAGTTGACGCCGTGATAGCCCTTCTCGCGGCCGATCAGACGCGTCTTCGTGCCTTGGCCCTTCGCGCGCCAGTACGCGCGAGCCATCTTGAGCGAGGTGTCGGCGGCCTCCGAGCCAGAGCCGGTGAAGAACACGTAGTCGAGACCCGCGGGCGTCAGCTCTTTGATCTTGTTCGCGAGCGCGAACGACATCGGATGGCCGAATTGAAAGGCCGGCGCGTAGTCGAGCGTCGCGACCTGACGCGTGACGGCTTCCGTGATCTCGCGGCGGCCGTGGCCGAGCCCGCAGCACCACAGGCCAGACAACCCGTCGAGGATCTTCTTGCCCTCGGAGTCGGTGTAGTACGCGCCCTCCGCGGCGACGATCATCCGTGGATGCGCTTTGAACTCGCGGTTGCCGGTGAAAGGCATCCAGTGCGCATCGAGCCAGGCCGCGTCGGTGCGAGTGAGCTTTTGGTCTTGGTGATTCATGCGATCCGTCCGGGACCGGAACCTACACCAAAAAATCAGCGGCGGTCGCGGTGACGCAACCGCCGCCGCTCGCGTCTCGGCGCTGACCTTAGAAGCTACCGAGCACCGCGAAACCGTTGCCGGTCGGTGCGATGTGCGTCTCCGCGGTCCGGGTCACGACCCGATGATGCGAGGGCTCGAGGATGCCGTCGATCATCGTGAGGATGCCGGCGGCCTGGAAGATGCCGTCGGCGACGAGGAGCACCTTGGCCGTCGTCGTGCTGTCGCAGTTCGCGTTCGAGATCGGGCAGTTGCCCCAGTCATTGAGCGCGAGCCACGGACCGACGACCGGCACGTAGAGCCGATCCGCCCCGACATGATTGCTCGATGCGGCGGTAATCACCGAAGCGCCGTAGCTGCCGGCGAACACGATCGCGCCGGTGGTGAATACGGGCGCGTTCCAGTCATCGCGAACGTAGTCGGTCTCCTGCGTGGCCGGGACGATGGCCTGACGTGGTTCCAGTTGCGGGTTGACGATGACGACGGGCGTCGGCGCCGGCGGCGGCGTCACGACCACCGGCGTCGAGGCCGGTGCCGGCTGGGTCGTGGGATCCGGCGTCGTGGTTGGATTATTCGGGTCGTCTGCGTAAGCGACCGCCGGAATCAACGCGGCGCTCAGCGCGAGGGCAAGGTTCGTTAGTCTCATTGGGAGTCCTCACTTGAAAGGTTTGCGATGAGACAGTCGTGCAAGACAGTTGCCACGCCGACGGAGCTTTTCGTGCGGCGAGCTCCGTGGGATGAGCGCTTAGTGAGCGCGCGAAATCTCGTCGATCGAGCGCGTTCCGCTCGTCGGAGAATTTCGCTCGAGCATTTTTCCGACCATCGGACGCTGCTCGAAATCTTCGAGATCGACCCGGCGAGTCCGCCGCCAATAATCGAAGGTGGCACCGGGCCACAAGAACACCTCGCCGTCGGGAGTCTGGTACCAGCTCTGACAACCGGTGGTCCACACGGTGTTCTTCATCTTGCGGGAGAGCTCGGCGCGAAACTTCTGTTCGACGGCGGGACGCACGTCGATGAAGGACAGCGCGCGATCGCGGACTGCGGCGATCGCCTGCGTCGCGTAACGCGCCTGCGCCTCGATCATGAAGATCATCGAGTTGTGGCCGAGGCCGGTGTTTGGGCCCATCAGGAGGAACAGGTTGGGAAAGCCCGAGACGGTGATGCCGAGGTAGTTGCGGAGTGACGAGCGCCAGGCATCGTTGAGCTCGACACCGTTGCGACCGATGATCCGGATCGACGACAGGTAATCGGTGACGCGGAAGCCGGTGCCGCAGATGATCGCATCGACCTCGCGCTCGCTGCCATCGGCGAGCCGGATGCCGCGCGGCGTGACGGCCTCGATGCGCTCGGTGACGAGCTCGACGTTGTCTCGCTGAAGGGCGGGGTAGTAATCGTTCGAGATCAGGACGCGCTTGCAGCCGAACCGATACCGCGGCGTGAGCTTCTCGCGCAGCCTTGGATCGGGGACTTGCTCGGCGATGAACCGCATGACGATCTTCTCGATCAGCTCGTTGACCTTCGGCGCGAACGCGAAGCCGACGACGCGGCTCTCCATCAGCCAGTAGAGGCCGGTGCGCCGGATCCAGTGCGTCGCGGGAACGTGATCGAAGAGCCAGCGCTCCGCCGCCGACATCACGCGGTCGCGCTTCGGGACGATCCACGGTGGCGTCCGTTGAAACACGTGGAGTTGCTGCACGCGCGGCGCGATGTGGGGCACGAACTGGATCGCGCTCGCGCCGGTGCCGATCACGGCGACGCGCTTGCCGGCGAGGTCGTAGTCGTGATCCCAGCGCGCGGAGTGAAACTGCTTGCCGGTGAACGTCGAGAGCCCCGGGATGGCCGGAGACTGTGGGATGTGCAGCGCGCCATTGCCGAGGATGATCGAGCGCGCGGTGAAGCACTCGCCGGTTGCGGTCGTGACCTGCCACAGGCCGGTGTCTTCGGCGAACCGCGCTTGTTCGACGTGGCGGCCAAACCGCAGATGCGGCCGCAGTTGGTACTTGTCCGCGACGCGCTCGAGGTACGCGAGGATCTCCACCTGGCCGCCGTACGCACGCGACCATTTCGGGTTCGGCTCGAACGAATACGAATAGAGATGCGAAGGGATGTCGCAAGCTGCGCCCGGATACGTGTTCTCGCGCCACGTGCCACCGACCCTCCCGGCTTTCTCGAGGATCACGAAGTCCTCGATGCCGGCACGGCGAAGCTGGACGCCCGCCGCGAGGCCGGAGAAGCCAGCGCCGATCACGACGACGGACAGGGGTGTGTCCACGCGTGGAACGTAGCTTCTATTGAGTAGAAGTCAATAGCGAACGCCGGAGACGCCAAACGCTGCTATCGGGTCACCGCGACGCGACCGTTGTTTCGTCGATCGAAAATGAACGCCAAGACGCCAAGACGCCAAGATCGGATAGAGAACAGGTGGGAGGACCGGGTGCGAAACCAGAACAGTTTGGTCCGATCCTCGGCGACTTTGCGACTTGGCGTTCGACCTTCTGTCGGGAGCTAGCGAATTGTCCACTCCGTCGGCGGGACGTGGAACTGATTGGGTCCGGCTTCGATGAACGATGCGGAGCTGTGGAGCTTGCCGCCGAGCGTCGGGATCACGCGATAGGTCGCCTTGAACATCTGGCCGACCTGCAGGCCGGGCGTGTAGAAATCGACCTTGCCCTCGGCCGTCTCGAAGCGGGTGAGCGTGCCCGCGGCGACGAGCGCTTGCAGGCTCGGCGTGTCGACTTGCACGCCGGCGGGCAAGGCCTGCGTGATGTGCAGCGGAACCCCGGCCGGTGCGATCGCGGCGATCGCGATGTCGGACGGCTTACCGACGGTGCCGCTGATCGACGGCGGCAACTGCAGCTCGAGGCCGCTGTGTACCGCCTCGGTCTCCCACGGTACCCAGCCCTTGAGCGCGAGCGAGTAGCCGAGGCCGGGCACCGCGGGCTCGGCGACGATGCTCCATTCGTGGGCGCCGGCGAGGCCGGGCGCGAGGGTGTCGAGGACGAGCACGTCCTTGAGCTTGTCGCGATCGAGGATGCCCTCCGAGATCGGCTTGCCATCCATCGTCAGCGTGATCTTGACGTTCGCCGGCACCGGATCTTTGAACAGCTTCATCACCGCATCGATGCACGCGAGGTTCGTGCGGCCGTCGCCCCAACCACGATCCGGCGAGTACGAGCCGAGGAGCGTCGCGCCCAGGTCGGCGAGCGGCGCTTTCGGATCGCCTTGCAACGCGAGCACGGCGAGTGCGGTGGCTTCGACTTGCGACGGTGTCGAGCCATCGGCGCGAATCGCGGTGGTCCCGATCGCGAGATACTTCGCACCGTCACCGGACGCCTTGATCGACTTGCTCACGAGCTCGCGCAGCTTGTCGGCGACCGGGCCCGTCACTGCGCCGCTCGCGAGGATCGCAGCGGCCGTGTACGGCTCGGTGATGTCTTTGAGGTTGCGCTCGAACGCCCCTGCCGCGCGCGTCGCGACGGCGAGCGCTCGCTGCCGTTCGGTCGGAGTCGCGTTGGCGGTCCCGACGGCGCGCGATCCGTCGGCGGTTGCGACGAGCACGCGATCGAGCGACCATCCGTTGCCTCCACCGAACGTCCCGTCGGGCCGTTGATTCTGGGCGAGGTACGCGGCCGCGCGCTCTCCGAGTCGCGCGAGCACCGGATTTTGCGCGTGCGCGACTGCCGCCTCGGTCAGCAGCGAGGCCGACGTGATGTCGAGGTTGCGGCCGTCGCGGATCGCGCGTTGCGACGTCAGGATCGTCAAGTTGCGCAGCGCCTCCGGATCGGCCTTGTCACCGAGCGCCGCGAGCAGCGCCGGAGCGCGCCCCGCGAGGAGCAGCGCGTAAGCATCATCGGCGATGCCTTCGCGATACGACGAAGCGCCGAGCTCCGCGCGCAACAGCGCGAGCGCACCTGGAAACACCATCAAGCGCGCGCGATCGGTCGAGGGCACGGAGCCCGCCGGACCGTCGAGCTTCAGCGTGCGCGGCGCCGCGAGCGTGCCGCTCGCCGTCACGGTCATCGGCTTGCCCGAAGGAACGACGTCGATCGTACGCACGACGGCGTCGGTCGAGCCGAGCGCCGTGCGCAGCATGATCGTGCCGGCATGATCGGCTTTGAGAGACGCGTACTCGACGAGGTTGCCGAGCGCCGGGATGGTGCGAGCGCCGCTCGCGCCCGACACGGTGGCATTCGTCGCGCCGATCTCGAACGTGCTCTGGACGGCCGCGTCGGTCGTGTTGATCATCTGGATCGGCAGGCGGACCTCGTCACCGACGACGAGGAACTTCGGCACGATCGGATCGATGTATGTCGGCAGCGTGCCGAGGAAGCTGGTCACGGCGCCACCTTGTGCGCCGTTCTGCGCGTGTGCGAGCGCGAGCACGCGCCAGGTCGTCAAGCGATCCGGAACGCGCACGTCGATCGAACCCGCACCTTGCTCGTCGGTGACGATCCGTGGCTCGAACAAGAACGTCTCCGGAAACCAGGCGCGTGTCACGCCTTCGGGGCGCCTCGCGCCGTTGCCGGTGATGTTGCGCTCGGATTTCTTGTCTTCCTTGCCGTCCTCATCTTTGGCCGCGTATTCGCCATATCCGGGCTTGGCGACGGTGGTGGTCGGCGACGCTGGACCCTTCGCCGGCATGTCTACGGAAGGAGGTGCTTCGGCGCCGACGCTGGCAACACCCATCGGGCGTTCGCGCTGATCTTCCTTCGCCGGCGTAGCCCCCGCTGGGTTGTCACCTGCGCGGTCGGACTTCGCGCCACTCTTGCAAGCGACCGCGAGCAACACCACCGCGAGCCATTTATTGCGCTTCATTTACGGCCTCTCTTTCGCGACCCACACGGCCCAGTTCTCGACATCTTCAGGAAGCCTCGTCCCCACGACGACAACCGCGCGAGGATCGGTGAGCGACAGCAGATCCTGCGGCAGCCCCGAGAGGCGCAGCTTGCGACCGTACGCGTCGTCGATCTTTTCACCGCGCTTCTCGCACGCGGCGAGCGCCTTGCTCCACAACATCGCCATCGTCGCGGGCCGCATCTTCTCGGTCTGCGGCGCCTGCGCTTCCCACTGGCGCGTCTGGACGTGCAGCTCGGCGAGCACGTTGTAGAAGTGATCGGTCAGCTCTTCGATCGGATCGAAATGCGAGTCCGCGCTCGCGCTGACCACGGCATCGAGCTCGGGTGCGCTCGGGATCGAGCTCACACGTAGCACCGTCGCGGCCGCTGCATTCGCGCCGCGAATCCGGCCGAGTGTCAGCGCCTGGCCATCGAGGACGCCGAAGGCCGGCGTGCTCGTGCCGACTTGCGGCCGGATCCGGCCCATGTCGTCGGCGCCGGGCAGCTTGACGAGCTGACCGAGGCTCTCGTCGACGCCGATCAGGCCAACCGCGGCCTTGCCGCCTTTGCCTCCGAGCGTCGTCTGGATCGCGATGTGCGCTTGATCGCCCGGCTTGTACTTGTCCTTGGTCTCGAGCGTCACCGCGAGCTCGCCTTGCGGCCGCACGTAGACGAGCGCGCGTACGCCACCGCCGTTGACCTCGCACCAACCCTCGACGGCCTTATCGATCGTCAGCTTCGCCTTGTGATCGTCGTCGAGCTTCGCCTTGTCCTTCGCTTTCAAGCAGGTCAGCGTGAGCTCCTTGGGCAACGCGCCCGCTCCGTACTCGGGTCCACGAATCAGCTCCGCTTCGATCACGTCGCCGGGCTTCGCGATCACCGGCTTGACGCGCATCCGCAAGTTCGGGATCTGACCTGGGCTCACGCGCAACTTCGTCGACGGCTTCCCTTCGACGTCGGCCGACACCATCATCTCGTAGCCGAGCATCGTGGTCGGTTGTGGTTTCGGTGTGCCGCTGCCGTCTTCAGGCAGCGACATCGAGAACCGAACGATGCCGAACGAATCGGAGGTCGCCGCTTGCGCGAGCCTCACGCGACCGGCGAACCGCGCCGCGACACACGGCATCGCCGCACCTGCCGCACCGCCTTTGGGATCTGCGATCCAGCCGCCGAGCTCGACGTCGCGACTTCCGAGCCGCGACCGCCACGTGAGCGCTCTGGGGAGCGCGCCTTCGCTGCCTTGCGTTGGCAGGCAGTCGCGCGTGCCCTTGGCCGTGTCCTGGATCCGTTCGGCGAGGCCGTTCGGCATGTCGAGTGCGGTCTCGACCGAGGCCGCTAGCGTCGGCAGGCCCGGATCGGTGAACTGAAACGCGACCGTGTACATCCGCTCGTTGCCGGCGGGCAGGCGCTGTTGCCGGAGCACGCTCACGACACATTGATCGAGCGGCGAAGGACCCGCGCCGGCCGCGACGATGCCGCCACCTGCATCGACGCGCAGACCGACGCGCGCGTTGCCGCCGCCGCCGGTGATGTTATCCGAGTCGCTATCGCCCGCGACGCCGTACCACTTCGCGCACCGAGCGAGGGTCGCGAGCCATTTGTCCATCGCTTCTTGATCGACGAGAGGCGCACCCTCGTCGCCGATCAGCTCTTGTGGCTCGCCTCGCGTGACGAGCGCCTGCTTCGGCTGCGGCCGGTAAGGCGCGGCGGGAATCACGACGTTGACCGGCGCACCCGGATCGAGCTGCAAGCTCGCGACGCCATCTTCGTCGAGCGTCGCGTCGATTCCGTTGTCGTTCGCTTGCCACGCGCGCTTCACGTTGATCTTCGATCCGGGCAGGACACGGCCATCGGGCGTCGTCACGCGGACGTACATCCGATTGTTGAAGCCCTGCACGAGCCCGTCGCCGAGCTCGGTCACCGACGACACCAAGATGCCATCCTTGCTGAACAGCACGCTGCCCGCGCCTTCGACGCGATCGCCGGCGGCATCGACGGCCGCAATGTGCGCCGTGATCGTCGTGAGTCCCGCTAGATCCGCCGGCACCTGCGGCAGTGGCAGCTCGAACCGACCGTTCGCGCCGGTCTCCGCCTTCTTCTGCAACTTCGTCGCGACCCAATCGAGCGGCGGCGGCCAGTCGCCGCTGACCTCCCATTGAATGTCGAGCTTCGCGTGCGCGACCGGCGCGCCCGAGCTGTAGAGCACCGCACCGCGCACGATCGGTGTATCGCCGGCTTGGTAGAACGGCTTGCCCGCCATCGTGTCGACGCGAAACCGCGGCAGCTTGAACGGCTGCACGGTGATCGGAACATCATCCGTCGCATCCGCCGAGACCCAAGCGACGTGCCACGTCCCGGTCTCCGCGGCTTTGTCGAGAGGAAATGTCCCAGCGACGATCCCGAAGTCTCCCGCCGGAGCCTTCTCTTCGAGCAGCACTTCGTTGTTCGGATCCTTGACGACCCACTTGCCCGGACGGCCATCGAGCGGCGATAGGTCTCGCGCGCGCAGCACGACCGCACGAAAATGAACGAGGTTGCCGGGTTCGTAGAGCGGACGGTCCGTGATCACGTGAACACGCGCGGGCGTGTACAGCGGGATCGGAACATCGAGCTCGCCGGGTGCGATCCGCGTGTTGAAGCTCGCGTGAAGCTGGTAGTCACCGTCCGGAACGTCGGGGACGTCGATCGTGCCGTACGCGGACCCGGGGTTGGTCTGCCATTTCTCGACCGGCAGCGGGATCGCTTTGTACTTCGCATCGACGAGCGTCAGCGTGATCGACTCGAAGCGCGTGACCGGCAACCTCTGGACCGAGTCCATGTCGTGCAGGGTGAAGTTCGCGCCGGCCGACAGCGTGACCACCGCCTTCGCGCCGCGCCGCAGCCCGCTCGCTTCGAGGTGCGCCGTCTGACGGAGCTTGCCGTGAGGACACGTGCCGAGCACGATGCCGTAGCGCAGCCACGCATCCGTGCACGTCTTCCGGGGCCAGAAGGC
>JAQBQF010000259.1 GCA_028287115.1 Myxococcales bacterium
CGATGTTCGTCGACGGCTCCATTGAAGCCGTGTTTCTCACGCGCGCTGAGCTTAAGGGTCTCATGTCTCCGTCGATGTTCGTCGACGGCTCCATTGAAGCATGAAGTCCTTGCTAGGATCGATTTCAATGCTCTTGTCTCCGTCGATGTTCGTCGACGGCTCCATTGAAGCTTCGTCGAGGTCGCGAAGATCATGGACGCATGGCCTGGTCTCCGTCGATGTTCGTCGACGGCTCCATTGAAGCCGGAGATGCCGTACAGGACACCGACGATCGAACCGCGTCTCCGTCGATGTTCGTCGACGGCTCCATTGAAGCTGCTCTTTGACCCACGCCGTGAGCCGAGATCGTCCGGTCTCCGTCGATGTTCGTCGACGGCTCCATTGAAGCAAGTCGATGATCACGCGGCTCATCCCACGCTCGCGGGGTCTCCGTCGATGTTCATCGACGGCTCCATTGAAGCGCCATGGAGGCGCGCACGCTCGCGCAGATCCAGCACCGTCTCCGTCGATGTTCATCGACGGCTCCATTGAAGCAACGGCACCGACCTCCGGTGGGACCATGAGAACGGATGTCTCTGTCGATGTTCATCGACGGCTCCATGGAAGCACGGCGACATCATCGACATCGCCTACGAGCTCGATGAGTCTCCGTCGATGTTCATCGACGGCTCCATTGAAGCACCGCCGAGATACAGCGCGATCGTGCCGGTCGCCCCCGGTCTCCGTCGATGTTCATCGACGACTCCATTGATGCGACTATCACCGGTTCGGTCAGGTCTGGCGCGGCAAGTCTCCGTCGATGTTCATCGACGGCTCCATTGAAGCGCGAAGGAGAGGCGTGAGGGTTGGGCTTGTTGGGGTGTCTCCGTCGATGTTCATCGACGGCTCCATTGAAGCCGTGGAACGGCCACGGCAAGCGCGGGCTCTACAAGAGTCTCCGTCGATGTTCATCGACGGCTCCATTGAAGCACCTGGCAGCCGCCAGGTCACCGTGCTGCGCCCCCTGTCTCCGTCGATGTTCATCGACGGCTCCATTGAAGCACCGCGAGCTTTTCCGGTCCGTTCGGCGTGCAGCTCGGCCTCCGTCGATGTTCATCGACACCCCCGTTGAGGCTTGTCGAAGCTCAGGCGTCATTCCTTGTCCTCGTCTAGATGAACGGCGCGCCGGATCACACCCTTGCCAAACTTCGCCGCAACTTTGTCGATCGTATCGCCCAGGCGCTCGCCCTTCTGGCGCTCCGCCTCGTCGAATCCGAGCTGGCGTGGCGCGTCGCGGGGTTCGAGGCCGGTCGCCGCGATCCCGCACAGCCTCACGCGCGCGCCCTTCTTGGGCTCGATCGGGACCTTGGCGAGCAGCTCGATCGCGATCCGCGCGAGCACGCCGCCGTCGCTGGTCGCCGCATCGAGGGTCGTGCGGCGCGTGATCTGGCGGAAGTCGTCGTACTTGATGATCAGGACCACCGCGCGGGCACGCAGCTGCGCCTCTCGGAGTCGAACCGCGACCCGATCGGCTTGATCGAGCAGGAGCACCGCGAGCTCGCCCTTGTCATCGACGTCCTCGTCGAAGGTCTCTTGATGGCCGACCGTCACCGGATCGTGCTCGGCGACCACGGGCCGGGTGTCCTCGCCGCGAGCGAGCGCCGCGAGGTGATGCCCGGTATTCGCACCGAGCCTGCCGACCAGGGCGGTTTCGGGGTACCGCGCGACGTCGCCGATCGTCGACAGGCCCATCGTCGCGAGGACCTCGCGCGTCGTCTCGCCCACGCCCCATAGGCGCGTCACCGGCAGCGGATGCAGAAACCCGAGCAGGCCCTCGGGCGTGATCACGCGCAGGCCATCGGGCTTGTCGATGTCGGAGGCGATCTTCGCCGCGAGCTTGATCGGCGCGACACCGACGGAAGCGACGAGTGAGAGCTCGGCGCGCACGCGCTTCTTGATCGCCTGCGCGATCGCGAGCCCCTCGCCGAGGAGCCGCTCGCTCCCCGTGATATCGAGGAACGCCTCGTCGAGCGACAACCCTTCGACCTCGGGAGAGAAGTCGCCCAGGATCGCGAAGAACTGGTGCGACGCCTCCGCGTAACGCTCCATGCGATGCCGTACGACGACCGCGTGCGGGCAGCGGCGCATCGCCTCGGCCATCGGCATCGCCGACTTGATCCCGAACTTGCGTGCTTCGTACGAGCAGGATGCGACCACGCCACGCCGGACCGTGCCACCGACGAGCACGGGCTTGCCGCGCAGCTGCGGGTCGTCCCGCTGTTCGACCGCCGCGTAGAACGCGTCGAGATCGACGTGCAGGATCGTTCGCAGAGTCATCAGGGAATGGTCGGAGCGAACCACAGCGGCCCGACGAACACGAGCACGATGATCGCCGCCACCGACGCGAGGAGCACGCTCCACGCCCACCCGGGTACCGGACCGACCTCGCCGCGGCTGAACTTCGCGACGCGCGCGCGGACGAGGCCGTGCACCGAGAGAATTCCCAGGACGACGAGTGTCAGCTTGATGTGAAACCAACCAGCTCCCGGCGCGCTGAAGATCGTGCTGGTCGGATGCCAGCCGTTCTTGGTGACCGCGAGCGTCACGCCACAGCCGATCGCTAAGGTCGCCGCGATATCCATCATCATCGCCAGCGAGCGCTCCATCAGGGTCAGCTTCTCGTGCGCATCTTTGGGAGCCTGCGCGTGGATGCGCAGCAACCAGTAAACGCTGAACAAGCCGCCCATCCACAGAAACACACCGATCACGTGGGCAGCTTTCAACCAGCTATAAGTCGCAACAGACATGCCGCGAAGGTAACACCTCGCCCGACATGACGTACGCGGATCTCCGGTCCGGGGTATGATCTCCAACGCTCGTGGCTCGCGTCCTCAAGATCTTCTTTCACGACGCTTGCTTCGACGGCACCACCTCGGCAGCGCTGTTCGCCGCGTTTTATCGCGATGTGATCGATCCGAGCACGGAAATCCGCGCGGTCGGGATGATCCACAAAGACGGCAATCCGTTCGATGGGGTCGCGCTCGACGCCGACGACCACGCCTGCGTCGACTTTCGATTTTGCGCGGATCCGAAGATGCGGTGGTGGTTCGATCACCATCCCACGGCGTTTCAGCCGCCGTCGTTGCGCGGCGAGTTCGAGCGGATTCACTCCCCGACCTGGTTCTTCGATCCGCGCGCGCCCTCGTGTGCAGGCCTGATCCAGCGTGCGCTCGCCGCCGGCTGGGATTGGCAACCGCCGCCTCACCTCGTCGAGGCGGTCGCGTGGGCCGACAAGATCGACGCCGCGCAGTTCAAGTCCGCCGAAGACTCGGTCGCGCTCGTAACTCCCGCGCAGCGGCTTGCGGCGTGGCTCGCACACGGACGTTCACCGCTCGACACCTCGAACTATGTCGAGTGGCTCTCCCGGGCCTCACTCGCCGAGGTCGCGCAGCGGGCCGAGGTCGCGCCCCAACTCGCCGCGGTCGAAGCCGATCGAGCGCGCGAGCTCGACGACGTCAAGAAGCTCGGCGTGTGGCACGGCGACGTCGTCGTGTTCGATCGATTCGATGATGTCGGGGCGCGGAGCCCCGGATTCCTCGGTTACTTGCTGTTCCCGAGATGCCTGTATGCGATCTCGGCGACACGCACGCCGGCGAGCATCAAGATCACCGTCGGCGTCAATCCGTGGAGCCCAGCGCCGCGCCGCCACAACATCGGCGAGCTGTGCGCGCGGCACGGCGGCGGCGGTCACGCGGTGGTCGGTGGCATCACGCTACGCGCGGACGAGCTAGCGCGCGCGCGAGACACCTTGAAGCTCCTCGTCAAAGAGCTCGACGACGGCGCTGCCACGAGCCACTGAGCGAGACGCCGCGGTGGTTGTTCGTGTCGCCGAGTGCGACCGGTTGCGAGCACCGCCTCGTTGAAGATATTGCCGACGATGTCGGTGCGGCAGGTTGTGTTGTCGGGCCTCGTTGTGAAGAGCCGAGCATCGACGTTTGTCACAAGAAGCCGTGACGTCCAGAGAAACTACGATCGCTTGCGCTTGCGCGATGCTTTGCCAGCCTTACGCGCTCGCGATCACAGGCTCGGCGGAATCAGGTCGTCCTCGAGCTTGGGCTTCTGACGAGGTCTCACCTTCGATGTCGGGACCGATGCACGTGGGACTGCCGGCGCATCGCCGACGACGCCAGCATCGATGGCCGGCGTTGTCGACGCCGGGGTCGGTGGCGGCTCGGTTCGCGGTTCAACAGTGCTCGATGCACCCTCATCCGACACGGCAGGCTCAGCGGTCTGCAGCCCTCGAGGAGGCGGCTCGGTGCCGGCGGGCTCGCCCCTGTGGTGGATCAGTGCGAAACCGCTGATCGCCAGGATCGAGATCAACGAAGCGATCGCAAGCGGCCAGCGTCGAGCCTTGGATCGGCGTTCGACAGCCGGCGGCTCCGCCAGAACCAGCGGTGCCGCCGAGTCGACCACGAACGGCTCGAGAGCTGCGGAGACCTCGTCGACGCGCTGGAACCTGCGGGCAGGATCCTTGTCGAGACACCGCGTGATGACGGCAGCGAAACCGGCAGGCAGATCGGGGCACAGCTCGCGCAGAGGGGGGATGTCGTCGCGCAGGATGCTCGCGAGCACCTGCGCGAGCGCCGTACCGACAAACGGATTCCGGCCGGAGACGAGCTCGAACAGGATACAGCCGAGCGCCCAGATGTCCGTGCGCGGGTCGACGGCCTTTGCGGAGAGGAGCTGCTCCGGCGCCATGTAGTGCGGCGACCCGACGAGCGCCTTCGTATCCGTGGTGGTCAGCTCGTCGGTGAACGGTCCGCCCGCGATGATCTTCGACACGCCAAAGTCGAGCACCTTCATGCACGGCGATCCGTCTCCGCGGCGGGTGACGAACAGATTTGCGGGCTTCAGATCACGGTGCACGATGCCGGCGCCGTGAGCCTCGCTGAGTGCCTCGCATACTTGCACGACGTACGTTGCAGCTTCACGTGCGCCGACCCGTCCGCAGCGTTGGAGGAGAGCGCCTAGGTCCTCGCCCTCGAGGTACTCCATCGCGATGTAGGGCGAGCCATCCTCGAGCGTATCGAGATCGATGACGCGAACGATGTGCTCGCTGCGCAAGCAACTGGCAGCGCGCGCTTCTCGAACAAACCGTTGCGCAGCGCTCGCATCGACGACGAGCTCGGCGCGCATCAACTTGATCGCCACGAGCTTGCCGAGCGCGAGGTGTTTGGCTGCCAGGACGACACCCATCCCGCCCTGGCCCAGCGGGCGCTCGATCTGATACTTGCCCGCAAGAATGTCGCCGGCGCTGTGCGACGTGTTCGCGACCGGTGTGCTCGCCGGTACCGTCGGAGAAGCACCGACCATCACCCAGGTCGCGTCCCCCCAGCGTGGCGCATCGATACGCGTCCTGCGGTGCGCGACGTACGACGATTGACCAACGGAGGAGACCGTTCGCCTGCACACGTGGCAGCCATCGAGGTGTGCCTCGATGTGAGCCGCGGTCGCGGCATCGAGCAGACCCTGAACGAGCTCTGCGAGCGCATTCTCGTCGGGACACGCGGGCTCTGCGAGTGGCTGCATCACAGGGCCACTCCGAGTCCAACGAGCATCCCGAGGCCGTGCAGCGATCCGATATCTGTCGCGAGCGGACTGCGCGCAGGACTGTACTGGATGGCGAGCGGCAGCACCCGGATCGAGAGGCGATCCGCGGCCTGCCAGGAGATTCCCACCTCGGCGCGAATCAGAGCGAGTGCGATCGCCGACGCCGCATGACCATCTGCGACCAGTGGATTGCCTGCTTCGAGCCCCCACATGAACCGGACGCCGAGCCCGAGCTCTGCGATCACCGCGAACTTGGCCGCGAGCGGATACTCGGCACCAACGACGAGCTGCGGACCGCCGAACCATGCGGTGCCCATGGCGATGTCGTCGTACGGCAGCCGGGCGAGGTCGAACGCGGCGCCGACATGAACGTGACCGGGGAGCCTCGTCTCGTAGGAGGCTCCGGCGCGCAACTGCATGACCGGCGGCGTCACGACCGCACCGGCTGACAACCCGAGTACGCCTGCCGTGATGTCCGCATTCCACGAGGGTCGCCGTTCGCCAACCACGTGCGCGACGCTCGTCCTGGCGGGGGTGGTCCACGTCGTCGACGTCGCCGGTCGCAGATCGTTCGCTGGTGCGACGGTGCTCATGAGCGAGATCGGAGGCGGCGGTGCGGTCGCCGCCGCCTCCACGACAGCCGGCTCCGCTGGACATTGCGCGCGAAGCTCGACGAGCTGGGCTTCGACGCGGACCCGATTCGGTGCCGCTGGCATCTCCGCGAGAAACCGCTCGAAATAGCCGACTGCTTCGGCACACCGATCGAGCCGCCGCAGCGCCTGCGCGATGTCGTGGAGATATTCGGGCGCGGGGAACTCCCGGTACGCGTGTTCGAGCTCCTCGATCGCGACTGCAAACTTCTCGGCCGCGTACGCGCGCTTTGCCTTGCCGTAGTAATCGAGCGAAGCCGCCTTGTCCGCAGACGAAGTCGATGAAAGCGTCGCTATCGAGGCGATGATGACGACGAGTCGGGTCATGGCGAATCCTCCGTCGCAAGCAGCCCATGCAGGCTTAGATCGAGCCGCGAGCGGGCGTCATCGACGAGGTGCTCGACATCCGCCGCTCCCAGCTGCAACCGTTTCGAGAGAACCCGCCGGATGTCACGCAACAGCGATTTTTCGATCCGTGCGAGCCAGCGCATCACGGTGATCCGGTGGACGCCGTGCAACGCGGCGACGTCATCGAACGTCAAGCCGTCGAGGTAGCGCTGGCGCAGGATCAGGCGCTCTCGCGTACCGAGCAAGGCAAGGGCTTCCGCGAACGCGCGGCCGAGCTCCGCACGATGCTGGGCCTTGATGTGGCGAAGCTCGAGGTCGTCATCGTCCGGCAACGAAGCAAGGATGTGATCGTCGCCTGCGGGTGGCTCGCGCCGGGCGACTTTGTAGGCCTCGCGCGTGGCGACCACTTCGAGCCATCCACGGAGGTCTCCGCGGCCGGAGTAGGAGGCGAGGCGAGGCTTGGTGCCCGGCTCGCTGACAAACAGCGTCGAGCGCAGTCGACTGATCGCCTCTTCGGCCGCGCCCGTGCCGATTCCCGAACGGTTCAGCCGCGCAGCGACCGGGGTCAGGATCCGCTCCTCGAACAGAGCCAGTGCCGTGCGATCACCTTCGAGGCATGCACACGCGAGCACGAGGTCCGGGCGGATCTCCTCGGTGCCATCGGGATCGACGAGCTCCGCGAGCTTGGCCGCTGACACGGTGATCCCGGGCCAGCGTTCTGTGGCCGCGGCGATCGCAGCGCTGAGCTCGGTCATCGAACGCTCACCGCGCCGAACGTTGCGTCCGGTGACACCGTGCCGCCGCACTGACAACCCGTCATCGTATTGATCCGGATCCGACCAACGCCACCGCCGCCCCCTCCACCGCCCACGAACGCTGCGGCGCCAATGCATCTGGCGTCGTAGGCGTTCGCTCCGCCGGACTGTGCGATGGACACACGATCGGCACCGTCGCCACCGTAGCCTCCCGACACGTAACCGTAGAGTGGACAGCCAGCGCCGCCGCGACCCGTGCCTCCCGATCCGCCGATCATCACTGCGTTCGCGCCGTTACCACCCCATGCACCCGTGCCACCACCGCCGCCGCCACCACCGCCGTTTGCGAGGAGGCCGCCGGTAATGGTGATCGACGGAGCTTCGAGCAGGATCGCTCCGCCGGAGCCGCCGCCGTCAGCACCGGAGCTCGACCATGTGTTGCCACCGCCCTGACCTCCACCACCTCCGGCATTGATCTTTCCAGTGACCCCGATGCGGATCCCAGCCGTGATCTGAACAGCGCCACCACCGCCTCCGCCCGTGATCGAAGCCTGTCCTCGCATCCCACCGAGAAGTGGAATCAACGTCGGATCGCCGTAGGTCGCGGCGGAAGCGGTGCCCGTGCCGCCACCGCCACCGCGTGTCTGATAGCTGCCACCCGCGCCACCGGTGGAGCCCGCAGCTGTGGTCGCATACATTCGAGTCGCGCCGGGACCTCCTGTCGAGATATCGGCGGAGACGTCGAGCAGCGTCGTGATATCGACGGATCGTGCGGCCATGATCACGAGAGCGCGATTCCCGGTCACCTTGAGGCTCCCGATCGTCAGCTCGTCCATCCGGCACACGCATGCATCCGGCAATCCAGCGCGCGGAACCACCGAGCATGCGCCGAGCGCAGACGTTGCAACGCAACCGGTATCCGTGTTGAACGTGCCACTCGGGGGCGCGATCACGAGCCCGGTCGTGTCGAGGACTCCGACCGCGTCGCTGTTCGAAGGAACGAGCACGCAACAGTGATCCCCGCAGCAACCTGCAGCTCCACACGCGGTGTCCGTCGACGGATAGCTACAGCCTGTGTTCGAACACGTGGCCGAGAACGTGCGAAGCGTGTCTTGAGCGAGGCATGTCGCAGCGGGGACCTCGTTGCAGGTCTGCATTCCGCACGTCAGCGGCCCATCGACATCGCCCGCGTCGGCCAGCGATTCGCCGTGATCCCTGTGGGCGCCGTAGCAAGCCGCTAGCAACGTGACGGCCAGGAACAAAAAGCTGGTGGTGTATCGCTTCATGATCAGGTGAGCCGAGCCGCCGGCCGAAAGTTGCAGACTTTCGCAAGAACGCGCAAAGCGCGTTATCGGCCGCGTGAACAAGGTCGTTCGCATGCACGGTTTCGTTATCAGCTTCGAGTGGACAGTGCACGATGATTTTGACCGCTGGACTGCACACAATCGTGTGCAACCTCGCCGAGATTCACCCCGGACCAGCGTGCCAGTGAGATCCGCTTAGGCACTCCAATCGGTTTGGCCATCGTCCTCGTCGCCCGTCGCTTCCGAGCTGTGTTGGTACCGACCACGGCTCGATGCCGGTTGCGTCCGCGAGGTTGCAGCGGCAGCGGATCTATCGCGATCCGCTGCGCTTGCCGGGTTGCTTCTTTGTACGTTTCGCGCGCTGCTTCGGCAACGTCGTCGCCTCGAACAGCTCGAGCCTCTCGCGCAACGTGCTCGCGATCGTGCGCAGCTCGCCGACCTCGTCGCGCAGGCGCTTGACCTCTTCGGCCAGCGGCGCTCCCTCTTCGAGATCGCGAATCACTTCCTTGCCGCGGCGGCGAAGTCTGCCGTCGAGCTCGCGGTCGACCGTCTTGCGGAGCGCGCGGATCGCGGCCGGATCGCCGATCACCGCGAGCGCCTCGATGGCGGCGGCCTGGACCCGGAAGTCGCGGTCGGACAGCAGCAACTCGATGCGCTCGCGCACATCGCGAGCCTCGCGATCGCGGCGACCCCGCATCAGCACGGCGAGCGCACCAACCGCGGCACGCCGGCCTTGCGTCGGACGACCCCAGCGGGTGCCATCGGCGAGTAGACCGAGCGCGCTGTCATCGCGCGCTTCCGCGAGCCCGCGATACGCGTACTGGCGAATCACGTCGGTGAACGACTCGCGCGTCGCGGCGTTGCGGAGTAGCTCGCCGGCGCGCGGTGTGCGTGTCTTGCCGAGTGCGAGGCATGCCTCGGCTTCGACGAAGTAGCTCGCATCGCCTTTCGTCACGACGCTCGCGAGCGCCGTGCCCGCGGTGACGTCCTGGACGAACTCACCGAGGGCCTTCGCGATCGATCGGCGAGCGCGCGGATCGACTTCGTGCTTGAGCTGCTTCACGAGCTTGTCGCGCGCGGAAGGAGTCCGCAGCGAGCCGAGCGCGAGTGCGGCTGCGCCGCGAACGCCCCAGTACTTGTCTTTCTCGAGCGCTGTCGTGAGCGCCTTCTCGGCGGCCGGGCCACCACGCTTTGCGAGCGCGGCGGCGGCGGCTGCGCGATCGATCCCGAGCGTCGCGCCGGACAGCTCCGCGGTCCACATCGGCTCGTCCTTGTCGATCTTGCGAGCGGCGAGGAGCACGTGACCCGGATCGAAGATCGCTTGCACGGGCTCGGCGTCGAGCTTGAGATGAAAGACGTGCTTGGTCTCGACGATCTCGATCGGAAGATCGAGATCTTTGTCCCCGACCCGGAACCGCATCTTCGCCGGCAGCCGGAACACCGGCGTGCGGCCCTCGATCTTCTGGGTCTGCTCGATGTCGATCCTGGCGACCTTGTGGTCGGCGTCCCACCAGTAACGAACGTCGAGCTCGGGATGACCGGCGCCGTCGATCACCCACTGGCTGAAGAACCAGTCGACGACCTTGCCGGTCGCGTCTTCGACGGCACGCGCGAGATCGCGCGACTCGACGACGCCGTGGCGATGCTTCGTCAGGTAGTGCGCGAGCGTCTTGTAGAACGCGTCATCTCCGAGCACGTCGCGCAGCATGTGGAGGACGCGGCCGCCCTTCTCGTAGAGATGGCGATCGAAGATATCGATCGGCTCGTCGTAGATCTTCGTCGCGATCGTGCGGCGGTAGCGTCCGGCGTCCTCGCCGAAGTAATCATCGGCCCACTCCTCGAGCTCGAGATCGGCGGCATCGCGACCTTCGTGATGCTCTCGCCAGATGTACTCCGCGTACGTCGCGAAACCTTCGTTGAGCCAGCCCTCGCCCCAGTCGCGACACGTCACCAGATCGCCGAACCATTGATGGGCGAGCTCGTGCGAGACCAGCGAATCGATGTCGTAGTCGATCGCGGCGCGCTCGTCGATCAGGATCGTGTCGGTGAGCGAGGTCGCGCTCGTGTTCTCCATGCCGCCGAAGATGAAGTCGGCGACGAAGACCTGCGAATAGCCCGGGTACGGATAGGGCACGCCGAACCGCTGCGAGAACAGCTCGAGCATCTGCGGCGTGCGCTGGAGCGTGCGTTCGGCAGCCGCTTCTTTGCCGCGTTGCACGTAGTACGTCACCGGCACTTCGCGCCACTTGGTCTCGATCGTCGCGAAGTCTCCAACCGCGAGCGTGATCAGGTAATTACTGTGCGGCACGTCGAGCTTCCAGTGCAGCGTGCGCTTGCCGCCGGTCGTCTTGTCCGACACCAGCACGCCGTTCGACAGCGCGAACAGATTCCCGGGCACGGTGACCGTGACCTCGCTCGTCGCCTTCTCGTTCGGTGAATCGAAGCAGGGAAACCAGTATCGCGAGTCTTCGTCCTGGCCTTGCGTCCACGCCTGCAGCGGCTTATCGGGATAGCCCTCGTCGGGCGCGACGAAGTAGAGGCCGCGCCGCGGCGCGCCTTTGTAGTCGATCGCGATCGCCAGCTCCGAACCCGTGGCGAGCGGCGCAGGCAATACGACGCGCAGCTTCTTGCCGTCATGCCGGAACTCCGCCGGCTTGCCGCCGACGAGGACCTTGTCGATCGCGAGCTCGACCGCATCGAGCTCGATGTGCTTGGTGCTCGGCGCGATCACCATGCCGCGGAGCGTCGCGGATCCCGCGACCGTTCGCTTTGCCGGATCGACATCGAGCACGAGTGCGATGTGCTGGATATCTACGACGCGATCAGGCGCATAGCGCGGACGGGTCCCTGGAAATGCAAACTCGCGAGACATGCGAGCGGCACTCTATCCGAGATCCGTGATCGTGCTTTGCGCTGTGTGTTGGTTCAGAACGGGCAAGGACTGCCCGGCGGACAGCACGCGGTGTCCACTTCCGACGTGAAGACCCCTGGCACGCTCGCCGTGAACGAGCACGTAGCCGGATTCGTTGGACTGGGCGCACACGAGCCCGAACCGGACACGAAGAACGCGCTTTGCGGGTCGGACTCGCAGCTCGTCCAGGTATCCGAGGCCCCAAGCGGGTTGCCTTTGAACGTGATCGTGAGCGCTTGGTTACGGTTCAAGTGAACGGAGCACGTGCCCGCCAAGGTTGTCGTATTCGTGCAGTTGAGGATCGCGGCCCCCGTGGACGTGGCTTGCGAGCTCACGGGGCCGAGGCTCGGAGGGAACCCACGATTCGCGAGGATCTTCATCGTCGCGAACCAATCAAACCCGGCGGTGCCGGTCAGCGCGTTCCCAGGCATCACGAAGCTGCACGTCCCGTTGTTGCCGGTGCACGACGGCGGTAGTCCCGTCCATCCGGTGAACCGGCCGTTGTTCACTTCCGGGCTCGCGACCAGCGATACCGTCGCGTTGTAGGCGAACGTTCCGGTGCACGAGGTCCCCGAGCACGTCAGGCCGGTGATCGTGTTCGGTCCAGCATTGAGCGAGGTCATCGAGACCGTCACCGTGTACGTGTTGACCGCGAACGCTGCGGTGACGAACTTCGCCGCCGCGAGCGTCACGTTACAGGTGCCGGTTCCCGAGCAAGCGCCGCCCCAGCCCGTGAAGTGATAGCCCGTGGCCGGTGTTGCGGTGACCGCGACGCTCGTGGTGGGCGCAAAGCCTTGGCAGCCCGAGTAGCCCGACGCGGGACTACACGTGATCCCACCGGTCGTCCCGAATGCCACGGTTCCGCTGCCCGCGCTGATCCCGATATCGAGATCGTAATAGAACGCGACGCTCACCGTCTTCGCCTGGTCCATCGTGACGGTGCATTGATTTCCGGTGGAGCTCGTACAACCGGTCCAGGTCGCGAACACCGAGTCCGAGCTCGGTGATGCCGTCAGCATGACCATCGAGCCGGCCGGGAAGCTCGCGCTGCACGCAGCTCCGCAGTTGATCAAGCTGTCGGAGGACGTCACGGTCCCGCTGCCTGTCTTGCTGATCGTGAGCTGATACTGGATGCCGAAATTCGCGGTCACCGAGAAGTCGCCCGTCATCGCGACGGTGCACGGGTTGCCCGAGCCTACGCACGGTCCAGTCGTGCCCCAGTCGGAGAAGTAGGCACTGGTTCCCGCGTTTGCGGTGAGCTGAACGCGCGTGCCAGACGTGTACGAGAAGCAATTGGTGCCGCAGCCCCCGACTTGTGTTCCGGAGCCGACGGTCTGAGTGACGGAACCGTTGCCCATCGAGCCCGCGGTCATCTTGTAGACGTGAAGGAACGTCGCCGTCACCGACTGCGCCTGATTCATCGTGACCACGCAGCTCGGAGCCGTGCCGCATCCGCCGCCCGACCATCCCGTGAAGATCGATGCGGAGCCCTGCGCGGCGGTCAGCGTGACTTGCTGGACCGGCGTGCTCGGGAAATCGGCGCTGCAGCCGATCGCAGAACCGCTGAAGCAACTGATGCCGCCGATGTTGCTCGTCACGGTGCCGACACCGTCACCGTTGATCGTGACGGCCAGCGTGACGTTCGGAACAAACGTCGCGGTCTCGGTGAGGTTGCTCGTGATGTTGAACATGCACGGAGCCGTCGACCCGGCGCACACCGGTGACCACGAGCTGAAGCTCGAGCCCGAATCCGCGGCAGGGTTGAGCGTGATCGGAGAGCCGTAGTCGTAGTCCCAGCACCTGACGGCCGGGGACGGACACGGCGTGCCGAGCGGAGACGGTGTGACCGTTCCTCCGCCGGTGATCTGGAGCTGCAGCCGCTCACGCAGGAGCGAGAACGTCGCGGTCACGTTGCGCGGCTGATCCATCGTCAACGTGCACGCGCTCGCGCCGGTACACGCGCCCGCCCATCCTCCGAACATCGAGTTTGCGGCGGGCGTTTGAGCAACCTGAATCGTCGTGCCGAACGGATAGACGCAGACGCTCGCATCGGCGTTGCAGCTGATCGCGGTCTGGCTCGGATTGACCGAGAGCGTGCCCGTGCCGTTGCCGGCCTTCGCGAGGGTCAGGGTTTGATTTCCGCCGAAGAAGTTCGCGGTGACGTCGCGCAGCGCGCTCATCACGACGGTGCACGTGCCGGGCCCCGAGCAGTCGCCCGACCAACCCGTGAACGAGGCGCCACCTCCGGCCGTCGCGGTCAGAACGACGGTCTGATTGAACGCATATGTCTGCGTGCACGCACCCGGACAGTTGATCAGCGGCGCCACGTTGCCGGTCACGGTACCGGCCGCATTGCCGGCGATGTGAACGGTCAGCGTCTGCGGTCCCGTCGAGAACGTGACCCCGACCGTCGTCGGCTGCGTGATCGTGAGCGTGCACGTGTTGCCCGCGCCCGGCGTGCAGCCGGTCCACGTTACCACCGCCCCGCTCTGCGGCGCCGCGGTCAACGTGATCGGCGTGTTGTAGTTGAAGCTCTGCGTGCACGCCGAGCCGGGACACATGATCGTGCCCGGGTTCGAGGTGACGACGCCCGTGCCGGTGCCGCCGACGTTGACGGTAAGCAGCTCCGAATCGATCGCGAACAGCGCTTGCGTCGTGGTGTTCGCCGCGGGCATGCCGCCGGCGAACACGCAGGTCGCGGTCGTCGAGGTGTTGCATGGCCCACCGACCCAATGATCGAAGTGATAGCCGGTCGCGGGCGCCGCGGTCAGCACGATCGCGGCCTGATAGGCGTACGACTTGCTGCACGTTCCGGCGCAATTGATATTGCCGTCGGCGGTGGTCACGCTGCCGTTCGCCGGCGGCGTGATCGTCAACACGTACGAGCCGGCCGTGAACGTTGCCGTCACGCTGTGCGCCGCAGTCATCGTCACGTTGCATGTCGTCGCCGTCGACGACAAACACCCGGCCCAGGCGACCGCTGGATTCGTGCCGGTTGCAGGCGTCGCGGTCAGCACGACCATCGCGTTGTAGTCATACGTATCGTTGCACGACGTGCCGCAGTCGATGCCTCCGTTGACGCCGGGCATGTTGGAGGCGACATTGCCGGTGCCCGTGCCCGCATTGATCACGGTGAGCGGAAACTGCTGGCGCGCGAAGGTCGCGACGACGTTGCGGGCGTGATCCATCGTCACCGAGCATGTCGTGGTGCCCGCGCAATCTCCCGACCACCCCGAGAACACGGAGCCGGTCGCGGCGGTCGGCGTCAACGTGACCATCGTCTGATACGGATACGCGGTGCAGCCGGTTCCGCAGGACATGCCTACGGCGCCGGCCGGCGACAACGAGGTCGCCAGCGAGCCGGTGCCCGTGCCGTTCTGGACGATCGTCAGGTTGTAGACATTGACCGTGAAGGTCGCGGTGACGGTCTTTCCACCGTCGAGCGGGAGGCTGCACGAGCCCATGCCGGTGCAATCACCGCTCCAGCCGCCGAACGTCGAGCCGAGACTCGCGAGTGCGGTTAACGTCACCGGCGATGACGAAAAATCCGCCGCGCACTGCGTGCCGCAGTTGATCCCGACCTGGGTCGAGGTCACGAGCCCGGTTCCGGTTCCGGCGAGCGTCACCGCGACGTGCGCGGTTCCGATACCGGCGAGCGTCGCCGAATCCATGCCGCCGCCGCCGGTGGACGTCACCGTCAGCGAGCCCGCCTTCATGCCGACGGTCGCAGGATCGAATGCGACGACCACCGTGCACGTCCCGGTCTGGGCCAGCGGGACCGTACAGGTGTGCGATTGGATCGCGTAACTCGCATCGCCGTTCGCCGTGGTCGGGACCGGTGCACCGATCGTCGTCTGGCCGGTGTTGCGAATCGTGAACGTCTTCGTGACGGGACCGGTATCGATGCCGACGCTCGAGAAGTCGTAGCTCGCCTCGACGACATCGACCATGCCCTGCGTGAGACCACGGCCGCTGACCACCTTGCTCATCGCGCCGCCCGGCGCCGCGTCGATCCGCAGCATCGTGTTCGCGGTGCCGGATTGGGGTGGCGTGAATTGAACCGCGAACGTGCACGTGTGATGTCCTGCGAGCGGTTGCCCGCTGCACATGTCGTCGGTGAGTGCGAGCCCGAGCGTCGTGTCGTCGAACGCGATCGTGATCGCGCCGCTGGTCTGGTCGCCGTTGTTCGAGACCGTGATCGAAGACTTGGCGCTCGCTTGACCGACGATCACGTCGCCGAGCATCACGTCGGCGGTCGGCGCTGCAGTGAGCATCGGGACAGAACCCGGTCCGTCGGGCATCGCGTCGGCCGGACCATCGCCGGGATGGCCATCCGTGATGTGCCTGAAGTTTTCTTCGGGGACGCTACACGCAGCAACGAACAAGATCGCGAAACGAAGACTGCGCATCAGAATCCCCCAAAGCCGTGACACCAGCAGCCACGATGCTCGTGGTCCAGATTATCACCGTTGAGGCAGTCGTGGCGCCCGCGCGTGTCGCCGGTTTCACGGCGGCGACGGAGTCTTAGTCGCCCGCGCTAGCGCGAAACGATCACCGCGGATCAAAACCGCCCGAAGATCGTGACGCCGTTCGTCGACGGAACGATCGCGACGCGATGCGGGCTCTCCGGCGCGCCCGTGAACCACAACACGCCCGCACCGATCGCCGCAGCCGCAGCAACTCCGAACGCGATGTTGGCTTCGAGCGCCAAGCTGTGGCCCGACTTCGAGAGCTCGTTCGCGGCATCCGCAGATGCGCAAGGCGTTTGTGGATCCGGACACAGCGCGTGCGCGTCGCTCTGCTTGCCCTTGGCCGACGTGCCGAGCACGATGCCTGCGATCACGCCGACGGCGCTGACACCGGCGACGCCGATCGCGATCTTGCGATTGCGCGTGAACATGCTGACCGGTGCATCGACCGCAACATCGCCGCTGCCTGCAACGGGCTTCGTCGGAGTCGGCTCCAACAGCTTGGCGATTTCTTTGAATTTCGGCACG
The DNA here is from genome assembly GCA_028287115.1 of Myxococcales bacterium. GTDB lineage: Bacteria > Myxococcota_A > Polyangia > Haliangiales > Haliangiaceae > JABFXX01. The sequence continues at coordinate 16,555 of JAQBQF010000259.1, forward strand.
TCGACGCTCGTCTTGCCGTTGATCTCCAGGACCGTGACCTTCGTGTTCCATTCTTCATGTCCCGGCGCGCGGCCGCCTATCACGTATTCGCCGCCGTCGACGGGAACCGCGCGGTTCCACAGTACCGGGTCGAGCGGCTTGCCGTTGCGCGTGATCACGAGACCGTCGACTCGCGCTTCATCCGGAATCGAGACCGTCAGATACGACAGCTTCGGCTCGAGCTCGGTCGCTTTCGCGAGCGCGATGTCGTGCTTGCGCGGATCCTTGGCGCGGCTGAGCGCGTCTTTGTACGCCGACCACGCCGATGCGATCTGATGATTCTGTTCGCGGCATTCGCCGAGCCGCACGAGCGTTCCTGCGCGAGCTTCGATCTTGTTCGAGGCATCGAACGAATCGCACGCTTGCGCGATCTTGCCCTCTGCCATCAGCTTGTCGCCTTCGCTGAACAGCGCCTCGGCTTCCGCGCTTTGTGCGTGTGCACGGCCCGCGCAGACCACCAGAAACGCGACGCTCAACAATGCTCGACTCGGCAGATCCACTCGTTGCATGACTCCCCCAGGAAAGTTACGAGACATCGAGCGAGAGCCAGTTACGATCACGTCGCTCGTACATCAATCGCCGCGATCGACAGGACGCGCCGACGCAGAGCCCGCCGGCTGAGCGCTGCCGCCGGCGGGCGAAGGAACCTTCGGGGGCCTGTGACCGCCGCCAGACTTCGGACGCTTCACGACGACCTCGACGGCCGCGTCGACCGGATTCACTTCCACGACGGCAGGGGCGTCGGGAATTCCTGCGTCCACAGGAACGGTCGCGACCATCGCACTACCGGCCGTCGCACCGCTGCCCGGATTGGTTGCAACGGCCTTCGCCGCGGCGTCCATCGGCACCGTCGGCTGTGTGACCACGGCGCTGCCGGGGTCCGTCGCCGGTTTGGTTTCGGTCGTTGCGTCACCGCCGCGCGTGACCGCGAACACGACGATTCCGATCAGCAGCACCGCGCCAATGCTCGCACCGATCACCGCGCCGCGGTTTTTCGGGGCCGGGCTTCCCGGTTGAGTCCCCGCTTGCCCCGAAGCGCCCGTTAGCGTCGTGGGCGTGGGAATGCCGGGCGCAGTTCCAGGCGGCGGCATCCCGCCCGTCGGCATCCGGAGATTCGGCGGAGGCGTGAGCCCCGAGCCGACATAACCGGGCACATCGCCCGCCATCGTTGGCTGCACCGAATGCAGCATCATCTGTTCGGCGTGTCCGAGCGTCTTCGCGAGCTCGGGCATCGACTGAAAGCGATCCTTCGCCGACTTGGCGAGACAGCGTTGCAGGATCTGATCGAACAGCTCGGGCAAGCCCGGGAGTCGAGCCCCCGCGAGCGGCGGCGGCGTGATCATGTGCGCGGCGATCAGATCGCCCGAGCCTTCGCCTTCGAACGGCGGGCGCCCGGTGAGCATCGTCATCATCACGCAACCGATCGAATAGATATCGGACCGCGCGTCGACTTCGCCGGCACCGCGGCACTGCTCCGGAGACATGTAGACGGGCGTGCCCATCACCATGCCCGTGCGCGTCTTCATCTTCTTGGGCTCGTCCGCGGTCAGCTTCGCGATGCCGAAGTCGAGGATCTTCGCGCGCTCGCCACCGGTGACCGCCGGATCGCCGACGATATAGATGTTCTCGGGCTTGAGATCGCGGTGAACGATGCCCTTGGCATGCGCCGCGCCGAGCGACTGGCAGATCAGGCGCATCAACCGCAAGCAATCGGTCGGCGAGAACCGGCCGATCCGCTCGAGCCGCTTGTCCATGGGCTCGCCGTCGAGGAGCTCCATGATGATGAACGCGCTGCCGTCGGTGTGGTAGCCGAAGTCGAACACCTGCACGATGCCCGGATCGGCGATCTGGGTGACCGCTTTGGCCTCGTTGAAGAAGCGCTGGACGATCTCCTGGTGGGACGACAGCTCGGTCAGCAGGACCTTGATCGCGACCTTGCGCCCGAGCAGCGTGTGCTCGCCGATGTAGACGGCACCCATGCCGCCTTCACCGATCTTGCGCTGGACCCGATAGGTCCCGATGGTGGTTCCCTCAGCAAGCACCGATCACCAGCCTATCACAGGAGGACGGCGCTCAGCGCAACGTCTGGAGCGCGCGAGACAGGCGACCGACGCCTTCTTGGATGTTTTTCATCGAGCACGCGTACGACAGCCGCACGAAGCCCGGGGCGCCGAAGCCGGAGCCCGGGACGACGGCGACCTTGCCGACCTCGACGAGCCAGTCGCAAAGCTGGACATCGTCGTCGAGGATCGAGCCCTCGGCGGATTTCTTGCCGATGTACGCGGAGAGATCGGGGAACGCGTAGAACGCGCCTTTGGGCTCGCGACACGTGACGTTCGGGATCGCGCGCAACAGCTTCACCATTTCGATACGCCGCTCGTCGAAGGCCTTGCGCATCGTCGCGATGCAATCTTGCGGACCGGTGAGCGCGGCGAGCGCCGCGATCTGCGAGATGTGCGTCGGGTTCGAGGTCGATTGGCCTTGGATCTTGTTCATCGCCTTGATGAGGTTCAGCGGGCCAGCCGTGTAACCGATGCGCCACCCGGTCATCGCGTAGGTCTTCGACACGCCGTCGACGAGCACGGTGCGCTTCCCGACTTCGGGGTTGACCGCAGCGATCGACACGTACTCGGCATCGCCGTAGACGAGCTGACGATAGATGTCATCCGAGATCACGAGCAGATCTTTTTCGACGACGACCTTCGCGAGCGCTTCGATCTGCGCGCGCGTGTAGACCGCGCCCGTCGGGTTCGACGGGTTATTGAGCACGATCGCGCGCGTCCGGCCCGAGCACGCCGCTGCGACTTGCTGCGCGGTCACGGCGAAGTCGTTCTCGGCTTTGGTCTCGAGGATGATCGGCCGACCGCCCGCGAGCATCACCATATCGGGATAGCTGACCCAGTACGGCGCGGGGATCAGGACTTCATCGCCCGGATCGAGGAGCGCCATGAACAGGTTATAGAGGCTGTGCTTCGCGCCGGTCGAGACGAGCACTTGATCGGGCTCGATCGAGACTTTGTGGACGGCGGAGAGCTCGGCGGCGATCGCCTTGCGAAGTGGCAGGATGCCGGCGGTATCGGTGTACTTGCCGACGCCTTTATCGAGCGCGGCGCGCGCAGCGTCCTTGATGTGGTCGGGCGTATCGAAGTCGGGCTCGCCCGCGCCGAAGCTGATGATGTCGATGCCGTCGGCCTTGAGCTTGGCGGCTTTCGCCGTGACGGCGAGCGTGATCGACGGTTTGATCGGATCGAGACGCGAGGCGATCTTAATCGGAGTTGGCATTCCCTATTTCCTATACTTCTCGGCGAGCGCGTGGACGACCGCGGCGGGCACGAGCCCGGTCACGTCCCCCCCGAGGCTCGCCACTTCTTTGACGAGCGACGAAGAGACGTAGTGATTGCGCTCGTCGGTCATCAGGAACACGGAGTCGACACCGGGTGCGAGCCGGCGATTCATGTGCGAGAACTGAAATTCGTACTCGAAATCCGCGAGGGCGCGTAGGCCGCGAACGATCACGCTCGCGCCGCGGCTCCTGCAGAAATCCACGAGGAGCCCATCGAACGTCGCGAACTCGAGCCGCGTGCCGTAACTCGGCAGCGCATCGCGGATGAACTGGATCCGCTCGTCGACCGTGAACAGCGGCTGCTTGCGCTGGTTCAGCGCGACCGTGACGATCACGCTATCGAACAGCCTGAGCGCGCGCTCGAGGATGTCGAGGTGACCGTTCGTGATCGGATCGAACGTTCCGGGATAAACGGCGATTGACGGGGGTTTCGTCATGTCGGCTCTACTACTCGGACTTTCCTCCTCGGACTTTCCGAGTAGAACGAGACCAAGCTGTCGCCGTAGCGACGTTGGTCCGTTCGTACCAGAGATCCCAGGCTCTCGGGAGGAACGTTGCGGCGATCGTGCTCGATGACGATCACCACGCCGGGTGCGAGGTTCTGTGGCGGGAGGGCGAGCACGGCACGCGTCGCGAGGTCCGAACGGTAGGGAGGGTCCACAAATACGAGCCCCCAGGGCGAGCGCGGTGCATGCCGCGCGGCGAGCGCGACCGAGTCACCGGCGACCACGGTCGCGCGATCCTCGATCTCGAGATCGCGCAGATTGGCCCGAACCGCCGAGATCGCTGGCTTTGCGAGGTCGAAGAACGTCGCATGCGTGGCGCCTCGAGATAACGCCTCGATGCCCAGCGCGCCGGAGCCCGCGAACAGATCGAGTACGTGAATCCCCTCCACTGAACCCAGAATATTGAACAGCGCCTGCCGGACCTTATCGGTGGTCGGTCGCGTGTCGGCGCCGGCCGGGGTGCGCAGAACCCTACCTCCGAGGCTGCCTCCGACGATCCGCATCGGGGGGAATGTACGACTTCTTTTTGTCCTCGCCGGGTTAGTCCGTTACGATTACGGCGCGAACCCATGATCGGCAACCTAGCCTCCTGGCTTCTCGACTCCGCGCTCGGTAACGGAGCGGGTCCGCGGCCGGCGTTGCGCGAAGGTGACCGCGCGTGGACCTACGACGAGCTTGCCGATATCGTGAGCCGGACCTCGTCCGCGTTGCGTGGGCTCAAGTTGCAGCGTGGCGAGCGGGTCCTGATCCTGATGCGCGACACGCTCGAGGCGGCGGCCGCGATCCTCGGGACGATTCACGCGGGTGGCATCGCCGTGCCGGTCTCCGAGCTGTCGACGCCGGATGATCTTCAGGAGTATGTCCAGCACGCGGGCGCGGTGATCGCGTTTACCGACGACCAGCACGAGCAGGTGCTCGACGCGGCGCGCAGCGAGACGCCGGATCTGCGCGAGGTGATCTGCGTCGGCGCCAAGCTCGCCAGCAGCCAGGATTTCGGCAAGCTGATCGCGGCTTCGCAGCCGCAACCGCCCGCACCGAGCGGCGTGACGGACGTGTGCTTGCTGCTGTACTCGGCGGGCTCGGGCCCGGGCGAGCTCCGCGCGGTACCGCACACGCAGCAGACGATCGCCGCGGCGCGCCAGTCGTTCGCGCAAGCCCTGTTGCAGCTCACCGATCAGGATCGGATCTTGTGCGTCGCGCGGCTGTCGACCGCCTACGGCCTCGGCTCGGGCTTGTTCCTGCCGCTCGCAGTGCAGGCCGAGTCGCTGCTGTTTCCGGCGCAGCCGCACTCGGGACCGATGTTCGCGCAGCTTCGCACCTATAAACCGACGGTCCTGTTCGCCACACCGTCGGTCTACGCGCAGCTCGCGCACGACGCCGAAAAAGAAGGCATTCACAAGCCGCTCGCGCAGCTCCGCCATGCGGTCGCGGGCGCCGAAGGCATGCCGGAGCGGCTGATCCCGCGGATCCGCAGCGTGCTCGGCACCGAAGTTGTCGTCGGCTACGGCCTGACCGAAATCTTTCAGTTCGCACTCGCGGGTCGCAGCGACGATCCGGGCGCGCGTCCCGGCGTGTGCGGCAAGCCGCTCGCCGGCGTGCAGGTGCGCTGCGTCGACGAAGATGGCGATCCGGTCGGCGTCGACGAGATCGGGACGCTAGAGCTGCAGTGCGGATCGCTGTTCACCGGCTACTGGGGCGGGGCCGGGCAGGGCGGCGAGCTGCGCGCGGACGGTTGGTTCACGACGCGCGACCGATTCATGGTCGATCGCGAAGGCTTCTATCATCACTGCGGCCGCGTCGACGATCTGTTCAAGGTCGGCGGCAAGTGGGTCTCACCTGCGGAGCTCGAGCTGGCGATGACCGCCCACGAAGGCGTGTGGGAATGCGCTGTGATCGGCGCCGATGATGAAGAGGGCCTCATCAAGCCGCTCGCGTTCGTGGTGACGAACGTCGGTTGGGAAGGCGGTCCGAAGCTCGAAGCCGAGCTCAAGGAGTACGTCAAGCAGACGCTCGCTCCTTACAAGTATCCGCGGTGGATCGAGTTCGTCGAGGCGTTGCCGAGGGGGCCGGGCGGCAAGCTGCTTCGCTACAAGTTGCGGCCGCAGCGCCGTCGCCGCCGCGCCGAGACCGGTCACGAGATCTGATGACGCTAGGCCGGGCACTCGCCGTCGCGGCGGTCCGGCTGGGTGACGACGCCGGTGCCGTGCTCGCTCGGATCGGCGGCTCGATCGGCGAGCAGATCCGCGAGGCACGGACCGAGCTCGCAAGGATTTCGGGGACGCCGACTCGGCGCGCCGAATGGGCGGCGGCGGCTCGCGCGCCGATGCCGCCCGGATTGCGCGGCGTGCATCCGACCTGGATCGAAGCCGCGCTCGCGCCGCTACCGGACCGCGCGCGTGCCGCGCTGGCGGCGGGTAGCGAGGACCCGATCGATGTGTGGCTCGCACGCTGGGTCTGTGCGGAGCTGCCGCCGATGCCGCCGATCACGAACGAGCGGCCGGCGAGCGGTCGTTTCGTGAGCGTTGCTGTGGTCGTCGCGCAAGGCGGTGACGAGCTCCGAGCGTGGCTCGAGCAGACCGGTGCCGATCAGCTCGCGGTCGTGATGGCGAGCGCGGGGCAGCAGACACGCGCGACCGAACGCATCGCGAAGCCGCCGCGAGCAGGTGCACTCGGTCCCGCGCGCGCGTGCATCGCGCGATGTCGCGGTGTCGTGCTGGACGAGCTCGGCCTCCTGCGGATCGGCGCGCGCGCGATCGCGCCTTACTTCGACGCGCTCGCACGCCGGCAGCTGATCCTGCGGCTGCCCCGCGACATCGGGATCGTCGTCGGCGCAGAGCTCGCGCAGGCGGCCGGCGACCCTGTCGACCAATGTCCCACGTGGACGGCGCTCGCCGCCGACTGATAACGTGAAGCCATGAAGGCCGGGCGCGTGATCGGTGGCGACGAGCACGACGCGACGAGTGAGGCAAAGCGCGCGGCGCAACAGCTTCTCGAAGATGCACGCGCCGAGGTCAAACGACTGCGCGAGGCGGCCGAGAACGAAGCGAGCACGCTGCTTCAAACGGCGCGCGACTCGGCGGCGCACGTCAAGAACGACGTCAAGACGCTCGCCGCGCGGATCCTTAACGACGCTCGTGCCGATGCCGCGCGACTGCAAGCGCGCGCCGGTGCCGAGGCCACGCGGCTTCGTGACGATGCGCGCGTGCTCGCGAATCACCTCGTCGAGGGTGCGCGTCACGTGGCGAATCATCCCCGCGAGGCGGACGGCGAAGACGATCCGGGAGATACCGACAGTGGACCGGTCGTCGTCGGTGACGCGATCACGGGCCATGTCGAGGAGGTCGTCGGCTTGGTCGTGCGAGCAAACGTCCCCGGCGTCGCGCTCGGCGAGGTCGTGCGGATCGATCGGCGCGCGGGCGAGCCGGTGTCCGCCGAGGTCGTCGGGTTTCGTGGCGAACAGGCCGTGCTGTTGCCGCTCGGCGATCTCGCGGGCGTCGCACCCGCGGGAACCGTGTGGCGCACCGGCGAGACGCTCGCGATCCGGTGCGGCGACGACTTGCTCGGTCGCGTGGTCGACGGCATCGGCCAGCCGATCGATGACGGGCCCGAGCTCGGCGGCGAACGTTGGGCGGTCGATCGGCCTGCGCCCGCGGCCCTCGCGCGCCCGCCGATCACAGAGCCGCAACCGACCGGGGTTCGGGTGCTCGATACGATGTTGACGCTCGGTCGCGGCCAGCGCGTCGGACTGTTCTCTGCCGCCGGGGTCGGCAAGTCGACGCTGCTCGGTCAGATCGCTCGCGGTGCCGGCGCGGATGTCGTCGTGCTGTGTCAGGTGGGCGAGCGCGGCCGAGAGCTCGCGGAGCTCCTCGATCACGAGCTCGCACACGCGCGCGCCCGGACGATCGTCGTGTGCGCGACGAGTGATGCGCCACCACTGGTGCGGCTACGCGCGGTGCATGTCGCAACGGCGATCGCGGAGTGGTTTCGCGAGAAACGGCGCGCGTCCGTGCTGCTGCTCGTCGATTCGCTGACGCGCGTCGCCCGGGCACAGCGAGAGGTCGGGCTGTCTGCAGGCGAGCCGCCCGCGCGGCACGGCTATCCGCCGAGCGTGTTCGCGTTGCTGCCGCGGCTGATCGAGCGCGCGGGTGCAACCCCGGAGGGCTCGATCACCGCGATCTACACCGTGCTCGTTGCCGGCAACGATATGGACGAGCCGATCGCGGATGAAGTCCGCGGTCTGGTCGATGGCCACATCGTGCTCGATCGCCGGCTCGCACAACGCGGACACTTCCCGCCGATCGATGTCGTCGCGAGCGTCTCGCGGCTGATGTCGCGGGTGGTCGAGCCGCGGCATGCCGAGGCCGCCGCGCGCGTCCGAACCCGGCTCGCGATCTACGAAGAGCACCGCGACCTGATCACGCTGGGCGCGTACCAGGCCGGGCGCGATCGTCAGATCGATGAGGCTGTGGCGTGTTACCCCAAGATCGAGAAGCTGCTGCGCCAAGCGCGGGACGAATCTGCGGGCTGGGACACGGCGATCGGGAGGCTCCTGGAGCTCGCTCACTAACTCGCACTGCCTGACACCCACGGTCACCGACAGGTGGGACCTGCCGCCCCGATTGATAGGCGGTCATCGCGGTTCCGGCGTATCACTTGGTGTGACCGACGAAAGGTGCCCTACAATGCCGCGACTCGTTCGCTGAGGTCACGCATACTTCCGGCACCTCAGATCACTCCACGGTGAATGGCTCACACCTTGCTGACATCGCGTCTGGCAGTCCATGACCATGCGCCGAAGAGCCTCGAAAATCACGAATCCCATGACCCCCATCGGGCCCCTCCCGTTCGTCGGCAGGCAGAACGAGCTGGCCGAGCTCAAGCAACACCTCGCGGTCGTCTCGCTCGTGTCGCTGCACGGCGCGCTCGGGTCTGGGAAGACCCGCCTGGTGACCGAGCTCGCTCCGCTGCTCGGTGCACCTTGCTCGATCGTCGAGTGTCATCCCGGCGATCGCGCTTCGGCGCTGCGTGCTCGCGCCGAGCGCGCACTTCGCTGCGTTCCCGGAACGCTCGCACAGACGCTCGCGCAGACCGCGCGCGTGCTCGTGTTCGATGACATCCAACATCTACGCATCGACGAAGCGACGAGCCTGCTGTCGCCGCTGTTGCTCGGACAGACCGCACTCGGACGTGTCGTGGTCGTCGGTCGCGATCCACTCGCCGCGGCGGTCGGCGCCGCGATCGCAGAGATCGAGCTCCAAGGACTCGACATCGACGCCGCCTCCGCGCTGTGGACGAATCTCGAAGAGACGTACGGCGACACCGACGGCTGGGATGCCGCGTTCGGTCGGACCCGCGGTGTGCCACTCGCGCTTCGCCGCGAGTATGCGCGCTCGCGCTTCGGTCAATCGGCATGGGACATCAGTGCGCTCGAGCCGCCGGCACGCGCCGCGATCGAGGCGCTCGCGATCCTCCGTCAGCCCGTCGCGCCCGCGGCGGTCACGGCACTCTCGCCCGGCATCGATACCGAAGCCGCGCTGACCGGCCTCGTCGCGAAGCAGCTCGTCGATACGACCGGCGATGGCCGCGTCGTGCTTCATGAGGTGGTCCGCGTCGACGTGCTCGCGCAACTCTCGCCCGACGGTAAGAAGCGCCTGTCTGCGGCGGCCGCCGAGCTCGTCGCGAGCACCGCGGCGCTCTCCGCAGGACCGCGTCTCGCGTGGCAAGCCGGCGACGACGGCGCGTTCGGTGCGATGGATCAGATCACGCGCGTGCGCGAAGTTGTCTGGCACTGGCTCGCCGCCGGAGATCGCGATCGTGCGGCCGACGTGCTGCTCGCCGACCGCGAGCTCGCGGCGCGCAGTGGCGGTGCCGGTGAGTTCGAGGCGCTCCTCGACGCACTCGGCGATCGCGCACCGAAGCGGTTGACGCGCAACGACGTGAAGGAGACCAGCCAGACCCCGATCGAGAAGATCATGGATCCCGATCGATCGCGCGCACTCGCCGCGCTGCGGATCGAGATCGCGGTTCGCGGCGGCCGCTTCACCGAAGCGTTCGAGCGCGCGAGCGCGGCGGCCGGCACGGTGTCGCCGCTGCTCCACGCCGAGCTGACGCTCGCGTCCGGTGACGTCACCGGCGCACGCCGTGCGCTGCAAGGTTTGATCGGCTCGGCAGATCAGAGCGAGCGGATGCGTGCGGTCGCGATGATCGCGGAGCTCGAGCTGCTCGCAGGCAACCCCGATGCAGCTTCGGCACATCTCGGTCAGCTCGGCGACGTCCCCAATGCAGATCCGTTGGCCCGCGCACGGATTCACCTCGCGGCCGCGAAGGTCGACGAATATGCCGGCCGCGTTGCCGCGATGCGCGCCTCGCTCGCGCGAGCCCACGGCGCCTGCAAGAGCGTCCCGGCATGTCTCGAAGCGAGCGAGCTCTCGGCGATCATCGACGCGCGACGCGCGATCGGCCTCGCTCGCGAAGGCCGGCTTGTCGAAGCCGCGACCGCGCTCGATGCCGCCGATACCGTTGCCCGCGATCTCGATGCGGTCGCCGTTGCCGACGAAGTCCTCGCGGCTCGCGCGCTGGTGTCTCGCCGCCGTGGCGATGCCGGTGGCGCCGCTGCCGTGCTTCACGATCTCGTGCGCGCGCGCCGCGAACGCGGTGACGAGCTCGGTGCACTCAGGGCCGAGCTCGATCTCGCAGAGCTCGAGATCCTGCGCGGCCAGCCTTCCCTCGCTGCGGAGCTCGCAAGCGCTGCGCTCGCCTCGAGTGTCCGCCGAGAGCTCGGTCATCTGTCCGCCCGCGGCAGCGCCGTGGTCGCCGCGATCGATCTGCTCGAGCTGCGCCTCGATGCCGCGCTGCCGCGGCTCGAAGAGCTGCATGGCAAACCTGCGCTCGACTCCGCCTCCGCGGCGACCGTCGCCGTGCTCCTCGCAACGGCTCGCGCGATGAGCGGTCAGCGCGCCGGCGCCGTCGAGCTCGCACGCAACGCGGGCGCCGAATCGCGCGACGAGCTCGATCGCAGCCTCTCGAGCGCGGAGGTCGCACTCGCCGCCGGCGATGTCGGGCTCGCGCTCGAGCTCGCTCGCGACACGGCCGTGCTCGCCGAACGCGCGCATCGCACGATCGAGCTCGCGTCCGCGCTCGTGATCGTCGCGCGTCTCGAGCTCTCGCGCGGAGATCGCGGCAACGCACGTGCGGCGGCCACTCGAGCCGCTCGTGAAGCCGCCGCTGCCGGACTCGTGCGCGCGCGCGTCCACGCCTTACTCGCACTGGCGG
>JAQBQF010000284.1 GCA_028287115.1 Myxococcales bacterium
ACCTCGCGTGCGCTTCACGAGCTGCGCGATGCCGTGCTCGCCGGCTCGCACGCGACCGTGTTCGCGCCGTGCACGCGAACGTCTGCGCCGTGCCCGATGCTGCTCGATCCGAACGACTGGTGCCACGAGGACCGCGCCGTGCAACTGCCGCCTCGGACGGCGGAGCTCGCCCGCCTCACGCACCTGCGCGATAGCGGGCTCAAGCTGTCGTACCTCGTGCTGCGCCGCGACGCGCGCCCCCTCGTGCCGACCGCCGGTGCGTGGCGGATCGTCAGCGCGCCGATGCCCGCGAAGGGCAAGCTCGAGCTTTACGGCTGCAGCGATGCAGGCCGGATTCCGATCCGGCTCCTCCGCCGGCATCGCAGCGACGACAATCGCGTGTTCGAACGCGCCCGCCGTGGCGACGTGCTCGTGACCGACGCAAAGCCCGACGACGATCGCGTCGAGCTCGAGCTCGGGACCCACGTCGAGCGGATCGAGCCGGCGGGCTAAGAGCGCAACGCACGATCCGTCGTGCGCTCTCCGACCGAGCGCGGTCTACGGCTTGTCTTTTGGCGGCACGGCGACGCGACCTGTATCCGCGGCGCCGATCTCGGTCGGTGCGGCGTCCTTGCTGTCGGCTTCGTCCGCCTTGCCGTCGGCATTCGGCTTGTCGGCTTTGGCGTCCGCCTTCGCCTTGTCGGGCTTGACGCCGGCCTTCGCCGCATTCTTCGACATCGGCGGTGGCAGCGTCGCTCCCAGTACCTCGTCGCCGATCGCGCGCATCGGTTGCGTCTGCCTGATCTTCTTCGGCGGTGCGCCTTCCGGCGGAATCACCTGCGTACCGGTCGGCGTGAACGCGGTCTGGGTCGGCTCGTCCGCGGAGAACGGATTGCCCTGCAGGTCGACCGGCTGCGTCGACTCGTCCGACATCGGGTGCGGAATCGAATCGACGATCTCCGTGACGTGAACGGCGACGCCGGTGATGTTGTCGTGGCCGCCGCGCGTCTTCGCGAGCTCGACCATCTCCTTGAGTGCTTCGCCGGGCTTCTCGGCCGACAGCCGCTGCGCGATCTCTTCTTCGACGGGGAAGTAGTCGTGCAAGCCGTCCGAGCACAGCAGCATTCGATCGCCCCGCTTGAGCGTCACGTGCGCCATCTCGACACCGACATCCGCCGAGACGCCGATCGCATTGACGAGGATCGTGCGCAGCGGCGAGACCTGTGCTTCTTCGATCGTCAGCTTGCCCTCGATCACGAGCACTTCTGCGACGGTGTGATCGGTCGTGACCTGCGACGACCGGCCATCGCGGATCAGGTACGTGCGGCTATCACCGACGTGCGCGACGAACGCCTCGGCACCCGCGATCAACACGACATCGAGCGTCGTTCCCATGCCGGCCTTGTCGGGCTCGGCCTGGCCACGCTGATACACGGTTTGATGCGCATGGAGCACGGCGTTCTGCAGCAGCTGCACGATCGCGCGGCGGCCCGCATCGGTCGGCGCTTTCTTGAAGGCATCGATCTCGGCATGTGCGCCTTCGAGCGTGGTCTTGACCGTCTCGACGGCCATTGCGGACGCGACCTCGCCGGCTGCATGACCACCCATGCCGTCCGCGACGATGAAGAACCCTTGCGAGGGCTCCATGCATGCGGAGTCCTCGTTGTGTTCACGCACGACGCCGACATCCGTGACGAGCCAGGCCTCAAGCGTTACGCGCGTGGCCTCGTCTTGCAAAGTGGCAGTCATTACTTAGCCTTGAACTTCAGAATTCTCACCCGTCGCACCGGCCGCCGCAAGCGCCGGACCACAGCGATCGAGCACGAGAGGCGGCGGCGGAGTGCCTTCCGCGGCGAGCCGGCGCCCTTGCGCGACGAGACGCTTCGTGCAGACGGAGATCGCCGCAGGCTCGCGATCGACGACAACGAACCGCCGACCGAGCCTTTGGGCGACAGCCGCGGTCGTGCCCGACCCCGCAAACCAGTCAGCAATACGATCACCGGGCATGGTCACCGCTTGTAACACGCGTTCGACGAGACGTTCGGGTTTCTGGGACGGCCATCCGGTGCGTTCGCCATCCGAATGGTTGAGGGTCTCGATATCGGCCCACCAGTCTTCCGGGACCTTGCCGGCGCTGACCGGATAGCGATACACGCGCCCGGTCTTGCGATCGGTCTTTTCCTGTACGGCCAAGCCTTGGTCGAGGACGACCCGCATGTGCGAGCCCCCACGACGAGGAATCCGCACGGCATCTGGATGAAACGCCCAACCTTCGTCGCGGGCGTACCACAGGATCGTGTCGTGCTTGCGGCCGAAGCCGCGCCGGCTCTTGCCGCCGACCGCGTAGCACCAGACGATCTCGTTGACGAACAGGTCACGGCCGAACAGACCGTCGAGTGCGACCTTGACGTAGTGAACCGCGCGGTAATCAAGGTGCACGAAGAGGGAGCCCTTCGGCGCGAGCACGCGGCGGCTCTGCTCGAGCAAAGGCAACAGCCAGCGGACGAACGTCTCCGGGTCATCCGCACGGTCGACGTAGCGGTGGCCTCGTCCGTGGCGCACGACGCCGGTGCCAAAAGGCGGATCGATGTAGATCGCGTCGAGGCTCGCGTCGGGCTCTCCGCGGGCGACCTCGAGGCTATCGCCGAGGACCAGCCGGTCAGGAGGTGAATCGACCCTCCCAAACTCGTATCGCCGGCCGATCGGCTCGATCTCGTCCACGCGTGGACGTTACCCTATCGCCATGCAGTTCTGCCCCTGGTACCCGCTCGGCGACGCGGCCAATCGCGCGCCGGTGGGCGAGGGTGTGCTGCAGGTGCGCCTGGCCGGCCGGCTGCTCGATTATCCGACGGGAATGTCGGCGATGGTTCACTACGAGCACGCCGCCGACGTGCGCGCGTCCGCGATGTGGCTGGGCCAACGCTTTGCGGGGTTGGGCTTGTTGTGTCGCCACCTCGAGGTTGGAGAAGGCGAGCAGGTCGACTTCGGCGCGATACATGCCAAAGTTCTCGACGAGTTCGTTCGCCGGTTCGGTCGACCGCCGGCATTTCCGCAATGAAGCTTGTCGAAGCCGAAGCCGAAGGGCCTGTCGAAGGGGACGAAGCGATCGTCACTCCGCCACGGCCGGCACACCGGCGCGTGTCGGTCTCGTTGCTGTTCACGCTCTTGGTGCTGACGGGGACGGTCGTGTCGATCTACACGGTGTTTCCGGCGCCGCGCGACAACGTGCTCGTGACCGAGGCGATCGAGCAGCATCGGAACGCGGTGGCGTGGGATCTGACGACCCCGAGCGCGACGGAGCTCCGGGCGTGGGCGCTCGGCGTGGTCGGGAAAGACGCGCCGCTGCCGGCGGTGGGGCAGGTCGTGGGCGCGCGGAAGATCGAGATCCATCATCGCGGTGCCGCGGTGGTTCGCGTGCGGCTCGACGGCGGAGACATCACGTATGTCGTGCAGCATGCACCGGGGATTTCGCCCGAGCACGCGAAGCGAACGGATGGGGAGCTATTCGCGAGCGAGTGGGTGAATGGCAAGTTCACGTGCGTCGTCGTCGGACCGGCAGCGACGCGAGAGCGATGGCTCCGCGCCTTCGGCGACGCGAAGCATTAGCGACGTCGATCAGACGACGGAACCGCGGCCGAAATCCAAGAGATCGGGATTGGCCACACCAGGTCGAGATTGGTCCGAGGTGTTCCTACTCGTGTTCCCGTCGCTTGCTATTCCGGGCTGATCGTCACGCACGCGACATTGTCGTCGCCGTCGCGTGGCAGGCTACGCGTCGGTGGTGCTCCGGCTCCGACGCGCGCGCACACGCGATGGCGCTTCGCGCCCGTCAGCACGAACGCGCCAGGGATGACGACGCGGTTGCCGCAGGCGATCTGCGCCGGCGCGACGGGATAGTCGGCGCGCTCCGCGCCTGCCTCGATCACCGCGACATCGATCCACGCCGTCGCATTCGGCGGACACGTCACGATCACCTTCCAGCGATCGCCGTACGCGAAGCTGCGCACGTCGTCGCGGATCGCTCCATCACGCTCGCGCACCACATCGACCTCGACCTGGCCGACACCTTTGACGCGCGCGAGCTCGGTGAGGCCCGGATCGCGTGGACGCATCACGAACAGGATCGTCGCGACGGCGGCTGCTGCGACCATTGCCGGCATCACCCACGTCCACCAGCGACGCTTCGGCATCACGTGGAGTACCGGCAGCGCGACAACGTCGCGCCGGATCTCTTCGAGAGCGCTCCGGCACGCTGCGCAGGTCGCGAGGTGCGCGCCGGCCGGCGCATCGTCGACGCCCGCGGCGACGCGCTCGAGCCGCAACCAGGAGATCGGTTCGCCGATGCACGCGCTCATCACGCGACCTCCCGGAGCGCGACGACCTCTTCGCGGATCCGATCGAGGCGCTTGCCGACGGTCTTGCGCGAGATTCCGAGGTGCTCGGCGATCTCTTCCTGCGTCATGTCATCGACGAAGCGCGCGACGAGCACTTCGAGGTGACTCGGATCGAGCTTCTCGGTGAGCGCCGCGATCAGTCGGATGCCGACGACGGTGTCGTCGAGCCTGACGCGTCCCACGGGCGCTGCCGATAACTGCTCGCGTTCGAGTAGCCGTGCCCGCGTGCCTCGGTCGCGCAAGGCGTTGAGGCAGCGGTTGGTGATCGCGCGATATAGGTAGGGGAGGTCCACGTCACGATTCCAGCGAGGAAGGAGATCGACGAACAACGTGTGCACGATGTCGGTGGCGTCTTCGCGGCTGCGCAAGATGCGCTCCGCCTTGCGTACGAGCGCGGGCCCGTACGCGCGATACGCCGATTGGGGATCAGTCGCAGCTTCCACCTTGGATACCGACTCTATTGCATGCGCCATTCTGTAGGCCGTTCGAGCCCGTGTTTCCGAACGGACAATCCGCGGCGGTGCTGCACACGCGACGGTCGGTGCATTCTTTGCGAACGGCGCCACTGCAGCTACCGGTCGCGCAATCGTCGTCGGAGCCGCACGGTGCGCCATGCGGCGCGAGGTGTTGCAACCCGCCGCACACCGAAGGGCCGGTCGGCCATGCGGGGTTGCAGGTCTCGCCACCCGTGCAGTCGGTGTCGAAGCGGCACGAGGAACACGATCCCGCAGCGCCCTGAGACAGACGACAGATCCCGGTTCCACACTCGGCGTTGGAGATGCACATCTCGCCGAGCTCGCGCGAAGCGGCGGCGACGCACTCGACCGGCGGCACCAACACCGGTACCGGCGCTTCCGCGACACCGCAGGCCTCGCCCGTGCCGCACACGGGGTTGTGTGGATCGCAGCCCGCGCACACGGTGCCGAACAGCGAGGACCGCGGCGATAGCGGCGCCGATTCTTGGATGCACAGCCCGGACGCGCACTCCGAATTCATGTTGCACGTCGAGCCATTCTTGCGTGGGCCGATGTCGAGCGGCGTCAGGCCCGTGCACGACGCGCCGTCGATGTTCGCCTCGATGTTCGCGAGTACCGCCGAGCCTGCGCCGCGCTTCGTCAGCTCGAACCGGATCCCATCGTACGGCGCGGTGATGAAGATGCTGTAGGTCAGGGGCTTCCAGTGAGAGGTCGGAATGCGCTCGTGCATCTCGAGCGTGCCGTCGCTCTGGACGTCGACATTGAAATAGACCTCGGCGTCCTCCGCGACGTTCGAGACGAGATCGAACTTGATGCAGTGACCGTCACCCGACGTGACCGGCGACAGTTGCTCGATGGCGGAGTCGGGTCCGGCGAGCTCGACACCCGAGTCACCCTCGTGCCAGGTCGCGACCCGATTGGCCTGGCCACGCTCGACCTTCCACGCGCACAGCTCGGTACCGCACCACAGATCGAAGCCGGGATCGCGCAGCACCTGACCGCCGCAACTACCGCCGGTCGAGCCCATCTGCGACAGCGCAGCGCCGAGAACGACGAGCGAAGAAAACCATGGCCTCTTCATCGTGAAACTCCAAAGCTGTAGGACACGGAGAGGCTGAGGCGATGGCCGCCGCTGGCGTGCGTGTCGCCGGTGAGGTTGTCGATCACGGGTGCGTAGTCGAGCTCGTAGCCGAACGCGATCCCGAGGCCCGGAATGTTCGGCGAGAGCCCGAGCATGCCGGCACCGACGGAGAGCGCGGGCCCGAAGAAGGTCTGCCGGGTCGCCTTGTCGTCTTGGTCGCGGAACAGCGTGCGGCCGACCCCGAGCCCCGCCGACATCTGCGCGTAGAAATGGAGCCGGGACAGAAAGCCGGTCTCTCCGGCAGCGATCTCCGCGCGGCCGATCGCGGCTGCGGTGTACGTGCCCCAGTCGAAGCGCAGCGGGTTGAGGGCGCCGATATCGCGTTCCCAATGGGGCATCGATTCGTAGCCCGCGAGTGCGCCGACCCAGAAGTGACGATCGATCTGCGTGTAGCCGCGGAGCGAGAGTCCGCTGCTCGGACCATCCTCGTGATAGCGAAAGGCTTCGAGGGTGTCGGTGAAGCCGTCGTGACGCTCGATGCCGCCCATCGCGACGAGCTCGAAGCGCAAGTTGCGGATCCCGGCACCCTTCGTGGTGGTCGTCGTGACGATCGCCTCGGTACTGCAGTGCTCGAGATCGACGACACCGCCGCCCGCGACCTCGCACCGAGACAGCGAGCTGCCATGGCGCACGAGCACCTGATACTCGCCCGGCGCGACCGCGATCCGGACCGGCGCGCCTCGCGCCTTGTACGTCTCCGCGACCACGGTATGGGAGCGCTTGTCCTCGACGAGCGTCTTGCCCTCGAGGGTCGCGGGGAGCTCGATCGATTGCGTCGCCGCCCGCGGGAACGACATCGCGACATCGCCGTGGCCTTTGAGATCGACCTCGAGCGTCACGTGCTGGCCGCCGACCGCGGTCTCCGCCGTCGCGAGCAGCGTCTGGTGATACGCGTAGCGATACGCCTCGTCGATCGAGACCTGGCCATCGCCGTTGGCATCGCCGGCGCCGCGAAGTCCGACGAGCAGGTGATGGGTGAAGTACGACGAGTGCAGCTGCTCGCTCTCCTGCGACAGCTCGCTGCCACTCGACGACGCGAGCACGGCGATGCCGGTGGCGTCGAGGTGTTGCCGAGAGTTGTACGAAAAGTCGGCGGCGGGCTGCGCGCCTTTGACACGCGAGAACGCGCCGCTCTGACAGGCGTCGAGCACGACGACTGTCAGGGTCGCCGGCACTTGAAACAGCCGCTGCCGAAGCTCCGCGAGCGGCAGCTCGTCGATGCCGAGATCGATCGCCGCGGCGCGCGCGTGACCGCTGTAATAGAAGAACACGCGACTCTGGCGCCCCGCCGCCAGATCCGCGGTGACGCGCTCGCCGAGCTTCGCGAGCCGATCGCGCAGGACATCGGGCGTCGGGTGTACGACGAGATCGACCTGGTCGGCCTTGTAGCCGCCGAGCTCGGTGAGCAGCGAGCCGACGCGCCGGGCGTCATCTTCGGAGTAGCGCAGATCGGTCTGGCCGGGTCCGCCGGCATTGGAGCCGACCACGATCGCGTAGGTCGCGACCGCATCGTCGGCTCGTGCCGGTCCGGCCGCTGCAAGGCAGGCGGCGATGATCAGGTTTCGCAGGCGGTTCATCGGGTCCTCGGCCGTATGACACGCGAGGGTCCCAGATTGGGAACCCCTGCGGTGCTCAATCGCTCTCGTCATCTAGGTGACACCTGCGTTTGCCAATCTTCGCCGCATCCTGGTCGCCCCTGCCTCGCGAGCCCGAGCGGTCCCACCGGCTGCGAGCGCGATGTTGCATGGTACGGTTTGATCGATGGTCGACGTCGCGCGCAAGCGAGCCACGTATGCCGAGTACATGGCCTTCGCGGAGACGAGCGAAATCAAGCACGAGTACATCGATGGCGAGATCGTCGCGATGTCCGGTGGGACCATCGTGCATGGACGGTTGATCGGTCAGCTGACTGGGTTGGTCAGAGATGCGCTGAAGGGACGCGCGTGTGTCGTGCTGCCGGCCGAGGTGCGAGTCCGGATCCGTGCGGCGGACCGAGCGACCTACCCAGATCTGCACGTCGTATGCGCGGCGGTCGAAGCCGATCCAGATGACCCCCACGCGGTCGTCAACCCGACCGTGATCGCCGAAGTGTTGTCCGAGTCGACCGCGGACTCCGATCGCGGAGACAAGTTTGCCGCGTACCGGCGTCTTCGATCGCTTCGAGAGTACGTGCTCGTGTCTCAGCACGAACGCAGGATCGATCTGTATCGCCGCGACGGACGCCGTTGGGTTCTCGAGGAATTCGGACCGGGCGAGAAGCTGCTGCTCGAGTCGATCGAGGTCGAGCTCGCCGTCGATGAGGTCTATGCGGATGCGCTGGGCGCGATCGTGCCGGCGCGACAGCCGCCGTAGCGCGCGCCCTGCCGTACTGATCGATCTTTGACCACTACGCCCGGGGGCGCAGTCGGATGCCGAGAGTCACGATTCTCTTGTCGTCCCATTTCGGGACGCTGTGAAAGGAACGCCGATGTCCAAACAGAGCAAAGCCGATCGCGACAACACCGCCAATCAACAGAACCCGAACAACGACAGCTACTGGCAGTCGAGGGGTGAAGCCGGCCGGCCCGAGGGCGGCTCGGATGAGTCGTCGCGAGGCCCGGCATCGCCACCCGCGCCGGCGACGTCGCCTGGAACCACCACGCCCAAGTGAGATGATGCAACGAGTGTGACCGCGCGGTAGGCGTGGCCACACGGTCGACCTGCAATGAGCGAGCAACGATTCCCGCTTCCGGAAAGCCCGCTGATCCTCGATGCGGTATGGCGCGCGCTCGACCTCGAGCTTCCTCGGAGTCGCAAGCCAAACGGACGACGCTTCCTCAAAGGTGAACGACCGCTGAGCGACGGCGCGCGCGCAGCGTTGCTTCGGGCCATGGTCCGGACGCTGATCGAGGCTGGCTATGTGCCGGTGGCCAAGGACGACCGGTTCGAACCGGTCGAGCTGCTGACGGCGGCCGTCGAGATCTGGATCCACCGGTGGGATCATTTGGTCGGGCATGCGCGCGCTCTCGAAAAGCCGAACGCGACCGGAGCCGCGCTTCGGTATCTTCGTCTCGCCGTGGCCGACATGGCGATCCGGTGCGCCGCGTTCGACGAGTTGTTCCGTTGCCCGCCACCTCCGCTCGCTTTCGACGACGGCACCACCGAATCCCCGACGTGGGCGCGCGACGGCGGAGCAAAGACACACCTGAGGACGCTCCCGAAGGCCCTCGGCGTCACTCGCGATCGGATCCACCCGGGCAAGACAAAGGACGATTGGTTCGATGGGCGAAGCCGCCCGTCCTCGGACAGCGTCGAGCGGTTCGCCCGGTCCCTCGCGGCGCACGACAGGACGAAGACGGCGGACGTGGTGTGGCTGCTCTACCTGCGCTGGTTCTTTGCGCTGGGAGACTTGTCCGACTGCATCGCCAGGATCATCGGGCGCGACGCGATGCTCGACTTGGCGAGCTCCTTGCGACGCCTTCGCTCGCGAGCCCGACACGTACTGGCGTGGATCGCTTCCGAGCATCGCGACGCCGGACTCGCGGAGATCGTGATCCTCGGGACGCAAGCGCCATGTGCGGGTCCGCTGGTCGACGAGTTGGTGCGGGTCGAAGCGCCGACGCACTACGGGTGGGCCATCGATCTACGTGCATCGAGGGCGCCGTGGATCGTCAGCGAGCTGTCGGCCCTCGTGCCGCGAGAGCCCGAGTTGCCCGATGAGATCCCCGATGAGCTGATCGCGCGGCTTCTTCCACTCATGAAGCCCGGCCGCGAACGCGAGCTCGCCGAGGCCTGCTGCGAGCATCCGGCGGCATATCGCTGGGCCGTTCGGATGGTCGTACAGCAGTCGTTCGTGCGCGGCAGGTTCGACAGCGCCGCTCGAATGGTTGGAACGATCGCTGATGCCACGCAAGCATCGCACCACCGGATGGAGGCCAGCTTGGTGCATCTTGCCGCCGGCAACGTCGACGAAGCCATTCGGCAGCTTCGGAGCATCCGCGTCGTCGGTGCAGAAGCGGATGACGTCGCAACCGCGATCGCCGTGATCCAGGCTTTCGCGGGTCAGTCGGACGACGCGCTCGCTCGCTTCGAGTGGATCGCTCCGCGACCTACCGCCTTCGACTTCGCGTACGGCGTCGCGCTCGGTGGGGCAGGGCGCATCGCCGAAGCGCTCGCGGTGTTCGAGCGCGTGATCGAACGCGTACCTGCGCACGCCCTCGCGCTAGAGCAGGCCGCGCGATGCTGCGACATGCTCGGGCGATCGATCGACGCCAACAGATACGCCAAGCGCGCGTCGCGTCTCGGACGGACAGTGGTCAAGCAACGACGAGCGCGTGTACGCCGGGATTGCTGACATTCCGCCACGTGATGATCGCGGACGCTGCTGTTGCCCACGTCGGCGCCGAAGAGCCTTCGGTGCATCTCGATGCGAGACCGTTGTGGCGAGACGCTCAGGATCCATGGAGCTGGCCATGATGAGGACGTTACTTCGCACTCCCTATGTTCCTTCGACGACTAGCTGACCGAGCCCGAAGTGAGCCCCGTATCCCAGGCTGATCGGACCGATAACGTCCTCGGTGAACATGACTCGGAGACCCAGCGCAGTGCGGCTCGGCGGTGGTCGGCCTCCCATTATCCGCGCGAGCCTGAAGTGGCGCCAGCGGGTCGCGAGACGTCGCAGTTTTTCGGTGGGTCCCTCCGCCGCCGACACAAGTACCGCCTGCCGCTGCGGGGCGAGCAACTGCGTGGCGTGCTCGGGTGTCGTGTAGCTTCCGTCGTCTAGCTGGACCTCGACGTGTGCCGGACGCGGCAGGCCGCGCGATTCCATCTCCGCCTCGATCTGTCCGCGCAGCGAATTTCGGCCGCGTGGCTTCAGATAGCGCGGCAACACGAACGGCGTGCGACTCGTCCAGGCACGGCCTCTGCCGACGACGTCCGGCATCTCGGTCCGAGATCCGAATCCGATGAGCGTCAGGAACAGATCCGGCATGTTCGCGGCCCAAGTCACGCGAGTCCGGCGCAGCGCCGAGATCGCGGCGTCGTCGAATCCCATCGGCGCATGAACCACGACGTGGTCCATCCGCGCGAATGGATCGACTCCTCCGCGCTCCGAGATCGGGAGTACCGAGGCATGTCCGTGGCCCGTGAGCGGTCGGCGTAGCTCATCGCAGCCTGTGAAGCAGGGCGATGGGCCTCGCGCGTCGACATGGGACTTGCTGACGAGACACTTGTGAATCGATTCGGCACGCAGGATCGCGTCGCGCATGAGCGGTAGGAGCGGCGCACGCTTAGTATCCGCGCGAAGTTCGAACATGGCGGTGTCGGCGCGCATCGGCCGCTGCCGGCGGTGCTCCGCCCGCGCAATCGGCTGTGGCTTCGGCACCCAGTACGTCAGCCAGCGGGTGCCGGGCGGCTGACTCCAGCCGGCTTTCTGGAGCAGGGCTGTGTCCGCCTGCAATGCCTCGATGGCGTCCACAGGATAGCGCGCGTCGAGCTTCGCGCGCAGCTTGTCACTGATCGGTTCGCTGCCTCCGGTAGCAGCACCGAGCGCACGAGTCTTCCACTCGTCGAATTCCGCGCCCGGCATCGGTGCCAGTAGATCGACGCGAGCGCACTCCGGGACTGCGCTCGAGTTACATGCGACCAAGCTCCGCGGGATCGCCTCCACGAGCTCGGCGCACACTGCAGACTCCGCGCGTCCGAGGTACGGCAGGTTCGCGACGAGGCGCGCGGCAAGTGCTAACGCCGAGACGCTAAGGTCGGTATCCCATTGGATCACCAGCGCCGGTCGATCACGCGGTACCAGCAGAAACGAATCGATCACCCGGTCTGTACTCCCCTTGAGCCGGGGCATGTAGTGGCGCGTATGCGCCGTGCCGACGCCGGGTTCGACGAAGTACGTAGGCCGAACCTCGATCAAAGCGCTCAGCAATTCGCGCGCGTCGGCCGGCACGGCGCTCCAATCGTGGCGGTTCCACCCGGTCGCGAGGAGTGCGCGGTAGATCCGCCAAGGGCTCGGCGGCCATTCGATCGCGCCTTCATTGACGTGACGTCCCCACGGCGTCGCGTGCACTCGTCCGGCTGTGAAGCAAAAAGCGATACGGAGCATGGCTACTTTGCGGCGCCGTCGTCGGCGGCTTTGCCTTTGCCCTTCTTCGTCTTCTTATCGGCCTTCTCCGCCTGATCAGCGGCGTTCTTGTAGACGACGCGCGTCACGCCTGCGGTGCCGCCGAACGACGCTGCGCACTCCGAGATCATCGTCGGTAGTGCTGCGCGCAATGTGTCGAGCGTGGGCAGCGCGAATTCCTTCGGGCGCGTCACCGCCGGTTCGCCGATGACCTCAAGATCGCATGCCGTGCGCAAGCGCAAGCCGCCCGCCAGGAACGAGCGGATCTTGAACAACGCGATCAGTACGAGCAGGCGTTCCGCCGCCGCGCCAAGTCCGTAGCCGCGGATCTGTGCGAGGTCGAGGTTGAAGTACGCCACGATCTCTCTCGCGGTATACTCATCTCGCTGGAACGGGACGTTGCCGAACCCCTTCTCCGCATCTCCAGATGCGTCGACGACGTCGTTCTTGACGCCACCCGACGCGGCAACCTTGACGTCGTGGGCTTCGATGAACGCGCTGAGCGCACGCTCGAGACGCAGCCGGCCGCCCGAGATCTCCGACTTGGCGAGGAACAGCCCGTGGATCAGCGCGCCAATGTCGTACTTCGCGACTACTGCGGCGAACTTGCCACGCTTGAGCGGGCCCTTCGCGAGCTCCTCGGTCTCCTGGATAAGACGCTGCTTGAACGAGTCGTCGTCGCTTTCGAGGATGTACGGCGAATTGAGTCGATGCGCCTCGGTCAACGAGCTCGTGAGGTACTGGCCGTCGGCGGTCTCGACACGGACGTACGAGATGCCGCGCAGTGGGAGAACGAGATCGTTCGCGGCCGCATCCCAGCACACCGTCTCGAGCCGGTTGGCCATGCTCTGATGACTCTCGACGAGCAGGTGTTGACCGTCCGGCGCATCGAACACCGCCGCGCCCAGATCCGGGAAGCCGGTGGGCTGAAATCGCGATCCCTGCACCGGTCGGAGACGCGCCTCGACGAGCAGGCGGGTCGCGTCATGCTTGGGATCGAGCAACATGGATAGATCGAGTGTCACGTGTGGCCTCCGGTTCGCGAGAGCGTTGTGTGCGGATCGGTCTCGCGCGCCCGAGTAGGAACGCAGACCGTTTGCTGGAGATATTTGGCATCGTTGCGGCTGATCGGAATGGCGAGCGCCGCGACGAGCCGACGCGCGAGCCTTGCGTCGCCGATGACGGTGCGGAGCTTGCTACGCACGCCTCGCGTCACGAGACGCTTGATCGCGAGCTGACTCGCCGCGTCGATGCGCCCAGCCATGAGCAAACGCAGAGCCGTCGGATCGTCACTAGGCACACCGAGCTCGTAGCGCTCGGGCAGCCACAACAGCCGGAAGACGCCATGTGCGGCATCCGCGTGCTCGAACGACGGATCGCTCCTCGGCGGCAGATCATCGGTCGTGTTCACCGACATCAGCCCTCGCGCGAGCCGGGCGATCCGCGCATCGTCGACCTGTCCGTCGATGAATTGCGCGACCATTGCGAGCGGCGCGGTCACCGTCGGATCGAGGCCGAGCCCGGCGACCGACCACGTGCGCGCGCGCGTGACGCGGCGAATGACGATTGCCGCGAGGTCGTCGACCAGATCGCGTCCTTTCCAGGACTGGTCGGGGCCAAGCGTTAGGCCGTGGGCGTTGGTCGCAAATCGCGGCCAGCTCGCCTCCCGATCGAGAGGCACGCAGTGTCCGCGGATGCCGGTGCCGGTTTTTTTCGACGACTTCGGTTGGGCCAGCCGCTGCGTCGCGATCGCGAGCGCGATCCGAAACTCGGCACTGCCATCGTCCGCGATCGCGGCCCACTCTGGCTTCAGCTCCGGCAGCGGCTGAATGCCGTCCTCGGTCGTGAACTTCGGCCGGCGCACGAGCTCGTCCTCCGCTTCGCCGAGACGACCGAGAAGTACTTGCCAGTATGTTTTCATCCGCGGCTCACCACAGACGGCGAGCACCGCATCCTCAAGCCGCCGCGACATGCGCGCGAGCGCTGCGGGGGCGTGGTCGCTCCCGGCGGCGCGACGAAAGCGTTCGACCCACGGCTCGATCTGGTCGATCAGCCGCACGTCGGGTTTGAGTCCTACAGACCACGTGCCGAGGGGCACGGCGAGGTTCGACTGGCCGTTGCGCTCCATGTATCCGAACCGCACGAACGCGTCCACTCCACGCGCGGTGCCGAGGCGCGCGAACGACCGCACAGCGTCGATCGCATTTCTTGCACCACTCGCGCCCGTCCGCATCCGGCCTTCCCGCATGAGCGACTTCACCTCGGCGAGTCGGCTCGGCATACGCCATAACGGGAACCACTGCTCGCCGCGTACGGATTCGTCACTCGCCGCGGCGCTCGCGTACCCCGCGGCTTGAGCGCGCACCGCAAACGGCGCTGCGGCCTGGGAGACGCCCGTTCCCTCCAGCCTTCGCACGGCTGCGACCGCGAACACGATCGCGCCCTCGAGCATGAGCACGAAGTCCCATGGATTGATCAGGCTCGAGCCGGAGAACCCACGTGTGCTGTTCGCGCCTCCGGCCGCGCCCGGTAGGAATTGGCCGATCGCGCGTTCGCGGAGGCCGTCGGTTGCCGTGCCGAAGAGCGATGAGTCCAGGAGCATGGCCGCGTCGGGGTGCGGCGATCCCGTCGCGGCATCGAACAAGTCGGTCAGCCGCTGCATGAAATTGTTCGTGAAGTCGAGGCGACCGTCGTTGCCTCCGGTGCCGAGCAGCGCCGGGTACTTCACGTCATCGCCTGCGAGCACGACCGCGGCGTTGAGCCATTCGAGCTGAGCCCCGCGCCACGTGTTGCGACAGGTCCTGATCATCTCGGCTTTGTCTTCGTCCTTGGGACTCTTGTCTCGATCGCCAACCAGCTCGCGGCCGCTGTGAAGAGCCGCGCGTAATGCGGAGAACCGCGGCGCGGTGGTGACCGAGAACGGCTCGATCGCGTCGGTATTGTCCTTCGGATAGAAGCCGCTCCCGCCGTTCCACGGCGCGACCATGGCGGTCGGGTGATACGCGTCGAGCAAGAACGCTCGGAGCGCGTCGCGGTCGAGCACCGTCGCGAGCACGAAACGCTCGTCACGCCAGTAGCCGCGCGCCTCCGGATCGTCTTGCTCCGCGACGAGCCGCAGCAGGCCGATGGCTTTCAAGTAGTGCGCATGCGGCGACGCCGCGCAACCGTCGAGGTCATGGAGATAGACCGTCACAATAGAGGATCCTCATCGGACATCTGCGACGCACGCACATCCGCTGTGCGAAGGATCGCTTCGAGCCATGCAAGCTGGAACACGCCGATGCGCGCGATCAGCGAGGTCGCGCGTTCGGTCCAGCTTCTGCCGTATCGGGCACCAGCCCCGAGCGATCCGAGCGTCAGTGAGAGCATGGTGGGCGGAAGCTCGACGATATCGCCCTCCGATGTCGCGAGCGCGCACGCGCCGACGCGATCGTTCTCGCACACGCCGTGGATACCGCCGTGGCCGGCGTCCTGATCGAGTACCGTGCTCGACCACGAACCCCGAACCTTGCCGTGGTGCGTGCAGATCAGCCATGCCACGAGATCAAAGTCGTCGGCCGAGAGTGCTGCGAGCTCACGCGCGATCGGGTGGGAGTTCGGGATGATGTCGTGCTCCGCGATCTCCTCCGTGGTCTCGCCCATTGCTGCTAATAGCTGGGCCACGCCGCCCGCGAGCGCCGGGTGATCCGGCTGCGTCCGCCGCAAGACCTCGAAGAGCATCAGCGTGCTCGCGAGTTCGTGCCGAAACCCCGGCTTGTTGGGATACGGATGCGGTCGCCTCCACGCTCCGTCGGGCGCCTTGGCGAGGTCGCGTCGCTCGACCATTTCGTGCTCGATGCGAGCGTCACGTTTGATGGCGTCCTGAAACACGTCGTGCCCCTTGCCGGCATCGTGCCATCGCGCGGCGAGCTCGACACACGCGCGCAGTGGGCGAGCGACGCCGAGCGCCTGCGCAATCTCGGCGGCCCGGTCGCGCGCTTCGCGACCGTGCGTCGCGATCGTCTTCCACTTCGCGACCGATAGCTCGTCGTTGTCTTCGGACTCGGCGGTCTTCGTAAACGGGTCCGCGGATGGCGGCACGACCTCGACAGGAACGACGTCCTCGAGCTTCGGCGACCAGCCGATCTTCACGTCGTACCCGCCGAGTTGCGCGGGCAGCAGAACGATCATTCCGGGCACCAGCTTGTCGGGCGACCGCCGGACCCACTTGCCCTTGATATAGTCACGCACGAGCGGTCGCTCGTCGGCGGCCTTGAAATGTCTCAGCCAGTCCCGCAGCTCGTGGACCGGAACCGGACACAGCTCCTCTCGTCGAGGCGCGATTGTTTCGACGACGTCGTCATCGAGCCGGCGCCAAAAGACATTGACGTCGCGCTCGTCGCCGTCGCGAATGAATGCGCTGATATCGAGATCGGTTCCAGAAAGGTCCGGGGTGGTGTCAAAGAGCTCGTCGAGATCCGAGCGGCGCAACACCTGCCCGGGCTGATACGGGTAGAGTCGCGTGAGAAACGCGGGGTCATCGTGTGAAATCCGGTCCCCGAAAGACTCGAGCCCGCGGGGCGACCCATCGAGGCCGAGGTCGACGAGCCGGCGAAGTGCCTCGGCGGCAGCCGCGAGTTCTGAAGGTATGTATGGGCGCGCCGCCTTGTCTTCGGTCGCCGGTGCACCGGCGACGACGATCGTGCCGGACTCGCCGGCGTAACGCGCGACACGGCCAAAGCGTTGCACGAGACTCGGCCAGGGGGCGAGATCGGTGACGAGCAGCCGTGCGGAGATGTCGACGCCCGCCTCGATGACCTGGGTTGCAATGATAATGCGGCCAGCGGGGCCGAGCGCCGCGCCGCGCCGCAAGAAGTCGTTCGCCCAGCGTGCGCGCTCGGCACCGCGGAACCGGCTATGGACGAGGCACAACTCCGGCGCATCCGCGACGGCCCTGCGCTTGGCCCCCTTGCCGCCGGCATAGCGCTGCGCGAGCGCATCGCGAATCTCAACCGCACGCTTCACGGTGTTGACGACGATCAACGTGAGCGACCCCGGCTGGTGCCGGATCGCCGCCAGATGAGCGATCTCGTCCGGCGCCGATGACGATCCGAGATGCTCGATCGCCTTGTCGACATTCCAGAGTCCGCCGACCCGGGAGTCGGCCGAGATCGACAGCATCTCGTCATCAAGAGAGCGCGCGCGTGCTGCGAAGTCGACGGTTGCGAGCCACGCCGGCTGTAGCGTCGCGCTCATCCACCAACACGCGCTTGGACGTGGCATGCGCCCGGCGTCGGACTCGGCACGGCGGAATGCCGCGAGTTGGACGGAGGTCGCAAGCCCGACACCCATGATCTGGACCTCGTCCATGATCCAGAGCGCGTCGACGTGGAGAAGGCCATACTCCATCGGCCAGCGCCCGCGCGCGGCGCCGTAGCCGCGGTTGAGCGCGCGCGACAGCAGCATATCCTGTGTACCGACGAGGATCGCCGGCCTCTCGGGCTCGAGGGCCCACGCCTGAGCTTCGACACCCCCCATCAGGACGTGCAGGCCGATCTGCGTGCCGAAGCCGGCCCTGTCGATCCATTCACGGATCGCGCGCTCAGTCTGCTCGACGAGTACGCGCATTGGAAGACAGAACACCAGCCGGCGCGGCCAACGTTCGTCGCCGCGGTGCACGCGATGCCACATCCAAGAGAGCACGGTTCCGGCGGTCTTGCCGAACCCCGTCGGAATCCGCAGTAGCCGCTCCTGGCACAGGTTTTCGTCGCCGAGCACTGCTTGCCACGGATGCGGTGCGAAGCCGCAGAGCTCCTCGAACCACGCTGCATACGCGGCGGAGGTCACGACGGACCGACGCGATCTGCGCACTCACACGCAGTGGATCTGAGTAGCACCATCGATACCTTCACCTAGCGACGCGCTCGCGTCTCTCCGTTAGCCAAGCTAGACGAGCCGCGGGGCGCCGCCAACACCTTACGGCTCGCAAGTTGTCACCCACGGGCAAAGCATCGGCCGATCATGGTCGGGCGCGAGTCGAAGCCCGGTTCGACGGCCGCCCGCCTTCTCCCTCAGCCACTTCGCCGCGCGAGAGAGAGCCTATCGTTGCAGAATCTGCAACGACTCAGCAGCGCGGGTGCCCACAGGTCGTTCATCTCGGTCGCTCTCGCGCGACGCAGCGCCGAACGCAGGTGCTGACGCTCAGTCGATTCGGAATCCGCAGGCAACGAGCAACGCTTGTTCGATCTCCGGCCAGCGTGACGCCGGCAACTCCGTGATGACCGCTCCGAGCTTGCTCCGTTGCACCAAGCTCACATGGTCGAAGTTCAGGGCGCACGGTTCAGGCATGCCGTCCGCACTCGATAGCAGGACCTCGGTGGCGAGGCCGCGAATTGTTCGGGTTGCCGGAGCAACGATGATCTCGTTGAGCGTATCGATCACGTTCGAACAAGTCAGCAGCAGGAACGGATGCCGTTTGTCGGGTGCGGCAAACGTGTATCAGCGAACTTCACCGCGGCGCACCGGCTACCTCCCAACCCCCTCGTCCCATGCCGCACCATCCTCCTCCCGGGAAAACTCGTCAGGGCGCATCGGCGCCCGTCGATACGATGCAGCGTCTCGCGCAGAGCGCAACGCGAGTTGTGCAGTCGAACTTGCTCGTCATGCGGCTGCTTGGCCACGAGAGGCAACAGGTCCTCGGCTGTGAGTGGTTCTGCCTCGTCTTGACTGTACGCTCCCCTGCGCGGGCTTGCCACAACACGATTGGCCACAGCTCGCCGGTAACAGCAGATCGTCCTCGTAGAAGCAGGCACGCGCGACCAGCCGCTCGACGCAGATGGACTCGACAATTACATTGTCATCGTGCGACAAGCCGAGGCCACGTCCTGGTCCGAGCATGGAGACGTCGGTGATAGGCTTCGCTGGGGCGACGTTGATCATGACGACATTGACGTTCACCCCGCATGGGCGCATCAAGGCACGCCGGAAGACGATGAGCACGCTCCCATGACGACGAAGAAGAAGCCGGCGAAGAAAGTGGCGGCACTGCTGCAACAATCGCCAGGTGCCCACGCCGCCTCGACGGTGGGCGACGTCGATGTGCCGGCGCTCGTCCGCAATCTCGGTGCGATGATCGACGCCGCGCGGAAGCATGTCTCGGTCACAGCAAATGCTGTCCTCACCGCGCTGTATTGGCAGATCGGCCACCGCGTCCGCACCGACGTCCCCGAAGGTCGCCGCGCGGAGTACGGCGCCCAGATTGTCGCGGCAGTGTCGCGACAATTGGAGGCCCAGTACGGACGCGGTTTCAACGAGAAGTCGTTGCGGCGGATGGTGCAGTTCGCGTCCGCGTTCTCCGACGCGAAGATTGTCGCGACGCTGTCGCGACATTTGGGGTGGTCCCACTTCGTCGAGCTAATCCCGCTCAAGCACGTGCTCGCACGAGACTTCTACGTCGAGATGTGTCGCGTCGAGCATTGGAGCGTGCGTCAGCTCCGCGAGCGGATCGACAGCATGCTCTACGAGCGCACCGCGCTGTCGAAGAAGCCCGATACGCTCATCCGCCAGG
>JAQBQF010000288.1 GCA_028287115.1 Myxococcales bacterium
TGTTCATCCACTCGATCGGCGACCGCGCTGTCGAAGTTGTCGAGCTCGAGATCGAACAGCCGCCCGCGATTTCGGGCCCACGTGGGCCGGGCAACAGAGTCGGCGCTACTGTGCTCCTAGCAACAGAAGGAGGCGGGCGTACTCTTCTCTCTCCAATCAACCAAAGATTGATTCCGGTACGGAGCGCCCGCGCTTGGCGTCAGCGCTGAGGGCGGTGTGGTCAGGCGCGAGGCAGCGACGAGCGAGTGACGGCGGCTGTCCACCACCGTCCGCAGCGAAGCACGCGTTCTCGTCGGCGGGAGACCGCGTTCCTCAACTCGGCCGGAGACCGTGTTCATCCACTCGATCGGCGACCGCGCTGTCGAAGTTGTCGAGCTCGAGATCGAACAGCCGCCCGCGATTTCGGGCCCACGTGGGCCGGGCAACAGAGTCGGCGCTGCTGGGCCGAGCAACAGAAGGAGGCCGGCGTACTCTTCTCTCTCCAATCAAACAAAGTTTGATTCCGGAACGGAGCGCCCGCACTTGGCGTCAGCGCTGAGGGCGGTGTGGTCAGGCGCGAGACAGCGACGAGCAACTGACGGCGGCTGTCCACCACCGTCCGCAGCGAAGCACGCGTTCTCGCCGGCGGGAGACCGCGTTCATTCCTCGACCGAAGACCGCGTTCATCCACTCGATCGGCGACCGCGGCGTCGAAGTTGTCGAGCTCGAGATCGAACAGCCGCCCGCGATCTCGGGCCCACGTGGGCCGAGCAACAGAGGCGGCGCGTTCTCGTCCGCGGGAGACCCCGTTCATCGACTCGATCGTCACGTGGTCAGGCGAAGACGCTCGCTAGCGCGACGTCTTCACGCTCGGCCGGGTCGCGTTCAAGATCACGCCGAAAACTCCCGCGGACGCGAGCACGACGCCGGCAATCAGGCCGCCGCTGATCGGCGACGTGTAGAGCGGGCATCCGGCGCCCATGCAGGCGGGAGGCTTGGACGTCTGATCGACCGTGATCGCGGCACCGCCACCGAGGACCAGCAGCGTGTCACCGAAATATGACCACTTTTTCGCCGAGGAGTTGTAGCCGAAACAACCCGTGAGCAAGATGCATACGAGGGCCACCACCTTCGACATCGAAACAAGTATCCGCGCAACGCGGATGGCGCACAAGGGCTGGGGAATCGTGACATTGTTCCCGCCTCGTGAAGCAGCGGTCCCCGCTCCTGGCGATCTTCCTGATCGTCCTTGTCGATGTTCTCGGGTTCACGATCGTGATCCCGCTGCTGAGCCTCTACGCCGAGAGATTCGGCGCCAGTCCGCTGGTCGCGACGACCATCGTGTCTTGCTACGCGATCTCGTCGTTGATCTCGACGCCGATCATCGGCAACCTATCGGATCGCTACGGCCGCAAGCCACTGCTCCTGGTCAGCCAGGCAGGCACGTGTGCCGGCTTCCTGATGCTCGCGTACTCGTCGTCGTTGTGGATGGTGTTCGCCGGGCGGATCATCGACGGCGCGACCGCCGGTAATCTGTCGATCGCGCAGGCGTACATCTCCGATCACACCGCGCCGGAAGATCGCTCGAAGGCCTTTGGCGTGATCGGCGTCGCGTTCGGGATCGGCTTCATGTTCGGCCCGGGTCTCGGCGGCGTGCTCGGCACCTACGGCATGCACGTGCCGTTCATCGTCGCCGCGTGTCTGTCGGCAACCAGCATATTCTTCACGTACACGCTTCTGAAGTCCGAGAAGCCACCGCAGAAAGAACATGCCGAGACCGCCGCTGCTCCTGCGGGACGCCGGCCGAGTGCATTCGATATCAAGACGTATACCGAGTATTTCCGCCGGCCCGCGCTCGGCGGTCTCTACGTCCAGTTCTTCCTGTTCACGTTCGCGTTCTCTTGCTTCACGAGCGGCTTCGCGCTGTTCTCCGAGCGCCGCTTCACTACCGATCACGACGTCACCTACGTGCCCGGCACCTGCGAGCTCGTGGTTCACGGCAACATCGATCCAAAGACCGCGAACATCGCCGCGATCGTGGTCGACGGAAAGCGACTCGCATACGGGACCGACTGGACGGTCGAGGATGGTCCCCACTGGTACGACGATGAGGTCGTCGTCGTACGCGGCTCCGCGTGCAAGCTGCTCGCGACCGCCAACAAGCCGGCGATCAAGGCGGAGCTGCCGTGGAGCGTACGCGAGGTCGGCCTGTTGTTCACGTTCTCGGGTCTGCTCGGCATCTTGCTGCAGGGCGGACTGATCGGCCGGCTCGTCAAGAGCTACGGCGAGACGCGCCTCGGGATCGCGGGCTTCATCGCCGCTGCAGTCGCGTATGCGCTCCTCGGCTTCGCGTACACGGTGATCATGCTCGTGATCGTCGCGATCATCTCGGCGTTCGGTAACGGCGTCCTACGGCCCGTGATCACGAGTCGGATCACGCAGGTCGTCGGCCGTCACGAGCAAGGCGTCGCGCTCGGTATCTCCGGATCGCTGAGCTCGCTCGCGATGGCGTTCGCGCCTCCGACCGGCGGAGCGCTGATCGACCACAACTGGCTGATCGCATGGGCCCTGGTGCCTGCGACGGTCGCGGTGATCGGGCTCGTGTTCGCGCTCTCTGGTCGGACCTCTGCCAGCTCGAGCTCGACGAGCAAGCCGCCGGCTGATCCGCTATCTGGCGATCGACGCGATTCGCTAACGAACGACTGAGAGCCTGCGACCGCGGACCGCGGTCCGGGCGCGCTCGACCATCGTCTTGATCGCCGGCGTGCGCATGGGTTTGGTGATGTGGACGTCGAATCCTGCGGCGAGCGCGTGCTCGCGATCGTGCGCTTGCCCGTAGCCGGTCACTGCGACGAGCAGCAGCGAATCGCCGAGCCTCGCGCGAACCTGACGAGCCACTGCAAAGCCGTCCATCCCGGGCAGGCCGATGTCGATCACCGCGAGGTCTGGTTTTTCGGCGAGGATCCTCTCGAGCCCATGTGGGCCATCGGCTGCGGCCGTGACCTCGCATCCGAGCGATTGCAGCAGGGCCTCGCTGAGCTCGCGCAGATCTTCGTTATCTTCGACGAGCACGACGTGCACGGCGAGACCTGACGGCGCCGGCTCCTCGACCGCCGCGGGCTTGCCCGGAGCATGGCCGATCGGAATTCGCACGATGAACTCGCTCCCCTTACCGAGGCCTTCGCTCGTGACTTCGACGGTACCGTCGTGAAGCCGCACCAGCCGATCGACCAACGTGAGCCCGATTCCCATGCCGCCTTCGGAACGCTCCAGGCTGCCGTCGGCTTGTGCGAACAGATCGAACACGCGCGGCAACATGTCGGCCGCGATCCCGATGCCTTGGTCGCGGATCCGCAGCTCCCACTGATGATTGCCGCAGCGCGACGAGATCGAGACGGTCCGTCCACTCGAGCTGTACTTGATCGCATTCGTGAGCAGATTGCTGATCACCTGTTCGATCCGGACCGCATCACCTTCGATCACCGCGCCACAACGCGCTTCGACGTGCAGGGTGACCTGACGTTCGGCGGCTCGCGCCGCAAGGGCGCCGATACAGCTCTGGACGATCTCGTCGACATCGACGGCCTCGCGCCGCAACTGCAAGCGCCCCGACGTCACGCGCGACACATCGAGCAGATCGTCGACCAGGCGAGCGAGATGTCCTGCCTGGCGAGAGATCATCTCGAGACGTGACGCGACCTTCTCGCGATCGACGCTGCCGCTGCGCACCATCTCGGTCGCCAGCACGATCGCGCCGAGCGGATTGCGTAGCTCGTGACCGAGCATCGCGAGAAACTGATCGCGCTGCTGGATGGCGGCGCGCGCTTGATATTGGCGGCGGCGAGCGCGCAGGCTCGCAGTCACCGCCGTGAGGAGGGTCGCCGGCGACACCGGCCTCTCGAGGACGGTGACGTTGCCGAGCTCCGGCTGGAGCGGGTGATGTCCGCCGCTCAGGATGACCAACGGAAAGTCCGACCACGGCGGCTGTGCGCCGAAGATGGTCGCGAGCTCCGTCTGCAGCTCGGCGCCGAGCGCTTCCTGCGTCACCACGGCGCAACCGGCTCCCGCGCGGATCGCTGAAATCAGAGCGACGCCGCTCGTGCAGATCTCCGTATCGAGCCCGTTGCTCACCAACAGAACGCGCGTCAGCTCTGCGTCGCGCCCGCGCGGCGCGAACACGAAGATCCGTTCGGAGCCTCGTTCCTGGCTCATGAGTGGTGAGCGTCGAGCTTCTCGCGTGCACCGTGATATTCAGGTGCCGTCGTCAAGATGCCTCGGAACTCACTGAGCGGTCTCCCTATCGTCAGCCCTCGTGAATCCATCGACAGCTCCCGGATCGTATCTTCGTGAGGACCGGTGCGCTTCTTGATCATCGAGATCGCCTTGCGGACACGACCCTCCGCCTCGAAGTAGCGCAGCAGCAACACGTTATCGGCGATATAGCTGACGTCGACCGGCGAGACGGTATTCCCGACGAGCCCCGCCTGCGCCATCACCATCAGCGTGGTGACGCCGAGCCGGCCGAAGTACGACAACATCTCGTGGAGCTGGATATAGAGGTACTGCTCCGCGGGCATCGCGTGCAGGTAGCCGTTGAGGCTGTCGATCACGACGAGCTTCACGTCGCGATTTTCGACAAGATCCCGCGCGCGATGAGCGAGCTCTCCCGGGCTCATCTCCGCCGGATCGATCTGTTGCACGATGACTCTGCCGGACTCGACGTGCTTGCCAAGCTGCAGCCCGAGTGACTCGGCACGAGCCAAGGCGGTCGCGCGTAGCTCGTCGAACGCGAAGATCACCGAGCACTCGCCACGCTCGGCGGCTGCGGTCGCGTACTGAGCTGTGATCGCCGACTTGCCGGCACCCGCGGGCCCGAGGAACAGCGTGCTCGTGCCGCGATGAATTCCACCGCCGAGCACTCGATCGAGCTCGGGGAGGCCGCTCGAGATGCAGTCGCGCTTGAACGCGACGTGATGCTCGGCGGCAACCAGGCGCGGATACACCGCGAGCCCGCCGGTCTCGATGATGAAGTCATGATAGCCGCTGCGAAACCTCGAGCCACGCAGCTTGGTAACGCGGAGCCGCCGACGATCACCGCCGTACTCCGGTGCGAGTTGCTCCATCGACAGGACGCCATGAGCAAGACTCTGCAGCTGCATGTCGTTCGGATCCGACGTGCGATCGTCGAGCAGCATGACGGTGCAGTGCTTGCCCGCGAAGTACTGCTTGAGGTTCAACACCTCGCGGCGATATCGCAACTGGCTCTGCGCTAGTAGCCGCAGCTCGGAGAGCGAATCGAACACGACGCGTTGAGGCTTGATCTCGTCGACGCGCTTGAGCAGCGTGCGCGTCGTCTCCGTCAGCTCGATATCCGAGGGGTGAAAGATCGTGTTCTCGGAGTCGATGCACATCTGTTGCTCGAGCGCGGACAGCTCGAACATCGAGATGCCTTGGAGCGACCACTCGTGCGAGTCCGCGATCAATCGGATCTCGGTCTCGGTCTCCGAGAGCGTGATGTAGAGGACCCGCTCGCCGGCCGCGACGCCTGCGAGAAGGAACTGCAACGCGAGCGTCGTCTTGCCCGCGCCCGGATCACCGTCGACGAGATAGATCCGATCGCGAGGGAAACCACCCATCAAGACTGAATCGAGCCCGGCAATTCCCGTCGGCGCTCTGTCGTCGGTCATTCGTTGAGATTGCCGACTTGCCGCCGGAATTCAAGGGTGGCGCTGACGATCGCGCGCCGGCGCACACTGCGCGAAATCGCTACGATCTATTTGATCTCGAACTTCCACTTCGCGCCATCGTTACCGAGTCCAGCTCCGCCCGCCGGACTGTCGTAGCCGAACCGAATGTCGCCACGCGCCTCGTAGCTGCCCTTCGGTGCCGAGCAATTCACGGTCGCGGTGAGCACGTGGCCCTCGATCTTCATCTGCTCGGCCTTGAGCGCCGTCGCGTCGCACTTGATGTCTTTGGGAATCGTCAGCTTGAACTCCATCGGCGTCGTCTTGCTGAACGAGAGCCAGCTCGCGAGCTGGATCTTGATCGACATCGCGAACTGCTCGCTCGGCTTTGCGATCGTCGGGCCGTCCTGCGTCGTGGTGAACTCTTTGATCGCGGCGATCAGCGCATTCACCTTGGTGTCGCGAGCATCGAGGGACATCGCATCGCTGTTCGGCGAGATCATCGCGACCTTGCCGTCGACGTCGGTGACGATCGTGGTAGGCCCCGGTCCAACACCGAGCTGCTTGATCAGGGTCTTGACGCCCTTGCCGTACGCGACCGTACCTTTGCCGACGCCTTCGCTCTCGCGGATCGGATCGAGCTTCTTGGCATCGCGCTCGACCCCATCGATGTACGCGACGATATAGACGCGACCCGCGTCGCGAAGCGTGATCAGGCGCGCGAGATCATCGGCACACGCCGCGACCTTCGCCGTGCAAAACCAATGAAGCACGACCTTGCCGGCCGCATCGTTCGCGGAAGGCGAGTCGTAGACCCATTGCAGCTTGGGCCAATCGGCGCCGCCTTGCGGCGTGAACGCGTCACCCAGTTTGGGAAGTGTCGCGACGGGTCCCTTCGCGGTATCCGCGGCCGCGCCAACCGTCAACATGCCAAGCACGAGGCAGCTCATCGTGAGTCGAACCATAGGTGCCGGTTATATCGCGACGAGGGAAACCAGGCGCGTTTGGAGCGCACTTCTAGGGGCTCGCGCGTCATGATGAGACGGTGCGTAGCATCACGATATTCATCGCCGTCGTGGCCGCGTGTTCTGGGTCTCCTCAGCAGTTGTCGTCGGTTGCGCCCGCCCGGCCGCCTGTGCCGGCGATTCCCGCCGCCGATGCACCACCGCCGCCGCCCGCCTTGGCCGCGCGAGGGGGCAGCTGCGGTGTGGCCGCGAAGTGTGGCGCGGACTTGTCGTGCTTTCCGATGCTTCCCGGCGGCTACTGCACGTCGTTCTGCGGCGCGACGGGAACTACTTGCGACGGCGTGTGCGTCGAGACCGCGCGCGCGGGCGAGGTCTGCATGCGCGGATGCGGCAGCGATGCCGACTGTCGCGACAGCGAGGGCTACGTTTGTGATCCCCAATGGAAGGCGTGCATCGTGCCGAACGTCGCGGCGATCGTGCCCAAGGCGTGTCCCGCGCCGAAGCCGGAGCGCGATGTCGCCTTCGGCGCGAGCGAGCCGTGGTCGAGCGCGAAGGCTCCCGGCGTGTATCAGTTCGAGCCGAGCTCCGCGATCACGAGCGACGGCGGTCTCGCCGCGATGTACATCACGCGCGGTGCGATGACTGAAGGCAATGCGCTCGGCGTGTCGCGGAGCGACGGCAAAGGCCAAGCGACCATCGACATGCCGTTCAAGTCAGAGCGCGCCAGTCACTTCGATCCGTGGCTCGCGAGCGACCGCAAAGGCACGCTGTTCGCGGTGTGGCTCGGCTTTGATGGCCGCAGCGAGCATCAAGAGATCGGGATGGCGAGCTCGGGCGACGGCGGTGCGACGTGGAGCAAGTCGCAGCCCGTGCAAGATCCAGCCGATTGCAAGGATGGCGACTCCGACTGCCTCGACAAACCGATGGTCGCGATCGGCCGCGATCCGAAGAGCATGGGCGAGATCCTGTACGTGATGTACGCCGGCAACGACGCCGGCCTCCGCGTGCGCGCCTCGCGCGACGGCGGCAAGTCGTTCGGTGCGGCGGTGACCGCCCTCGACGGGATCTACGGCAACGCGGCGATCGGCAGTGACGGCCGACTGCACGTGACGACGCTGAACGGTGGACCGTCGGGCGCGTTCGGATCGGCTCAGCAGCGGGTCGAGTACTCGGTGTCCGCCGACGCGGGCGCGACGTTCGCGAAGGCGATCACGGTCAGCAGCCGTGACGAAATGATCCCATTTTTCTTCTCGAATCCGAGCATCGCGATCGATGATGCGCGCCGGATCATCTACATCGCGTACGCGCGCGGTGGGCGCGATGCGCAGTGGGACATCATCGTCGCCGCGAGTAGGGACGGCGGCAAGATCTGGACGCGCACCAAGATCGGCGATGACTGCGCGATTCACATGGTCCCGAACCTCGCGGTCGATCAGCTAACCGGCACGCTGCACGTCGCCTGGTACGACAGCGATGGTGGCGGCAGGTTCGCGCACGCGACATGTCCACCCGGCGCGGCAACCTGCACGGCATGGGGCGCGATCAACAGCGTGCCGTTCGCGGCGCTGTCGACCGTGCGCCACAGCTCCAAGTGGATCGGCGAGTACGAGTCGCTGCTGATCGACAGCAAGCGCCGCGTGCTTCACGCCGTGTGGACGCAACCCGTCACCGAAGGCGACAAGATCATCGCGCGGATCTTCCACGCGACCGCGAAGCTCAGGCGCTAGCCGCCGAAGATCTTGCCGAGTGCGCCGCTCGCGACGAGGCTCGCGATCCCGACATAGAGCACGTAGAGGCTCTCGCCCGCGATGAGTCCGCCGCCGATCAGGCTCGTCGCGCTCATGTCCTCGGGCAGGATCTCGCCCTCGGGAGGATGGCCTTGCGTCGTGGTCTTCTTCGCGTTGCGATACCGTGCAACGAGCCAGTTGGCGCTCGATGCGAACATGCCGCCGAGGCCCCACCACAGCGACGTCTTGAACTCGACGAAGCCGCCGAAGCTCGCGGCATAGGGCGAGGCCAGGAGCACCGCGTCGAGGACGAAGTCGGTGGCCCCGTTGACCATCGAGCGAGCCTTCCACGCGATGTACTTCGGCGATTTGAAGATCAGGCGTCGAGCAACGGCGATCGCGAACCCGACACCGATTCCGAGGAACATCACCTTGAGCGTCCGCGCCTTGTCCTGCGCGAGCGTGTTGAGCACGCCGACGAACTTGTACGTCATCGCGCTCTGCCAGTTCTCGGCGGCGCCGTGACGAAGCTCGGGGTGGGCGAACTGATTCTGCTGCAGGATCGGGAACGCCTCGAGGAAGATCCGCGACATCACGACGGCGAGCAGCGCACCCATCACGATGCCGATCACCTGGAACCGGAACTGGATCGTCCGGTTCGACCCGAGCCGCCATCCCGTCGAGCGATCCTGCTGCATGTCGACACCGACGGTGCACGAGACGAGGAGCACCGAGCCGGCGAAGAGGCCGATCAACGGATCGCGTAGCCCGAGCCCCGCCATCAGCAGCACGGTGACGACGAATGCCGACGAGATCGGGTTCTGATCTGTGATGCCTTGCGAGATGCCGTTGATCATCTGGAAGATGAACGACATCACGATCGCGAACGCGATCCAGCCCATCGAGACGTCGAGGACCTGCGACGCGACGATCACGAGCGCGATCGCCCAGAACCCGACCCACAGCCCGAGGCGGCCGATCCGAGCCTGCGTGTCGCGGGCGGGCGCCGCTTCCCTGCGGACCGCACGCACGCGCCTGACGGCGTCGACGCCGAGCAGCGACATGTCGAGGATCGCCGCGCCGAGGATCGTGCCGAGCGCGAAGATGAAGCCGATCTTGCGGAACGGATCGTCCGGACCGAGATAGCCGTTGTCGCGCAGCCACGGCGTGATGCCGAGGCCGATGCCACCGACCAGGATCGCCGACGTGCCGATCCGGGCGCCGACGATCATGCCGCCGCCGACGGTCGCGGTCGAAAATCCGTAGGTCGCGATCATCGCGATCTTGTCGACGAGCCACGACAGGCCGATACCGCTGAAGATGCCGCCGCCGAGCGTCCCGACGCTCCGCCGCAAGATCTTGGGATCGGTCAGGGCGCGCAAGATGTTGGCGACCGCGAGGCCCGACGGATACGTCAGCTTCATCCGATCGACGAGGATCGGCGTGTAGAGCATGCCGACACCGACGCCGAACATGCCGATACACAGGAAGTAGAGGATCAACTTCCACGCGGGAGGCAGCGGCATGCCGAGCCACACCATCGCCTGAATCAGCACGCCCATCGCCGACATCGATGCGACCGAGGCCGCCATCGTCTGGACGTAGTTCGCGCCGTGCCTGCCCTCGGGACCGTAGCCGAGCGTCACGACCGAGCCGAGGATGCCGGCGAGCACCTGGCCGCCGACAAACGTGCCGAGCGCGAAATTCATGTACGCGGCGGTGATGCCGCCGAGCGGGCCGAGGATCAGCAGCGCGACGAGCGCGAGCATGACGTAGTACCCGGCGCTCCCGACGCGAGGCAGAAACCGCGGCTTGACGTGCGCCGGTTCGGGCTTCTGGGTTACGTCACTGGCCGGATCTTCGGTGCTCACCGCAGGTTTGATATCACGGCCATCGCGTCGCTTCGGCGATAACCGCGCCGAAACGCCGAACGGCCCGCTGCGCCAGCGAGCCGTTCGTACGTCCGCAAAAGTCGCGGCTAGTGGTGCCGCTGTTTCGGGCCCTTGCCGGAGTCCTCGGCGTCCTTGCGCTTCTGCTCGTCTTGCTGGCGCTTCGCATCGTCGGCGGCGCGCTTCGCGTCGTCGGCCTGCTTCCGCTTCTGCTCTTCCTGCTGGCGGCGTTGATCCTCGGCGGCGCGCTTCTGGTCGTCTTGCGCCTTGCGCTGATCGTCCTGCTGGCGCTTCGCGTCTGCATCGCGCTTGCGCTGCTCGTCCTGCTGGCGGCGTTGATCTTCCGCCGCGCGCTTCTGGTCGTCCTGCGCTTTGCGCTGATCGTCCTGCTGGCGCTTCGCGTCGGCATCGCGCTTGTGCTGCTCGTCCTGCTGGCGGCGTTGATCTTCGGCAGCGCGCTTCTGCTGGTCTTCTTGCGCGCGGCGTTGATCGTCCTGCTGCTTGCGCTGATCGTCGGCGGCCTTCGCGCGTGCGGCGTCCGCGTTCTTGCGGTCCTGCTCGAGCTGTTGCCGGCGTGCCTCGTCGTCGCGCTTGCGCTGTTCGTCCTGCTGGCGGCGTTGATCTTCCGCCGCGTGCTTCTGGTCTTCTTGCGCGCGACGCTGATCGTCCTGCTGCTTGCGCTGATCGTCGGCGGCCTTCGCGCGTGCGGCGTCCGCGTTCTTGCGGTCCTGCTCGAGCTGTTGCCGGCGCGCATCTTCATCGGCGTGCTTGCGCGCCTCGTCTTGCTTGC
This sequence comes from Myxococcales bacterium, assembly GCA_028287115.1. GTDB lineage: Bacteria > Myxococcota_A > Polyangia > Haliangiales > Haliangiaceae > JABFXX01. Next base: position 11,035 of record JAQBQF010000288.1, read on the forward strand.
GCTGCTCGTCCTGTTGGCGGCGAGCGTCTTCCGCGGCGCGCTTCTGTTGGTCTTCTTGCGCGCGGCGCTGCTCGTCCTGCTGCCGGCGTTGATCGTCGGCGGCCTTCGCGCGGGCGGCATCCGCGTTCTTGCGGTCCTGCTCGAGCTGCTGCCGGCGGGCCTCGTCGTCGCGCTTGCGCTGGTCTTCTTGTGCGCGGCGCTGATCTTCCTGCGCCTTGCGCGCGGCCTCTTCGTCGCGGTGGCGCTGTTCCTCCTGCGCCTTGCGGTTCTGATCGTCGAGCCGCTTCTGATCTTCGGCGCGGCGCCGGTCATCTTCGGCCTTGCGCTTCGCACTCTCTTCCGCCTCTTTGCGCTGGCGCTCTTGCAGGAGTCGCTGGTCTTCGGCCTTGCGCTTGTCGAGCTCGGCCTGCTGCCGGCGCTGTTCCTCGTCGCGGCGACGCTGGTCTTCCTGCTGGCGCCTCAGCTGCTCGTCTTGCTGGCGGCGTTGCTCGTCGGCGAGCTTCTTCTGTTGCTCGGCGAGCTTGCGCTGCTCCTCGTCGATGCGACGGCGATCCGCGTCGTTCTTCGCGCGCTGCTGCTGCTCGTCGATCCGGCGTTGCTCGTCGGCCAGGCGCTTGCGCTGCTCCTCCTCGCGGCGCTGCTCGGCGGCGATCTTGCGCTGCTGATCTGCCAGCTGCTTGGCTTCTTCACGCTGGCGCCGCTCGCGATCCGCGAGGTCGCGGCGCACTTGATCTTCACGGTGGCGACGGTCATCCCATTCGTGCTGGCGCTCGCGCGCGCGGCGCTCGGCCTCGGCGCGACGTTGTGCGTCGAACCGACCGAGCTCGGCGGCCTCGGCACGTTCGCGATGGATGCCAACGCGATAGCGGCGCATCCAGTCGTCACTCGGCCCGGCGACCCACAGATCCTTGTTGTGGCGGTGATACCGGACGATCGGAACACTCGACGTGAGGTAGTTGCGGATGTTGCCGCTCACGAAGCGACGATTGATGTCGACCGAAAACAGATCCGGCGCGGCGACGAAGCGCCAGTTGTCGTCGGGAACGTACGAATCTGTCGTGTAGCCCGAGGGCGCCCAGCCGATCCAACCGTCGCCCTGGCGCCACGTGACCCACGCGGGTCCCCACGTCGTGTCAGGAGCCCACACCCACCGGTTCTTGTAGACCCAGCGTCCGTAGTGATCCGTGGCCCAGCCGAACGGATCGTTCGAGACCCAGAGCAAACCGTAGTCGGTGTTCTTCCAGTGACCGTTCGTGTAGGGAACGTACGAAGAGCTGGAAGGCGAGAACACCCAACCGTACGTCGGGTCGTCGTACCAGGTTCCATACGGATCGAGCTGGTCGAAGAACACGTCGATGTTCGGGACGGTGTCGCCTGCAGCGGCGACGCTGACGTCGTCGTAGAGAGGTTGATCGTAGAACACCGGCTGCGTCGGCTGCGCGGGAGGCGGCGGCGGAGGCGTATAGGTGGTCTGCGGTTCCGTGTAGGTCGGCGGCGTGGGCGGTGGCGTATAGGTCGGCGGCGGGGTGTACGTCGGATCCGGCGGCGGCTGCTGCGGTTGCGGCTGCTGCTGATATTGCGGCTGCTGCTGATACCCGTATTGAGGAGGCGGGTTGTTGGCGGGAACCATGCAACCGGCAAATAAGATGGAGGCGAGAGTGGAGCGTAAACGCATGGGACCTTTCGACGGGCTTTAGGTATGACGGCTGACACCCCGTCCAAATTCAAACGGACAATAAGCCTTTCGCCCCCGATCGCGTAGGGTTGGCCATGCGCGTTCTGCGCCTCACCGAGGTTCATCGCGGCGCCCATTGCATCGGGGCTAGCTGTGAGATCAATGGTCTACGGTTTCACGTCACGGTCTGGTACGAAGCGATCGATCTCGACGAGCTCGCGCGCTTGCACGGTGACGAGCTCCTCGAACGAATCGCGGTTCATGTCGCCGTGTTCCAGCTCAATGCGGTCGCAAGCTTGCGACCCGATGCGATCGATCTCGGTCCGTGGGCGAGGTTCGCAACTCCCGAGCTCGTCGCGCTGTGGCGCACGGTGTTTCGCAACGTCTGGGGTCAGTGGCGCTGGGAGCACGACCTTCCCGACTACGTGCCAGAGTTTGCCGGCGCGGGAATCTCGGCTCCGCCTGCGCACGTTCCGGAGGGACCGGTCGAGCTCCTCGCGTTCTGCGGTGGCGGCAAGGACAGCCTCGTCGCGCTGCGGCTGCTCGAGCGCGCCCGCCTGCCGTTTGCGACGCTCGCATACTCCCACTCGATCTACGGCAGCGCCGAACCCCAGCACGCGCTGATCGATCGCCTGGGCGACGCGACCGCGCGGGTACGCGCCGAACGACAATGGGTGATCGACGACTTCCTCGATGCGCCGGTGATCCGGCTCGAGCCGCAGCTCGGCACGCGGTCGATCCTCGCGGCCGAGACTCCTGCCTCGGTGTTCGCAGCGCTGCCGATCGCGCTCGCACGCGGTTATCGCGGGCTCGTCGTCGCGCACGAAACGAGCGCGAATGCTCCGAACCTCGTGTGGCGCGGCGAGCCGATCAATCATCAATGGGGCAAGAGCTGGGAAGCCGAGACGCTGCTCGATCACTACGTCCAGCGGGAGCTGCTCGCGAACGTGCGGTACTTCAGCCTGCTGCAGCCCGTGCACGACGAAGTGATCTTCGAGCTGTTGTCTCGCGATGCGCCGCTCGCGTCGCTGACGCACTCGTGCAACGTGAAGAAGCCATGGTGTGCCGAATGCGCCAAGTGCGCGTACGTTTGGCTGCAGTTCGCAGCGCACCTACCGGCCGAGGTCGTGCGAGCGACGTTCGGCGACGATCTGAGCGAGCGACCCGCTAACGAGCGCTGGTTTCGCGAGCTGTTCGGACTCGCGCAGCATTCGCCGTTCGAATGCGTCGGCAGCCCGGCCGAAGCACGACTGGCACTCGCGTTGGCACGAGCGCGCGGCGCCGGCGGACCTCGGCTCGCCGCTTTTGCCGGCGAGATCGGACCTATCGATGTCGCGGCGCTGGCAACGCCGCTCGTCGGCGTCGGCGATCGGCACGGCATGCCCGCGCATGTCGCGAGCGCCGTGATGCCTCAGCTCGAAGACGCGGCGCGCAGCGCGGGCCGCAGACTCGGCGTAGGTGATCAGTTGCCAGCGGCCTTCTGAAGCTTCGTGCCGATGACCTTCAGGCGTTGATGCAGCGCGTGGGCTTGCGTCGCGAGCTCTTCGAACTCGGCTTCGCGTGCGGTCCCGGCGAGCTGCTCTGCCCGATCGGACAATGCGAGCGCGGCCGTCGAGACTTCACCCGGGTCGGCGGTCGGCGACGTGGCCTGGTCACCGTTCGGTGATGTCACGAGCGTGTTGAGCTTCGCGACGTCCGCGGCGAGCTCGCCCATGATCGTCATCAGCTCGCGGAGTCGTGCGTTGCGCGCTTGTACCGTCGGCGCATGACCGACGACGTCCGCCGACAATTGTTCCTGACGTTGCCGCGCACCGCTGAGCGCCTCGATCAGCCGCTTGCCGTTGTCCTGCAAGCGCTGCTCGGAATCGGCGATCTCGCCGAGCGTTTGATTCGCGCGCTCGAGATGTTTGAGCGTGGTCAGCGGCGTCTTCAAGAATAGCTCGCCGAGCCGTGCATAGACCGCGAGCTCGGCATCGAACGCAGCAGCCGCATCGACGAGCGGCGAAGATTCTTGCTTGGGCATGCGGGCGGACTCTACCGCGTCGACGCGCTCTCACACAGCCACAGCCGCATCGGATGAACGGCTCCGGTGTAGACCTCACGCACGCGCCAGCCCGCTGCTGCCAGGATGCTGCGCAGCGCCAGCGCCGTGTGCTTGTACGCGTATTCGGTCACCAGCGGCTCACCGGCCGCGAGCTCGAAGCTCTCGTTGCCGACGCGCACGGTCTGCGCGCGGCGACTGACGAGGTGCATCTCGACGCGAGACCGCAGCTCGTTCCACACCGCACGATGATCGAACGCCGTCAGATCGAAGTTCGCCCCTCGCGCGCGATTGAGGTGGGCGAGCAAGTTCGTGTTGAACGCGGCGGTCACGCCCTGCTCGTCATCGTATGCGCGGACGAGGACGTCACGTTCGCGTGTGCCATCGGCTCCGAGGAGCAGCAGCCCGCGCGGTCCGGCGAAGCGCTGAAACCGCCGGAGGAACGCGACCGCATCGAATGGCTCGAAGTTTCCGATCGTCGAGCCCGGGAAGAACACGAGGCTGCGACCGACGGTGCTTCGCGGTGCCGGCAACGTGAAGGCACGCGTGAAATCAGCCGCGATCGCTTCGACCTCGAGGTCGGGCTGTTCTTGGTGCAATCGCGTCGCGGTGTGCTCGAGCTGCTCGCGGCTAACATCGATCGCGACGTAGCTCGCGGGATGATCGAGCTTTGCGAGGAGCCGGCGCGTCTTGATCCCGGCGCCGCTCCCGGGCTCGATGACGCGTGCGCGCGGCCCGACCTCGCGCGCGATCGCGGGCAAGTAGGCATCGAGCAACGCCTGCTCGGTGCGCGTCGGATAGTACGCATCGGTCTGGGTGATGCGCTCGAACAGCTCGGCGCCTATGGCATCGTAGAGCAAACGACAGGGCAGCCGCTTCGGGTGCGAGCGCAACCCGGCGATCACATCATCTTCGTCACGAGCGAGCTGGCGAGCGACGACACTCATGCTTGACCTCCATCAGTCGCGAATCGAACACCCGACATTTGCCACCGCGTCGCGGGCGCGAAAAAATTGCGGTAGCTGGCACGGACGTGGCCGCCGGGCGTCAGACAAGAGCCACCGCGCAGCACCATCTGGCTCGACATGAACTTCCCGTTGTACTCACCGAGCGCGCCGGCGAGCGGCCGAAATCCCGGATATGGCCCGAACGCGCTCTGGGTCCATTCCCAGACGTCGCCGAAGAGCTGGCGTAAGCCATCGCCGGTTGCCGCGGTTGGATGAAGCCGATCGTCGTCGGAGAAGTGCCCTGCGACCGCGACGTTCTGCGCGGCGTGCTCCCACTCCGCCTCCGCCGGAAGGCGCGCTCCGGCCCAGCGTGCGATCGCGTCCGCTTCGTAGAAAGACAGATGACACGCGGTCTCCGCCGGATCGAGCTCGCGCAGGCCACCGAGCTGGTATTGCAACCACTGGCCGTCTCCCTGCTCCCAGTAGAGCGGTGCGCGCCAGCCTTCCGCGCGCGCGATCGCAAAGCCATCGGAGAGCCAGAACCGCGGCTCGGCGTATCCGTGGTCACCGATGAACGCGAGGACCTCGGCGTTGCACACCGGCCGCGATGCGAGCCGGAACGGCGGCAGCACGACGCGATGTCGCGGCCGCTCGCTATCGAACGCAAACCCATTCGCCGCGCCGATCTCGACGATGCCACCGGCGAAGTCGAGCCAGCCCGCCGGCGCGACCGTCGCGCGATCGCTACTCGCGAGATCATTTCGATACGCGGGATGGAACGGCTGCGTACCGAGCAGGTGCTTCGCATCGGTCAGCATCAGCTCTTGATGTTGCTGTTCGTGATGCAACCCTAGCTCCAGGATCCGCAGCAGCTGCGAATCGAGGCGATCTTCTACGAGCGCGTTGCACAGCCGTGCGTCGATGTCTTCGCGATACGCATGGACCTGCGCGAGCGTCGGCCGACTGACGAGGCCGCGCCGCGCACGATCGACATGCGCACCGACGGTCTCGTAATAGCTATTGAACAGATACGTAAATGTCGGATCGAACGCTCGCTCACCGAGCACGGCGAGCACGAACGTCTCGAAGAACCACGTGGTGTGCGCGAGATGCCACTTCGCCGGACTCGCGTCGGGCATCGACTGGACTTGCGCGTCTTCGCTCGAGAGCGGCGCACTCAGGCGCACCGTGCGTTGCCGCACGAGATCGTACCGCGAGTGCAACGCTGCGGCGGCCGAATCCATGGTCGAGGCTCGATGCAGCCCACGTACCAGAGCGGGCTGGACCAGGTCGTGCAGCGCAACGAAGTATGTCGAAGCACGATTTCGCGGCCGTCGGTCCCTACGCAAAAGGTGACGACGTGTATGTCGTGGTCGAGACGCCCTCGGGCAGCCGCACCAAGTACGCGTGGAACCCCGACGCACGAACGTTTCAAGCCAAGACGGTGTTGCCGCTCGGGCTCACGTTCCCCTACGACTTCGGGTTTATCCCGGGCACGCGCGCGGACGATGGCGATCCCCTCGACGCGCTGGTTCTCGCAGATGCGCCGCTCGCGGTCGGAACGCTGGTCGAGTGTCGCGTGCTCGGTGCGTTCTGCGTGAAGCAATCGGACCCAGGCAAAGACCAGCTCGTTCGCAACGATCGCCTCGTCGTCGTTCCGAAGTTCTCGATTCGCGGCGCCGAGTGGCGCAGTCTGTCGGACATCGGCGATGCGTTGACCGACGAGATCTGCGCGTTCTTCAGGAACTACGTCGAGCGGCAAGGCCGCAAGTTCGAGGAGCTTGCGACCGTGCAGCACGCGGCTGCGATGGAGCTCGTCAAAGGGGCCGAGCGATGAGCCTCGAAACGATCTTCGGCGGCGGTAAAGACCTCGACGTGTTTCAGATGGCGGCGCGCGCGTTCGTGCTGTTCTTCGTGACGCTGATGCTCGTCCGCATCGCGGGGATGCGCGCGTTCGGCCGCAAGTCGTCGTTCGATACGATCATCGTGATCATGCTCGGGGCCGTCCTGTCGCGCGCGGTGACAGGTGCGTCACCTGCGATCCCGACGGTGGTCGCCGGATCCGTGTTCGTGATCGTCCATCGCGTGCTCGCCATGATCACGGCGCGTATCCGGTTCGCCGAACGCATCGTCAAGGGCGAGCGCAAGCCGCTCTACCACCATGGAAGCTTCGAATGGAAGGCGATGAACCGTTGCGGCATCAGTCGCGCCGATCTCGAAGAGGCCGTGCGCAGTCGAACCGGCCGCACTACGTTCGATGGAGTCGCGGAGATCGACTTCGAGACCAGCGGCGACCTGACGGTGATCACCGAACAGCCGCGGGTTGCGGCCAGGAAAGCGAGCTAACCGGGCTGCGCGACAACCTTGACGCAACCGTCGAGCTTCCCATTGAACATCTTGTACGCACTCGGCAGCTCGTCGAGTGAGACGCGATGCGTGATCACGAATGCCGGATCGATCTCGCGCGCCGTGATCCGCTCGAGCAGGCGCGGCGCGTACTTGTGGAACTGGGTCTGGCCCATCTTGAACGTCAGCCCTTTGCTAAACGCCGCGCCGATCGGGAACTTGTCGATGAAGCCGCCGTAGACGCCCGGGATCGACACGGTCCCGCCTTTGCGACACGCCATGATCGCGTGGCGCAATGCCATCGGCCGATCGGTCTCGAGGCGGAGCGCTTGCTTGATCTTGTCGTAGGCACCGAAGATCCCCGTGCCGTGCGCTTCGAGCCCGACGGCATCGATGCACGCATCCGGGCCGCGGCCGCCGGTCAGGTCGTCGAGCCGCCGCATCAGGTCGCCGTGGTTTTCGTCGAGCACGATCGCGCCGGCGTCGGCCGCCATCGCGAGGCGCTCGGGGATCGAGTCGATCGCGATCACGCGCTCGGCGCCGAGCAATTGCGCGCTGCGGATCGCGAACTGCCCGACCGGGCCGCAGCCGAACACGGCGATCGTATCGCCCGGCTCGATGTTGCAGTTCTCGGCCGCCATGAAGCCGCTGGGAAAGATGTCGCCGAGGAACAGCACCTGATCATCGGACAGCTCGGCCGGAACCTTGAGGCAGCCGACATCCGCGAACGGCACGCGGATGTACTCGGCCTGCCCGCCGGCATAGCCGCCGTAGAGGTGCGAATAGCCGAACAGCGCCGCACCGGCGTGACCGTACGCGAGCTCGAGCGCGATCTGGCTGCCGGCCGGATTCGTGTTGTCGCACGACGAGTAGAGCTCTTTCTTGCAGAACCAGCAGCGACCGCACGAGATGCCGCACATCACGACGACGCGATCGCCAACCTTGACCCGCTCGCACGCTCTCCCGACGGAGATCACCTCGCCCATCAGCTCGTGGCCGAGGACGTCGCCAGACCGCATGCCCGGGACAAAGCCGTTGTAGAGGTGCAAGTCGGATCCGCAGATCGCGGTGAGCGCGACGCGGACGATCGCGTCGTGTGGATTGACGAGCGCGGGATCCGGCACGTTCTCGATGCGGACGTCTTGCCTGCCGCGCCAGACCGCAGCCTTCACGGCGACACCCCCGCGGCTGCCGGCCTGCCCTGCGCGAGGCCTTCGGTCATCGGCAACTTCGGCTGTTCGGTCGCATCGAGCTCGCCGGGATTGCGCGCGCCGGTCGCGATCTCGCCCGTCTCGACGAGCTGGCGCAGGCGCGCGAGCTCCTCCGTCATCTGCAGCCCGGGCAGCCGGCGCAGGATGCCGTTGAACAGACCGGCGACGATCAGCCCGCCCGGCGGCTTGTAGAGCATCTTGACCTCGACGATCGTGCCGCGCCCGGCTGGAGCGTCGCGCAGATCGATCACACCCTCGTGAACGAGATCGCCGCCGGGGAGAGACCGCCAGCGGAGCCGCCGACCGGGCGAATCCTCGACGATCTCGGCGCGCCACTTGAGCTCGAGCGGGCCTTCCTTGATGTGCCAGTGCGAGATGTCGCCTTCGATCTCGACGCTCTTCACGTGTTTCATGAAGCGCGGGAGGTTCCGCAGGTCGCGCCACAGATCGTAGATCTCCTGCCGCGAGCCTTGGATCGTCACCGAGCGGCGCACCTCCAGCCCTTTGCGAACCGAGCGCATCCGATAGACCGGACAACGGCCCGTGATCCCGCGGACGACGAAAGCGCTACCAAGACTCGCCAGCAGGAACGACTTGTAACGAAGGCCGAGCGTCGCGAACGCTGCGCCGATCAGCGCGCTCGCGATCCGTTCGGGCCTCGGAACGTTGACGCCTATGAAGCGGCTCCGGATGGTGTGTAGATCTTCCATGGTGATCGCGGCTTGCCGTGCACGCGATGTGCCCGCGGTCGGCGCACCACAGGCTCGCTGTCAACCCGCCCGAGCTGGGGATGCTGTCGACTTCCGTCATCCGCCATGCATGAGTGACCCACTCCGCTCGCGAGGTGTGCGGGCACGCTCGAAATGACACTCGTCGCCTGTTGCCCGATTACAGCGGCGCGGCTTCCGCGGTCTCGGCCGGCACCTGCATGCGCGGCTCGCGCTCGATCACCTGCTCGAACATTGCCATGAGCTCGTTGCCCAGACCGGCGAGCTCGTCTTCGCTCATGCTCTTGCGCACGATCGGAAACAGCTTCGCTTCTTCCTCTTCGCGAGCGTGGTGATGCACCTCGTCCCTCAGCACCTTGAGCTTCGCATCGAAGTGCTCGTCCTCCGGATCGAGCTCGAGCATGTCCGCGAGCACCCGCTTCATCGCGAGGTGCTCTTCGGTTGCCTCGAGCAGCATCTCTTCGGTCCGGTCGCTCCTCACGCTCGGGTAGAACAGCTTCTCCTCGATCGTGGCGTGCGCCGCCAGATTATCGGCGAGCTTGGTGAAGAGCTCGGTCTTCTCGTCGGGATCGTCGGTTTCTTCGATCCGTTCGATCAGGTCTTCAAGCTCGTCGTGTTGCTGCGTCAGCAATTCTAGGGCGTCGATGGTGTCCTTCATGCCAACGGGTCGTGCAGTGGCTATGCCACGCGCCGATTTGGCAGCCGTGCAACGGTTTCTTGCGCAGATCGCCGAACCGCGACAACACTCGGGGATGCGCCTCTTGTCCGCCTCCATCCTCCTTGCCACGGCGATGCTGGGAAGTGCGCACGCGGATGGCGACGCGCTGGAAGACATGCTCGGTCCGCGAGAAATTGCCGTCGGTGAAGCGATGAGAGGCGGCGCGACCGGAGCTTCCGCGATCGGCCTCAATCCCGCGGGCCTGCCGCTCAACCGCGAGCTCGTCTTCGAAGGCGGCTACGGCTATCGCGTCTCGGACCAAGCCTCGTTGCTCGGAGTCTCGGCGTGCGATTCGACCGCGACGATGCCCGGCTGCTTCTTCTACAGCTACGCCGGTGCGAACCCCAATCTCGGCGCCGGCATGAGCATCCACCGCCAGACGCATATCGGCGGCACGTCTCTCGGCTACTCCGCGACGCCCCACATCCTGCTCGGCGCCTCGCTCAAGTACTTCCACACGTCGTCGGACTTGATGACCGAGCCGAGCACGAGCGGCTTCAACTGGGATATCGGCGCGACGGTCCGGTTGACCGACCTGGTCAACATCGGCGTCGCTGGTTACAACTTGTGGGGCGCGGACTCGGCGCAGTTTCCGCGAGCCTTCGGCGGCGGCATGCTCGCGCGGCCTTCGCCGATGCTGGCGCTCAGCTTCGACGCCCGCTGGCGCCTGAGCGGCACCGATCAGACCGCCCGCTACGGCGGTGGCGCCGAGCTGTTCTTGCGCAGCTCGAGCGGCCAGAACGGCTACCCGATCCGCATCGGCCTGTTGCACGACAACGGTCTCGCCGCGACCTATCTATCCGGCGGCCTTGGCCTCGCCAGCATGAAGTTCGCGGTCGATATCACCGGCCGCAGAGCGATGTCGGGTCCGAGCGAGACGATCTTCATCGCGAGTATGAGGTTTTTCGGCCCGCGCCAGGCTGCCCCGGCCCTCGCTCCGATCGACCCTTAGAGAACCGCCGCAATCTACGACCGAGCGCCGCGAACATCCGCTGAACGACGAGCCACATGGTGGAGTCGAGTGCAAAGCGCCGACCAATCGGGTTTCTCTGATACCTCGATCGGATGGTCACGCCCGCCGCGCCTCCGGGCTGGACCTCGGTCGAGGGCGAGCACGGAACGCCGTTTCGGATCCGCAGAACGCGAGATCCGTCACCGAAGTGGCTCGACGGTCACGGCGAGCCGATTCGTTCCAATACCGTATCGGCGCGCTAACGCGCCGGGGCTAGCGACCTACCAGCGATCGCCGCCGCGACCACCGCCGCGACCACGACCACCACGGCCACCGCCGCGATCCTCGCCGCCACCGCCGCCGCCGTAGTCACCGCCACCACCGCCGCCGTAGCCGCCGCCGCCGCCGCGATCACCGCCGCCGCCGCCACCGCCGCGATAGCCGCCGCCACCACCGCCGCCGTAACCACCACCGCCACCGCCACCGGCGCGCGGCTGGCGCTGCTCGGCTTCATTGACGCGGAGTGGGCGACCGTCGAGGGTCTTGCCGTCCATGCCCTCGATCGCCTTTGCGGCTTCTTCGGGGGTGCCCATCGTGACGAACGCGAAGCCGCGCGAGCGGCCTGTTTCGCGATCCGTTACGAGGTGGACGTCGCTGACCGTGCCAAAGCCCGTAAAGGCTGCCCGGACACCATCAGCGGTCGTATTGAACGAGAGGTTTCCAACGTAGAGACGAGTGTTCATCGCATGCTCGAACCGGCCCTTGAGTAGCTACACCCGCCCCACAAGGGGCCTTCAGTGCTCGGAAGCGGGTTTCTGGAACTGTGTCCCACTGAGCACCGATCTATTTGGCCGACCCGTAGCAAGTGACGCAAACGGCAAACCAGCAAACCGACGAACCGTGGCAATCCAAAGCTACAGCGGTTTTGAAGCCAAAGACAACCGGGAAAGCGTCCACCTCGCCGGTCCGGGTAAACCCGCCGGCTCGACCTTCGCCTGCCGGTCGGGGTGGCTCCACCTTCGGCCTACCGGTCGGGATAAAACCGTCCGGCTTCGCCTTCGGTGGAAACCGGGATGGTGCATAAGGTGTCGGATCCGGGGGACTAGTATGCTCTTCGGGCCTCATGTCTGACCTCGAGCGTTCGCTGCTGAGGCGGCTCCGCGACCGCGACGAGCGGGCCTTCCGAGAGCTGCTCGACATCGAGCGAGATCGGGTCTTCAACATCACATTTCGGATGCTTGGCAATCGCGCCGAGGCCGAGGATGTCGCCCAAGAAGTCTTCATCACGGTCTTCAAGACGATCGAAACATTTAGGGAAGAGTCCAAGTTCTCGACGTGGCTGTACCGGGTGACCGTCAACACCTGCAAAAACCGGATCAAGTATCTGGCGCGCCGGTACAACCGAGACCACGACGAGCTCGACGAGAGCTCCAACGGGGCAAATGGCCAGATCGGCGCCCCGCCCCCGTCCGCTCCCGACCAAGCACTCGAGAGCGCGCAGATGGAAAAGCTGATGCAAGCGGCGATCGACGATCTGCCTGACGATCATCGAATCGTGGTGATCCTCCGCGATGTCGAGGATCTCTCGATCGAAGAGATCTGCGAGATCACCGGGCTGCCCGACGGCACCGTGAAGTCCCGCCTGCACCGCGCGCGCCTGCAGCTGCGCAAGAAGCTCCAGCACCATGTGTGAGCTACCGTCACGACAGGAAGCCTATGAGTGATCCGGCCGAAATCGACGAAGCGATCATCGCCAAGGTCTCGGACTACCTCGATGGCCTGCTCGCCGGCGCCGAGCGCGACGAGGTCGCCAACAAGATCGCAGACGAAGCGCAGTGGAAGCGCGCGCACGAAGAGATGCTCGAGACCCGTAAATTTCTCTCGGGCATGCGCAAGGCGCGTGCGCCCGAGTCGTTCGCGCAGGACGTCACCGCGACGATCCACAAGCGCTCCGCAGGCCGGTTCTTCGCACGCCGGACCTTTGGCGACCGCGTACCTTTCGGCGCTCTGATGATCGTCGCAGTGCTCGGTCTCGCGGTGCTCGGTTATTTCATGTGGTCGTCACAGACGGGCTCGCTCAAGCAGGATCGCGATCGCGGCGGCGAGCACCACGGCAGCGCCGTGATCGTGCCCCCACCCTGAACCAGCAAATACCGAATATTCACACATCCGTTAATAAATGGTATTTATTAATCGATGCCTGAAACGCTGAGCACGCGACAGATCGTGGAGCTGTTCCACATGATCTTCGTGCGCGCACTGTTCTCCGGGCTGCCCGACAAACGACTGATCGCGATCAAGGGCGGCATCAACTTGCGGTTCTTCTTTCACAGCGTGCGGTTCTCGGAGGATCTCGATCTCGACGTCACGACGATGGCGAAAGCGACCCTCGAGAATCGGATTGATCGGCTGCTGCAGTCTCCCGCCCTGATCTCCCCGCTGAAGAGCCGAGGTGTCTCGATTCGAGAGGTCTCGAAACCGAAACAGACCGAGACGGTTCAGCGTTGGAAGCTCGCGATCGCGACCGGCAGTGTCGAAGAACGAACGAACATTGAATTTTCGCGGCGCGATGCGGTCGATCGCGCCAAATCGGAACCGATCGCCGCGCTGATCGCGAATGCTTATGACCTCCCCACCTTCATCGCGACTCACTACACGTGCGCCGACGCAATTCTTCAGAAGATCCAGGCGTTGGCGGGGCGTGATGAAACGCAGCCACGCGATGTGTTCGATCTTCATGTGCTATTCGCGCGCCGAGACGCGCCGAAGAAGCTCGATGACGACAAGTCGAAGTTGATCGCAGCGGCTGCGAAGAACGCCGCAGATCTCAGCTACGAGCGCTATCTCGCGCTTGTCGTTGCGTATCTCGATCCGGACCACGCGGATGTGTACTCGTCTCGGGATGCCTGGGAGGCGATGCAGCTCGAGGTCATCGGTCGGATCGAGGCGCTGGCTTGAACGCGAACGCGGCATTCGCTCGACTGCGTTCGCTCGGGCTCGCGACAGTCTCGACCTCCGATGTAGCGGCTGTCCTTCGAATGA
>JAQBQF010000187.1 GCA_028287115.1 Myxococcales bacterium
TCGCGAGCGTCGGGCTCGGCGAGTTCTGCCTCCCGATCTACGACAGTGCGGCGGCCAACCACGGCGAACGCAGCCGCGTGCTCGCGGCGCTCTCGCGCGTGCTCGAACGATCGTATCGCGCGATCCGCGGACCGACGACAAACGACGCGCGCGTCGCAGAGCTGCGCACAGCGCTCGACGGCTACGTCGGAGCGCTGCACAACGTCGGACCGCTCGGGCTCTCGATTCACGAAGTGATCGGCCGGCTCGTCGATCTGCGCACCGCGCCGCGCGCCGCGCTCGCGGAGACCGATGCGCCCGCACTCGATCGCGCGACGTTCGAACGACGCAAGCAGGCGGCGGTAGCGCTCGCACGGGCGGCCCAAGCGGTCGAGCCCGTCGCGAATCATCCGTGGCGGATCTCGGCGCTGCCGGCTTGGCCCGCAGACGCAGCGACCCGCGCGAGCGAAGCGCTCGATCAAGTAACCCGGGCCGCGGACACACTCGCGGCGGCGATCGGCGAAGTCGCTGCGCTGGTTCCCGGCATCGTCGCGAAGACGCCCGAACAAGTCCGATCGCTCGGCGCACTCGCGGAGCTCGCGTCGGCTTCACCGAGGCCGGGCGTCGAGCTCCTCACGAACATGCGCTCGGGACGGATGGAAGATGTCAGCGAGCGCGTCGCGCTGATCCGCGCGCGCGGCGGCGGTACCGTGGAAGTGCCACGGGATCCGGCCTCGTTCCTCGCGGTCGCGACGCGTCATCGTGCGCTCGCCGAAGAAGTCGATGATCGATTCACCGATGCGGTCGACACGCTCGATGCGGCGGCGCAATGGTCTCAGCTCAAGCGGTGGACCGACAGCATGGGCCCGCTGCGTTATGTCGCCTTGCGAGCGGTGCGAACCGAGGTCCGGGCGGTGGCAGTGCCGGCGCAGCTCGAGACCGACGGCGCGATGATCACGGCGCTCGAGGCGGTGATCGCCGAGCGCGCGTGTCGCGCAGCGCTGATCGCGGCGGCAGAGCCCGCGAAGCGCTGGTTCGGCGAGCTCGGCGGCGATCCGCTCGCGCTCGATCTGACGAGGATCGAAGCCGCGGTCGCCTGGGGGCTCGATCTCCGCAGGGCCTTCGACGGCATCGCGCTCACCGGTGGCGAGCATGGCCGGCAGATCGCATGGCGTGCGCTCGTCGCGCAAGTCGCCGCGTGCTCGGAGCGCGCTGCGAGCACGAGCTATCCGACGATCTTGCGTGTAGGTGGCGAGGCGGAGCTCGGAGCCTTCGCGCGACTCGCCGATGCAGTCGCTCGCTGGCAGCCGGCGATCGCCGAGCTCGCGGCGGCAACGGGTATCAGCGAGGACAAGCTCGGCGTTGGTCCCGACCACCTCGGATCGCTGCGCAGTCAGATCGAAGCCCTGCGCCAGTCGATGGGCCTCCTTGGTGATTGGACGCGTTATCACCTCGCACGACGCGAAGCGATCGTCGCCGGTGTCGGGCCGACGGTGACCGCGATCGATCGCGGTGATCTCGGCGCCGCGGAGCTCGCGGCTGCCTGGGAGCGCGCAACGCTGTTGTCGTGGGTGGATGCGGAGCTGTCGTGCATCCCCGCGCTCGCGCGGTTTAGCGGCGCGGCGCATCACACGTTTGTCACCGCGTACGCCGATCTCGATCGCGGATCGCTCGCGTTCGCGCGGTCGCGAGCGCTCGCCAAGCTCGGCGAACGCGTTCCGCGCGCCGCCAAGCAAGACGAGACGGGCGAGCTCGCGCGACTCCTGACCGAAGCGAAGTCGCAGACGCGTCGCTCGCTGCGCTCGGTCCTCGCCGAGCTTCCGACGCTCTTGCCGAAGCTTGCACCATGTGTGCTCGCGACGCCGCACGCGGTCGCCCGGCATCTCGATCCCGCGCTGCCGATGTTCGATGTCGTCGTGTTCGACGAGGCTTCACGTCTGCCAACGGGACGCGCGCTCGGCGCCATCATGCGTGCGCGGGCGATGGTCGTCGTCGGCGATGCGCATCAGCTCCCTCCCGCCCACGGCGAGACGAGCCTGCTCGACGACGCCCTCGCGGCGCGCCTGCCGCAGCTCTCGCTCGCGGCACATTACCGCAGCCGTCACGAAGATCTGTTCGCGTTCGCAAATCGCCGCTACTACGGCGATCGACTGCAACTGTTGCCGGCCGCGCATCACTCGCCGGATCTCGGTGTCTCGCTGCGCCTCGTCGACAGCGCGCGCGCCGAGGCCGAGGCGATCGTCGCGGAGCTCGCGGCCAGGCTGCACGATCCCGCGCAACGCACGCGTTCGCTCGCGGTGGTCGCGCTGTCGCGTGCACAGCGAGTCTTGATCGAGGACACCCTCGACGAAGCGCGCGCCGCCGATCCCGAATTCGACGCGCTGATCGAGCAAGCGCACGAGCCACTCCTGATCGGTACGCCGGATCGCATGCAAGGCGAGGAGCGCGATGTCGTGCTGCTGTCGATCGGCGGCGGCGCATCCGCGCTGGCGTTGACCGGCGCCGAACGCTGGCTCGGGGTCGCGATCACGCGCGCACGCGATCAGATGATCACGTTCTCGAGCGTCGGGCCGGAGGCGGCGCCGGAAGCCGCGCACGAGCTGATCGCGCTGCTGTCGTTCGCCAAAGTCGGCGGTGGGGCAGGGCGCTCGTCGGAAGCGACGGCACCGGCTACGTCGATCACGGCGGCGATCGCGCGCGCGCTATCCGATCGCGGATGGATCGTGCGGCACCAGGTCGGCTGCGGCCCCTTCACGATCGATCTCGCGGTCGTCGATCCGAACGATCCAGATCGCTACGTGCTCGCGATCGAGCATGACGGCACGACGTACGCGAATAGTCCGGTCGCGCGCGATCGAGATCGCCTGCGCGCGCAGCGGCTCGGCGAGCTCGGCTGGCGCATGCACCGGATCTGGGCACTCGATTGGTGGTTCGATGCCGAGCGCGAGATTCAACGTGCGCACGGCGCGATCGTCGCCGCGATCGCAGCGAGTCGCCGCAAGCGCGCGCCCGCCACGGCTTCGCGACCGACCCGCTTCGCGCGCGCGACCTCGACGCCGCTCGGCGTTACGGCACCAGCATCACGCCCAGAGCTTGCGACCGGCTCGTCGCCGATCGTTGCACCGAGCGCCGCCGCCGTCGATCTCGCCTCGGGATCGGGTCCGGCTGTCCAGCTCGGAGATGCGACCGTGAGAGTGCGGATCAAGCGAGGCTCGATCCCGATCGGGCCTTATACCGCTGCGCTGATTCCCGCCGGCCGACGCGCACCCGACGACATGTTCGCGGCGCGCCACCTTGCCGAGCTCGGGAAGATCGTCGAGTCGGTGCTGGCCGCAGAAGCGCCGATGCACATCGATCTCCTCGCGCGACGCGTCGGTGCGTACTTCGGTGTCGGCCGCGTCACCGAACGCGTGCTCGAACAGATGCTCGTCGTGCTCGAAGGCCGCGGCAAGCTCGGCGACGAGCCGGGCGTCGTGTGGCGGATCGATCAAGATCCGGCGAGTGTTCCCGCCGTTCGCGTGGCGGGCTCGGGCGCCGAAGCACGGCGCGATATCGCCGAGGTTCCACTGGCCGAGGTCGCCTCCGCGGTGCGCATCGTCGTCGAACGCACGCACGATGTCTCGGCAACCGAGCTCGTCCGCGATAGCGCACGGCTCCTCGGGTTCGCGCGGCTCACCGACAAGGTCAGCGATCGCGTTGCCGAAGGCGTACGACTCGCGGCGCAGCGCCACCTGATCGCGATCGAAGAAGGCCGCGCGCACTTACCGGACTGACAATTCGTCGCCGGGTCCGGCGCTAGATCGCGCGGAGCTGGACCTTCTTCGCGGGAATTCGCTCGGGTTCCGCGGGCCAGTCCGGCGTCCGCAGGTACTGCCAGAGGCCGGCGGCGAACCCAGCGCCGTGAGCGGCGTGGATCGCGGGGAAGATGCTCCACACGATCGGAATCGCCTTCGCGCCGACCTTGCGCCCGACGCGGATGGCCTCGCCACCGGTCGCGAGCGCGTAGGTTGCGGCAGCGGCCGCGGCCACCGGCCACAGCGGCGGAACGAGCACCATCACCGCGCCCGCGCTGACCATGATGAAAGGCAGCGCCGGCCGCAGCGTCGGGAACGAGCCGAGCTTGATCAGGGTGCGTGCTCGGCCGCGACCGTACTTGTAGTACTGCTTCGCGAGAGACTTCAGCGAATCGCGCGGGAAGTAGTGCACGATGATGTCACGCGACAGATAGATCTGGCCGCCGCCTTCGAGAATCCGTTGGTTGAGCTCGCTGTCCTCGTTCGTGATCGCTCTCGGATCCCACATGCCGACGGTCTCGAAGACTCTGCGGCGGAACGCACCGAGGAACACGGTATCGACGAAGCCTTCGGAGTCCGCCGAGCGATACTTCGCGCCACCGACGCCGAGCGGGCTGTCGAGCGCGGCACATAACGCGCGTTGAAAGAACGTCTTTGCCTTCGCGCGCTGCGCTCCGCCGACGTTGTCCGCGCCGGTTCGCTCGAGCGTCTCGACGCACTTGCGGACGTAGTCGGGTGCGTACTCGCAATGCACGTCCATGCGCACGATGATGTCGCCTTGCGCCGCTTTGACGAGCAGGCCGAGTCCGGCGGCTTGCAGGCGCTCGGGATTGTCGATCGTCTGAATCCGCGGGTCTTCCGCGGACAGCTTCGCGAGGATCGCTCGCGTGCGATCCGTCGAACGACCGTCGGCGACCAAGATCTCGATCAGCTCTCTCGGGTAGTCTTGCGCCTGCACGCTCTCGATGCAGGCTGCGATATAGTTCTCTTCGTTGTAAGCGGGCATCGCAATCGTGACGCGCGGAAGCATGATGGCTAGATGCTAGCGCGCCTGACGTGCGACGTGGACTCCGGCAGCGACCACCAACCCTCCGCCTAACGCAGCGAACGGGTGGATCGATTCGTGCCATGCGAGCACACCTACCAAGACGGCGACGAGGGGCTCCGCGAACGTCAGGAGAGCCGCCCGCGCGCTGCCGATCCGCGCGAGACCCGTGACAAACATGACGCCCGAGATGGCGCCAATCGTCGCCGCGCCGGCGGACACCAATGCGAGATCGCTTGCAGTCACCGTGGCAAAACCGCTCACCCCAAGCGGGATCATCGCGAGGGCTGCAAGCAGCGAATGGTACGACATCGCGCGCGCAGGCCCGATCCGCGCGGCCAACCGGCGCACCACGAACACGTTGGCGGCGTAGCAAACGGCAGACGCGAGGCCGAGCGCCGCCCCGACGAGCACGCCGTCGGCGGGTGCACGCCATGGCTCGAGCACGATCGCGAGGCCGATCATCGCGACGACCGCGGCGGGCCTGGCGCCACGTGTCGCCGTGCCGTCGATCCGAGGTGCGGCGACGGCGATCAGGATCGGTGCCGCGTAATGCGTGATCACCGCGATCGCGACGGTCGTGTACTGCATCGCCGCGAAGAACGTGATGACGTTGAGCCCATCGGTGAGCGTGTTCGCGAGGAGTAGGAGCACCGTCGCGCGATCCCAGCGCGGTTTCGGCTCGCGCAGCGAGAGCGGAAAGGCGACGAGCCCCATCACCGCGAAGATGATCGGGCTCGTCACGCTCGACGGCAGCTGCGTCGGCCGCACGAACAGGCTCCACGTGCCCCACGACGCGGCAGCGAGAGTGACCATCACGAGTCCGGCGAACATGTTTGCAGACTCGAAGCTGTGCGAACGGCGCTAGACGTTGAACAGGAAGTGCATGATGTCGCCGTCCTGGACGACGTACTCTTTGCCCTCCATGCGGAGCTTGCCGGCGGCCTTGATGCCCGCCTCGCTGCCGTGCGCATCGAGATCAGCGAGCGAGTAGACCTGCGCGCGAATGAAGCCCTTCTCGAAATCGGTGTGAATCACCCCGGCGGCCTCGGGCCCCATCGCGCCCTTGCGGATCGTCCACGCGCGGATTTCCTTCTCACCGGCGGTGAAGTACGACTGCAGGCCGAGCAGGCGATAGCACTCGCGTGCGAGCGAGGCGAGCGCCGGCTCCGTCAGTCCGTACGAAGCGAGGAGCTCGCCGCGGTCGTTCTCGGACAGCTCCGCGAGCTCGGCTTCGACCTTGCCGCACAACACGACGACGCCGGCACCTTCTTTCGCGGCGCGCGCACGGACGGCGTCGCTCCAGGTGTTGCCCTTCGGGAGATCGCCCTCGCCGACGTTGCAGCAATAAAGGACGGGCTTGGCCGTCATCAGGCCCCACGTCGCGATCATCTTGCGCTCGTCGTCGGACATCTGGAGCGTGCGCGCCGCCTTGCCGTCGGAGAGGTGGGCGTAGACGCGCTCGACCATCGCAGCCTCCGCCTTGGCCTCCTTGCCGCCGGTCTTCGCGAGGCCTTGCGCTTTCTTGAGCCGCTTCTCCGCGGTCTCGACATCGGACAACGCGAGCTCGAGCTCGATGATGTCGATGTCGCGCATCGGATCGACCGAGCCGGCGACGTGGATGACATTCGGATCGTCGAAGCACCGAACCATCATCAAGATCGCGTTCGTCTCGCGGATGTTCGCGAGGAACTTGTTGCCGAGGCCTTCACCTTGCGATGCGCCTTTGACGAGGCCTGCGATGTCGACGATCTCGACGATCGCGGGGATCACCTTCTGGGTCTTGATGTGAGCCTCGATCCGCTTCAGCCGGGCATCCGGAACCGGCACGATGCCGACGTTCGGATCGATCGTGCAGAACGGATAATTCGCAGCCTCCGCCTTGCCTGCGGTGAGCGCATTAAAGACCGTGCTCTTGCCCACGTTGGGCAGGCCGACGATACCGACGGAAAGGGCCATGGGAACGAATGCCTACCTCGGAGATCCTCGTCATGGCAAGCTCGCACCGGTGATGCATCGGAATACCGGCAGGGGTACGCAGTACCTCGCCCTTGTCCTCGGCTGCGTCCTGGCCCTCACCGGCTGCGGCGACAACGCGGTAGCCACGCCGGACGCAGGTCCGGGTGCCATGGACCTACTCGGTAGGCTCAGAGCGCTGCCGAACGTCCATGACGCAGCCGAGCAGCCGACCCAGGCCGCCGGCTACCACTATGTCGTCCTCCACTTCACCCAGCCGGTCGACCACGAGGATCCGCACAGCGCGACGTTCTTGCAGGAGGTCTCGCTGCTCCACAAAGACGAGACGAGCCCGCTGATCGTCCACACCTCGGGATATTGGGACTACTACCTCGACCGCACCGTCGAGCTGACGCAGCTCCTGTCCGCGAATCAGATCTCGATCGAGCACCGGTTCTTCGCCGGGTCGCGGCCCGCGCCCGCGGACTGGACCAAGCTGACGATCAAGCAGATGGCCGCCGACGAGCACGCGATCGTGACGGCGCTGCGCACGATCTATACGGGCAAGGCGCTGTCGACCGGCGGCTCGAAAGGCGGGATGACCGCGATCTTCTACCGGCGGTTTTATCCCGACGATGTCGATGGCACCGTCCCGTACGTCGCGCCGATCTCGTTCGCCGCGCCGGATACGCGGTATCCCGCATTCATCGATACGGTCGGGACGGCCGCGTGCCGCCAGGCGGTCCGCGACGCCGCGACCGAAATGCTCGCGCACCGCCGCACCGTGATCGAGGGTCGCGCACAAGCGCAAGCGCAGGCCCAAGCGCTGCAGTACACGCGGATCGCGATCGGGCCCGCCGTCGAATCAGCGATCGACAGCGTCGAGTGGGCGTTCTGGCAATACTTCGGCATCGGCATGTGCAACGCCGTTCCGGGCGTGGGCGCGAGCGACGACGCGATGTGGGGGTTCCTCGATCAGATCTCGCCGGTCAGCGACAACGACGACGCGCAAGTGGGGCAATTCGACGCGTACTACTACCAGGCCTACGATCAGCTCGGCTATCCCGACGGTGGCGCGGCGTATCTGCGCCCGTATCTGATCTACACCGACGCCGACTATCTGGCATCGCTGCCGACCGCGCAGCCGGCGTACGACATGGGCGTGGCGATGCACGACATCGATGACTTCGTGCAGCAGCACGGCGACCGACTGCTGTTCATCTACGGCCAGTGGGATCCGTGGACCGGCGGCAAGTTCGAGCTCGGCAGTGCGACGGACTCGTTGCGCCTGATCCAGCCGCAAGGCACGCACGGTTCGCGGATCGGCAAGCTCGCCACCGCCGACAAGACAGCCGCGCTCGCCAAGCTCGCCGCATGGACAGGTGTCACGCCGGTGTCGGCCGCGCGAACATTTGCGGCCGAGCCGCGTTCGCCTCGGGTGCCGCCTGCGATGGTTCGCGCGTTGCGTGCGCGCCGTGTGTCGCCGTAGAGTGCAGGCATGAGTCAGCGCGTCGTCCTCGTCACCGGCTCCACCGACGGCATCGGCCGCCAGACGGCGCGTCAGCTCGCAGCCGGTGGCATGAAGGTCATCGTGCACGGCCGCAGCAAGGCGAAGGTCGATGCGGCAGTAGCCGCGCTGCGCGACGAGCTGCCGGGCGCGGATTTCGAGGCGGTCTCGTTCGACCTCGGTACCGTCGCGGGTGTGCGGCGCGGTGTCGAGCACCTCCTGAAGCTCGCGCCGAAGCTTCACGTGCTCGTCAACAACGCCGGGATCTTCGCGGCCGAGCGTGCGATGACCGAGGATGGCGTCGAGGCGACGTTCGCGGTGAACTATCTCGGTGCGTTCGCGCTGACCGAGCTGCTGATGCCTCGGCTGATCGAGAGCGCCGCGGGTGGCCCGCCGTCGCGCGTGATCTGCGTCGCCTCGGTCGCGCACACGCGAGGGCGAATTCATTTCGACGATCTGTCGCTGTCGAGCGCGTGGACGAGCTATGCCGCGTATGCGCAGTCGAAGCTCGCGAACGTGATGCATGCGATCACGCTCGGAGAACGCCTTGATCCGAAGCAAGTCGTCGCGTACAGCCTGCATCCAGGCGTCGTCAACACGAAGCTGCTGCGCCAAGGCTTCGGGCCGGTTCAAGGCCTCGCGCCCGATGCAGGTGCGAAGACCTCGGTGATGCTCGCGGGCGCGGAGTCCGTCGATCATCCGACCGGGAGCTATTTCTCCGACGGCGTGGCTGCGCAGCCGGCCTCGACGGCACGCGACGTACCGACGCGCGGACAGCTGTGGGACGTTTCGGTGAACCTCGCGAAGCTCTCGTGATCCATGGACGGCGACGACGTCACGGCGGTCGCGGCGCTGATCGCAAGCGGTGACGATCAAGCCGCGTTTCGTCACCTGCGATCGAGACTCGCGTGGCCACGGGGCAAGGATCTCGGCGCCGCCGAATTTCCGAGCTGGCTCGGCTTCCTCGCCGAGCTGGCTGCACGGCGTAGCGCGCCTGCGCTCGCGGACATCGCGAGCAATGCGCATCGCGATCCAGATAGCCCTGATCGATTGTACGAGCTCGGCTACGCGCTGATCGACGCGGGCGCGCCCGCGATCGCCGCGAGCATCCTGTGGCGTTGCCTCGGGCTTGTCGGCGATAGCGAAGAGGTCGTCTGCGAGCTGGTGTCCGCGCTCGAGAGTGCGCTCGCGTATCGCGATGCGTTCGCGATTCTCGAGGATCACGCTGCACTCCGCGCGCGAAGCTTTTTGTGCCAGTACCTCTACGCGTTTAACGCGGCGATGGCGGGTCGACTCGAGATCACGCGCGAAGCACGCGCCACCCTGATCGCGGACTCGCCGGAGACCGATGCGATGCGAGGCACGATCGACGCCATCGTCGAGCGCGCGGATCGGGTCGCCGGTGTCACCCCGCTCGATTCGCACGATCTGCGCGGTTGGCACTACGTGCTGACCGGCGGGCTGTTGCTGCATCAGTCGCCGTACGGCTTCGACGAGCCGATGCACGGCCGCTACGCGTGGCTCGAGGATTCCTTGCCGCGGATCGCCGCCGGGCTCGAACGGCTCGCGGCGCTGGTTCGCGGTCGCGACATCCCCTGCGTGTACGCGCCGCCAGGACGCGATCACGAGATCGTCGCGCGCGCGGCAGCTGCCCTGATCGGCGTACCGCTCGCGGAGTGGCCGGCCGTGGGAGTTCCAGCGCCCGGGCTCGTCGTGCTCTACGATCTCGCCGATCTGCCGGCGAGCGAGCTCACGCGCTTGATCCAGCGCAGGCCCGATCAGATCTTGTTCGCACACGCGAGTCCGTGGACCGCCGATTCTCCGATCGCACCCGATGTCACGACGCTCCTCTATCAGAGCCTCGTCCCGCCGTGGGCGGCGTCCGCGACGGTCGATCCGCAAACGTACGAGGTAGCATCTGCGGCGGCGGATCCGCGGCCGGCGGTCGCGATTGCCGAGCAGCTCTTGGCGAGCGAGGCGTTGCCTCCCGAAGACCTCGCTGCCGATGAGCCCGCGCGCTTTGCCGCGCTTGTCGAGCGCGGATGGCCGTTGTCTCCCGGCGTGCGGTCGCGATTGTGGGCGGGTGGGCCGGTGCCGTCGAACCGCTTTGATTAGTGCTACGCTCGTGCCGTGAAGAAGATCCTCGTCGTCGAGGATGACCCCGTGAACCAGACGATCCTGTTGGATTTCCTGGCGGCCAACGGCTATGAGACCGTGGCGGCGTCGACGGGGCCCGAGGGAATCGCGCGGTTCGAGAGCGACGCACCTGACCTGTGCCTCGTCGACGTGCAGCTGCCGCGCAAGAACGGGTTCGAGCTCGTGCGCGAGATCAAAGGCCGCAGGTCGAACACCCCGGTCCTCCTGATGAGCGCCGTGTACAACGAGCCGGATCAATCCTCGCGGACGTTCCAGCTCGGCGCGCTCGCCGATGGCTACCTGACCAAGCCGTTCGACCTCGTGGAGCTCCTGTCTCAGGTGCGCCAGCTCCTCGGCGAAGTGTGAGCGGCGTCTCCAAATTTTCCCTCGCGTCGTTCGTGACCGAGATGTCGGCGCCCGCGAATCGGCCGAAGCTGTGGTTCGGGATCTGGACCGGGTTCGCGATCGCGATCGGCTTCGGCGTGCTCGCGGCGGGCGCGGCGGCGTTCGATCTGACGCCGTGGCGGTGGGCGTATATCGGCCTGGTCTCGACGAAGGTGCTGACGAACTCGCTCGCGTGGCTCGGGCTCGCGCGCGACCGCTTCGTGATTCCGACGCAGGCGCTGAACACGATCTCCGACGTGTTCTTGCTGACCGCGGCGATCTATTTCACCGGCGGCCCGAACAGCCCGCTCGTCGCGACCTACGTGATCATCATCGCGGTGCTCTCGCTGCTGTCGAACCTCGGCGTGACGATCCTGATGGCCGCGCTCGTCCTCGTGCTGTTCGCGGCGATGACGATCTTGATGACGATCGGTGTGCTGCCGCCGACGCCGGTACCGGGAGATCCCGGGCACGTCCCGACGCCCGGGTTTGCGGCGACTGCGATCGCGTACTGCGCGCTCGTCGTTGGGGTCCCGGCGTGGTTCTCGGCGGCGACCTTGCGAGTGCTCCGCAAGAAAGAGAGCGATCTCGAGGCGCGGACCGCGCAGCTGATCCAGGCGAACACGCAGCGCAGTCAGTTCGTAGCGTCGATGACGCACGAGCTGCGGACGCCGATCCATGGTGTCCAAGGACTCTCGGATGTGATCGCGGCGGGCGTCTACGGACCGGTGACCGACAAGCAGAAGGAAGCGTGCGCCTCGATCAAGCGCAGCGCGCAGTCGCTGCTCGGACTCGTCGACGATGTGCTCAACTTGTCGCGCGCCGAGGCGAATCGAATCGAGGCGCGGCCAACGTCGGTCGACATCGCGCCGCTCGTCGAGCGCGTGACCGCGTCGGTGACCTGGATGGTTGGCACGAAGCGCCTGACGCTCGATGCCGTGGTCGATCCGGATCTGCCATTCGTGCAGTCTGACGAGCGCTGGCTCGCCCACGTGCTCGTCAACCTCGTGAGCAACGCGGTCAAGTTCACGCCGGAAGGCGGCAAGGTGACCGTGCGCGCTTACGAACGCGATGGTGCCGTCGTGCTCGCGGTCGCCGACAGCGGGATCGGAATCGCGGCCGCGGATCGCGAGCGGATCTTCGAACCGTTCCGGCAAGGCGATAGCTCCGACGAGAAAGGCTACGGCGGCGTCGGCCTCGGGCTCGCGCTGGTCGCGCGGCTCACCGACTTACTCGGCGCAGCGGTCGAGCTCGAGTCGGAGGTCAACAAAGGCTCGACGTTCCGCGTGATCGTGCCGCTCGACTGGAAGGGTCGCCCGGTGAGCCGCCTGATGCGTGCCGTCACGGCGCCGCCGGGCATCGTCGCGTCGTAACGGCGGACCGCCAAGCAGATCCGGATCCGAAACGAGATCGCGTCAGGATCGGCTCTACAGCAGATCGGCGACGAGCTTTGCGAGCGCGGCGGGCTGATGGCGCTGCATCATATGACCTGCACCGGCGAGCGTGACGTGCCGGCAAGTCCGGATCTCGGCGCGGCGTGCGGCGCGCTCGGAATCCGGCAAGTTCATGAACGACTTGTCGCCGTCGACCACGAGCACGGGGCAGGTGATCCGGCGCCAGTATTGTGCGGCCGCATCGCGGCGAAACGGGTAGGGGCCCATCGTCAGGTGCAACGGATCGTGTTTCCACACGAAGCCGCCTTCACTCGCGCGCGTACCCGCCGTCGCGAGCCTTCGCGCGAGATCCTCGCCGAGCAGCGGATCGTGTTTGCGCAGGCGGTTCGCGGCGTCCTGGATCGACGGCATCGGTTGGACCTTCGCACGCGCGGTGCGCCAGGCTTCGATCCATTGCGCGGTGCGACCCCCGAGCTCGGCCTCGCTCTGGTCGGGCGGACCCAACCCCTCGAGGAGCGCGATCGCGGCGGGCCGGTCCGGGCGCGTTCCGGCCCAGTACGCGACGACAGCGCCGCCCATCGAATGTCCGACGCCGACGACGCGCTTGCGCGCGACCCGCGCGATCACGTGATCGAGATCCGCGACGTAATCCAGAAAGTGGTAGTAGCCACCGGGCCCGACCCAATCGCTATCGCCGTGGCCGCGCAGGTCGACCGCGATCACATGTGCCTGCGCGGCGAGCTTGTCGGCTACTTCGTGCCAGCCATACGCGAGATCGAGAAAGCCGTGAACGAGCACGATCGTCGTGTCGCTCGCATGCTCCCACTCGAGGACGTTGTACGTGAGGCCTGTCGCGAGCGCGATCCGCCGAGACTTCAGGGCGCAGCCTCGAGGTGGTACACGCCGCCGGGGTTGGAGGAGGTCGTCAGGTAGAGCTCGCCGCGCGAGTCGGCGTGAAGGCTTGCAGGGCCGCCGGGCACGGTCGTCGCGAGGTCGGTGTTCGTCACGGTCGATCCCGACACCGTGATCTTCGACAGCACGCCCTTGGAGTTGTCCGAGTAGAAGTACGTGCCCTTGAGATCGGGATAACAAGCGCCGCGGTAGACCTGGCCGCCGATGATCGCGTGATAGCCGCTCGCCGCGGGCCGCTCCTGCACGGGCGGCGTGATGCCGGTCGTCGAGCAGACGTAGCCCTGGTTCGGCGAGTTGTAGCAGCCGTTCGCCTCGTACATGCTCCAGCCGAGGTTCTTGCCCGCTTGCTGACCGGCCGGGAGCCAATCGATCTCTTCCGTCGTGTTCTGACCGACATCGCCGATCCACATGTCGCCGGTCATCCGATCGAAGGACCAGCGCCACGGGTTGCGTAGGCCGTAGACGAAGATCTCGGGCTCGCCGCCCCCACCGGCGAACGGATTGCTGCTCGGGATGCCGTAGTTCTTGCCGTTCGCCGGATGATCGACATCGATGCGCAGGATCTTGCCGAGCAGCGGCTCGCATTGAGAGGCCGTGCACGAAGCCGCCGTGCGACTGGTCGCCTGGCCGTTGCGATGCGGATCGCCGCCGCCACCGCCGTCGCCGGTGCTGACGTAGAGGAATCCGTCGGAGCCGAACTCCATCATGCCGCCGTTATGGTTGGTCGCGAAGTCCGGGATCGACAGCACGATCTGGGCGCTCGCCGGATCGGCGACGTTGAGATTCGTAGAGCTCGCGGTGTAGCGCGCCACCACATTCGCGTTGGCGGTGGTGTAGAAGACGTAGAAATAATTGTTGTGGGCGTAGTCGGGGTGGAAGGTGAGGCCGAGCAGACCCTGTTCGCCGCCCGCCGCGATCAGGTTGTTGATGTCGAGGAATGGGGTCGCCTTCAGCTGCTCGTTCTCGAAGATCCGGATCCGGCCATTTTGCTCGAGCACGAACAGGCGACCGTCGTTGGGTGGCGAGGTCGCGAGCACGGCGCTTCCGCTGACCATGCCGATCTTGCGAAACGAGACGGTGGTGCCTGATGTCGGCGAGCACGCCATCTGCGGGGGTGCATCGACGATCGGTGCGCCGGTGTCGGTCCTGACACCGTCGCCGGGATTGGCATCCCCGCTCTTCGAGTTGCTGCCGCAGGCAGCGAGGAGGGCGAATGCGATCGGGGTCCTCATGCTCATGGGATCGAGCATAGCCCAGCGGCCGGTCCGACCGGCTATTTCTCGTCGGGTGTAATCAGCTTGGCGTCGGGCACGGTTACCGTGCCGACGCGATCTGCCCACTTGCCGAATGCGTAAAGGATCACACCGACCAGCGCGAACGGCAGCAGGAACACCCAGCCGACGAAGCCGTTCGCGAGCCCGAAATAGACGAGCGCGAAGAACATCCCGATCACCCACACGAGCATCGCGACGAGATACCCGGACAGCTGGATCTTGCGTTTCCGGAGGGCGGCCTCGAGCTTGTGCAGGAAGTATTCGGCCTCCGCGGGATCGAGCTTCGCGACGGCGGCAGCGAGCTCGTCGTGCTTACCGGCATCGAAGGCCTGCGTGACCATCGGATCTTCGTTCGACGCTTTGCGCCGGGCGCTCACGCAGAAACCTTAGCACGCGCGTGTTCGAGATGAGGAGGCGAGGTATACGACGCACGTGTCGATCAAGGTCACCGACGATCTGGGACGCGCGCTCGTGGTCGCGAGGCCGCCTCAGCGGATCGTGTCCCTCGTCCCGAGCGATACCCACAACGTGATCGCGCTCGGTGCGCGCGATCGACTGGTCGGGTGCACGACCTACTGCGAGGTCGACGGGATACCGGCGGTCGGCGGTACCAAGAACGTCGATGTCGAAGCGGTGATCGCACTGCAGCCGGATTTCGTGATCGCGAACCAGGAAGAGAACGCGCGCAAGTCGCTCGAGGCACTCGCGGGCCGCGTTCCGATCTTGGTCTCGTTCCCCCGGCGCGTGGAGCAGGGGATCTCGCACCTCGCTCGTCTCGCGCGGATCCTGTTCACCGAGGGTCGGACAAAGCCGCCGGCAGTTGTCGAGGAGCTGATCCGGCGCGCCTATGAGAGGGTGTCGCTGCCGAAGGTGCCGGCCCCGAACGTCCGCGCGTTCATTCCGATCTGGATGGATCCGCTGATGACGATCAACGGCGACACGTTCGGATCGGACGTGCTCGCGCATGTCGGCGTCGAAAATGCGTTTGGCGATCGGCTGCGCCTGTATCCGCTCGCCGCGGATCTCGGCAAAGCGGCCGCACAAGATCCGAGCGGGCGCGACGAGCGCTATCCACGGATCGCCCTGGACGAGGTCACCCGCCGGGGTGCGGATTTGATCGTGCTACCCGACGAGCCACACGCGTTCACGGCCGAGGATGAGGCGGTGCTGCGCGGCGCGTTGCCGAAGGCGCGCGTGATCCGCGTGAACGGCAAGGATCTGTTCTGGTACGGAGCCTGGACGATCGATGCCCTCGATCGGCTTGGGCGGATCATAGTCGGCGACGCAGCCAACTGACGAAGCGATCGAGCGCCGGCGGCGATTTCGCGAAGAACAGCGAAGGCTCGACGAGCTCGAGCTCCATCACCATCGGCTGATCGTGCTCGTCGCGTGCGAGATCGACCCGACCATAGAAGATCCGATCGACGTAGGGCGCGAGTGCCGCATGCGCGACCGCGCGCTCGGCCTCGGTGATTGGAAATGGCCCGGTCGTGCTCTCGCGGTCGCCTGAAAATCGCGGGCTCTTGCGAATCGCGTGCGTGACCTCGCCGTCGATCCACACGAGCGAGCGTTCGCCGTAGCCGTCGACCGACGCCACGAACGGCTGGACGAGCGCAGCGCCACGCGCCGTGAGGCTCGCGAGGTGGAGTGCCGCGGCGGGATCGCCCGGTGCGAACACCTTCGTGCCGAGGGATCCGGCGCCGACCTCCGGCTTGATCACGAGGCGCTGCTCCGGCAAGCGGATCGTCGTGTGGCGCTCGACGAGCGTCGTCGGAACCACCGGCACGCCGCGCGCGGCAAGCTCGAGCAGGTAGCGCTTGCGCACGTTGCCGCGCACGATCTCGGGCGCGTTCCACACCGGGCCCGCGGCGGCGGCACGATCGATCCAGCCGAGAAACCCGTCGAGATCGAGGGCGTAGTTCCAGGTCGATCGCAGGAGCGTCGGTCGCGGCGCATCCCAGTCGGCGTTCGGATCGTCCCATGCGACGAGGCTCGCCTCGATGCCGCACGCGGCGAGCGCGGTGGCGAGTGGCTGCTCGTCGGCGTCGAGCTCGGGCAGCTTCATGCAGGTCGCGATCCGCAACTTCATGCGCGAGCTCCTGATCACTTCTTCCGCAGTTGCTCGGTCGGCAGCAAGAAGCCGTAGCGCGTCATCACCTCGCGTCCGTCGGTGGACGCGATGAACTCGACGAGCTGGCGCGCGGCGTCTGACTCCTCGCTGTTGCCACAGACGACGAGCTCCTGCTCGAGGGGCTCGTACTGGCTCTGATCGATCGCGAGGAACGCGCCGCCGTCGGTGACGACCGCGAGCGAGAGCGCGACGACCGCGGCATCGGCACTGTCGTTGCGCGCGTACTGCATCGCGGCCTGGACGTTCTCGCCGATCACGAGCCTGTCCTGGATCTTGTCCCACACGCCGGCTTTTTCGAGCGCTTCCTTCGCGGCCTTGCCATACGGCGCGTGCTCGGGATTGGCGATCGCGATCTTCGCAAACCGAGGCTCGGCGAGCTCCTCGAGCTTGAGAGGAGCCGCGACCTTGCTCGGGCACCACACGACGATCCGGCCCCGTGCGTACGGCCTGACCGACTTGGCGTCGCACTTGCCGGCCGCGACGACGGTATCGACGTACTGCTTGTTCGCGGCCGCGAACAGAAAATACGGAGCGCCTTGCTCGATCTGCTTGGCGAGCAGGCCGCTCGATCCGAAGTCGAAGACCGGCGTGATTCCGGTCTTGTTGTGAAATTCTCTCCCGAGCTCTTCGAACGCCAGTGCGAGATCGGAAGCAGCCGCGACCCGGACCGTCTTTCCGGGCGGCTTCGAAGAGCATCCGGCCGCGATCAGCAGGACCGCGAGGGCGTAAGCGCGTAACCGCACGGCACGAGCGTAACGCGGTATAACCGGTCAATGGAACGTCGGGTGGTCATCATCGAAGACGAGCGCGATGTCGCGCGTCTCCTCGAGTTCAACTTGCGGAGCGCAGGCTTCGAGGTCGAGGGCGCGGCCACCGGTGCCGAAGGGCTCACGGCGATCCGCTCGCATGCGCCCGATGTCGTGATCCTCGACCTGATGCTGCCCGATCAGTCCGGATACGAGGTCTGCAAGCAGATCCGAAGCGACCCGACGATCACCGACATCGGTGTTCTGATGTTGACCGCGAAGGGCGAGGCAGAAGATCGGATCCTCGGCCTCGAGGTCGGCGCCGATGACTATGTCGTCAAGCCGTTCGTCGTGCGCGAAGTCGTCTTACGCGTCACCGCGCTCGCAAATCGGCTCGCCGAGCGCCGCGCGCGCCCTGCGACGAGCGCGGGGGCCACGCTCAAGGTCGGTCCGATCGAGCTCGATCCGATCACGCATGAAGTCCGGATCCAAGGCGTGCCGACCCAGCTGCGGCCGCTCGAATACAAGCTGCTGCAGCTCTTGGTCTCGGATCCGGGCCGCGTGTTCTCGCGCGAAGAGCTCCTCGAGCAAGTCTGGGAGATGCGCGGTGACATCAACACGCGCACCGTCGATGTTCACGTTCGGAGGTTGCGTGTCAGCCTCGGGCCCGCGGCCGATGTGATCGAGACGGTCCACGGGTTTGGCTATCGCGCCAAGCGCGACAACGGTTGATCGACCGGCGTGGCGCGCTCGCTTCGCAACCGGCTCGTCTCGAAGCTGCTGACCCTTCGCAATCGGCTCCTCGTGACGTTTCTCGTGCTGGTCGTGGTGGTCGGCGCCGGGACGCTCTACGCGATCGAGCGCACGCTCGCCGATGACTTGCTGTCCGGCCTCGATACACGGCTCTCGCTGCAAGGGCGCGCGGTCGCGAGCTGGCTGACCAAGGCCGATCACCCGGATCGGCTCGCGTTGCGGCTGGCCGACGTGACGGGGACCCAGCTCACGATCATCGGTGCCGACGGCCTGGTGCAGGGGGATTCTCTCGAGCCGTCGACGGTCGGCCGGCCGATCGGCGAAGCGTGGGAGGTCTACAAGGCACGGCACGGCGAGGTCGGTCGCGCGCAGCGCCAGCTCCACGACGACGGGCCGGAGCAATATCTCGTCGCGGTGCCGGCGGAGCAGGGGCGCGTGATCCGTTTGGCCGTGCCGGTCGACGACATCATCGACACCCGCGCGCGAATGCGCAATCGCTTGCTCGTCGGCTTCGGCTTGGGCTTCGTGGGCGCGCTGCTGCTGTCGTGGATCTTTATCCGCGCGATCACGCGACCGATCCAGTCGATGACGCGCGCCGCCGAACAGCTCGCGGCCGGCAACTACGATGGGCCGGCGCCCGCTGCCGCGACGGATGCCGGCGGCGAGCTCGGCGTGCTCGCGCGCGCGATGATGCACATGGCGGGCGAGGTCAAGTCGCGGGTCGGCGAGTTGACGGAGCAGCGCGATCTGTTGTCGGTCGTGGTCGGTGGGCTCGTCGAAGGTGTTGTCGTCGTCGAGCACGGCGGCAAGATCGCGCTCGTCAATGACATCGCGAAGCCGCTCGTCGGCGACACGCTGCCTGCCTCGCTGATGCCGCTCGTCGAGCGCGCGCAGAACGGCGCGCAAGCCGACGAAGAGCTCGAGCTCGTCGGTCGCACCGTGCGAGCGAGTGCGCGGCCGCTCGGGACGGACGCGGCGATCATCGTGCTCTATGACGTGACGCGGATGCGCGCGCTCGAATCGGTTCGCCGCGAGTTCTTGTCGAACGCGGCGCACGAGCTGCGCACGCCGGTCACTTCGATCTCCGGCTACGCCGAGACGCTGCTCGGTGGCGGCGTCGACAGCGATACCTCGAAGGAATTCCTCACGACCATCCATCGCAACGCGCAGCGCATCGCGGGCCTCGTGTCCGATTTGCTCGTGCTCGATCAGCTCGGCAGTCGCGCCGCGACCGTCGGCGAGCGAATCCCGGTCGCGCTCGATCAAGTGATCAGCGATGCGGCACGCACGACGAAGGGCATCACACCTTCAGCGCAGATCATCGTCGAAGTCTCGGCGGATGCCTCGGTGCTCGGCACGCGCGAAGGCCTCGATCACGTCGTGCAGAACTTGATCGACAACGCCGTCAAGTACGGCGGCGGAACGCCGGTGATGGTCCGTGCCGAACGAGTCGGCAGGTTCGTGCGACTCACGGTCAGCGATGCAGGTCCCGGCATTCCGAGAGGGCAGGAAGAGCGGATCTTCGAGCGGTTCTATCGGATCGATCCGGGTCGCAGCCGCAACCAAGGCGGCTCGGGCCTCGGGCTCGCGATCGTCCGCAGTCAGCTCGAGGCGATGGGCGGCCGCGTGTGGGTCGAGCACGCGAATCCCGGCGCGCGGTTCATCGTCGAGCTCGAAGCCGCCTGAGGTTCAGTCGTCGTAGATCGTGATCAGGTCGTAGCCGCGCGCGCTCGCTCGCTCGGTATAGACGACCGCGAGACCGCCCTTACCGCCGCTGCACTTGATGGCGACGACGCCACCTTTGGCGAGCCATTGGTTGGCGTCGGTGCGCAGCTTCTCGTAGCCGGGCGGCGTGCCTTCGGGCAGCGGATCGAACATCGTGCCGAGCAGCTTGCCGTAATGCGTGCGCGGAACTTGCGCGGTGCAGCCACCGGTGCCGACCGTGCGTTGCGCGAGCGTCGGATAGAAGTTGCCGACGTTGCGGCGCTCGCGCGTCTCCGGATACGGCGTGCCGTCTTCGCCGGCGAACTGCGCTTTCTGATCGGGCTCGAGGTGGGCCAGGCGTCCGTTGAGATCGTAACGGTGAAGCAGGATCTCGTACTCACCGACCGCGACAAAGTCGAACAGCGAGACGTACGCGTCTTTGTTCGCCAGCACCGCTCTTTCGAAGTCGGCGACCACATGATCCTGCAACCGCTGAGGGCTGGCCGGCATGCCTGCCGGTTGCGGCGCTTGCGGCGCTGGATGCCCGCAACCGGCGAGCACGGCGAAAATCAGGCTGCGTTTGCCCATACGTCTCCATAATCTGCGACGGCCGTTCCGACCGGGATTCCGAGTGCCTCGAAGCCAGGAACCAGGACCTCGCGCACGCAGGTCGAGTAGATCACGCGTTCTTCGGCCGGCGTCATCAGGCCGTGCACGCGGACGGCCTCGGTGACCTCACCTGCGGGCCGCTCGCGCTCGACGACATTTGCGACACCGCGCAGCGCGCGCGGCAGCATCTCGGCCGCGGCATCGATCACGCCCTGGCCGCCGACTTCGATCGCGTGACGGAGATACGACCAGCCGAGGCGCGCGTGCATGACTTCGTCCGAGTAGATCGAGGTCAGCACCGCTTGTGCAACGGGATCGGTCGTCAGATCGCGCGTGGCCGACAGCACCGTCGTCGCGTACGTCTCCGAAACGCACGATACGAGCATCGTGTTCGCGAGCGCCTGGTGGAGCTTGGGCCTCTGGGGATCGTCGGGCAGCGAGCTCATGCCCGGCGGCGGCAGGTGCTGCACGCCGGAATAGATCTGCGCCATCCGAATGCACATCTCCGCGTGCCGAACTTCGTCGATGCCCGCCCGCAAACACAGAGAGAGCACGTCGGCAGGCGCCAGCGCGGCGACGAGATCGATCGCGAGCACCGAGAACGTCGACACCGCCAGGTATTCGGCCTCGGCGCGGCGCATCCACGTTCCGGCGAGGCGAGCGCGCTCGGCATCGGTGAGCGCGGCGACGGTCGTTTCGGCCCACGGAATCGGCACGGAGCGCCGCCGCATGAGGCGGTGGTGTTCCGCTTCGAGCGGCGTGCCGGACAGCCACCACGGGCTGGTGGGCTCGTAGTGATCGTCGGCGCGCGCGCCGGTTTCGTCGTTGTCGATGCTCACGACCGGACGAAACCACGCTCGGCCGGCCGGTCGCTACCGTCACGGCGCGGTCGTTTCGGTTTGGGATGGCTGGCCATGGGGGCTCCGATCACGCCAGGACGAAACCGCGACCCTTCGGACGACCGTTGCCGCCGCGGGGTCGCTTCGTGAGCTCTTCGCGCGTGGCGTCCTCTGCGGCCTTGTCGGCGGCGACCTTGTCGGCGGCGACCTTGTCGGCAGCGGCTTGATCGGCGGCGGCCTGGTCGGCAGCGGCCTTGTCCGCGGCGGTCTTATCGGCGGCCGCTTGATCGGCAGCAGCCTTATCGGCGGAGGCTTTGTCGCTTGCGGCCGTGTCGGCTTTCTTGTTGCCGCCGCCACAGCCCAACGGTGCTCCGAGCATCGCGCCGGCAAACACGACGGTTCGCCAGATCCGCGATGCGGTCGTGCGCCCCACAGACACCTCGTACACCACGCTCGCTAGATCTCGGTGCTTCGTCATTCGCGTGACGATGACATTGTCCGTGCGCGAGTGCCAGCTACGACAACACGAAGCCGCGACCCTCACCGCCGCCGCCGTCATCATCGGTCCCGCGCGGCCGATCCTGACCCGCGCACGGATCGGTCGCCGGTGTCGCCGGCGTCGTTGGTGTCGCGGTCGCCGCTTCGGGCTTCGTCGTCTCGCTCGCGGCGTTTGCCGGCGGTGTCGTCGCGGCAGGTTTGCCTTTGCCGCACGCGGGTGTACCGAGCATCGCGCCCGCAAACACGACGGTTCGCCAGATGGTCTGTGTCGATTCGCGTTTCATGGAAGACCGATCGTAAACGCAGCCGCTCTACGCTGCAACCGGTTCGAGAACCGCGTGTCTGGGTACACGCCGAGATCCGCGCCCGTTCACGTCTCGGTCGGAGGCACCGGGATCGCGGTGACGCTCGTGTGCGGCGCGGACCCACCGGCGTGCGCCATCAAGCCGCGCATCCTGCGGACGAGCTCGGCGACGATCGCCTCGGACATCTCGGGTCGCTCCGACATCACGCGCTTGAAGCCCTCGCCGGGGACGCGAAGGGCGCGCGTCCGCTCGATCGCGCGAACGGTTGCCGAACGTGGTGCAGCGTCGAGCACGGCCATCTCCCCGATGCAGGCGCCGGCGCCTTGCTCGGAGAGCGTCTTCTCGGGGCGATGGTCGGTGCCACCGACGAACACGCGCACGGTGCCCTTCACGATCAAGTAGACCGCATCGCCGACATCGCCCTCTCGAAACAGATCTCTGCCGGCGTCGATCCGCCGTTCCTCGACGATCGCCGCGAGCTCTTCGAGATCGTCGGCATCGAGCTCGGCAAAGATCGGGACTTGCCGGATCAGCATCATCTTCTCGATCGCGGTCAGCGAGGCCATCGCGGCGTTCGCGTCGAGCGTCGCGTAGACGCCCGCCTTGCCGACGCCCTTGGTGGTCTGAGCCAGGATCGCCGGATCGAGCGCGGGGAGCTCGGAGCCGGTCGTGCCGCCCGACACCGCGCGCACCGCCGCGTGGCGCACGGACGCATCGGGATCATTCAACACCTTCGACAGCAGCTCTCGGGTGAGCCGGCTCTTCGCGCCCATCGAACGCACGGCGGCCTCGCGCACGATCGGTTCCGGATCGTCGACGAGCGCCAGCAATTGCGAACGTGCCGAGTCATCGTCGAACCGCGACAGCAGCATCGCGATCGCCGCGCGCAGATGCCGCGACGAATCACCGGCGACGGCGAGGATCGGTGCGAGCTCGAGCTTCGCTTGATCGGCGCGAGCGACACGCGAGATCAACTCGACGAACGGACCGCGTAGCGCGACATCGACGCCGGCGAGCGGCCCGAGCTGCTCGGGTCGCAGGCCGCCGCGCACTTGCAGCGTATTACGAACCTGCTCGACCTCGGGCCTCTTCGTCATCACGGCGAGCACGCCGAGCGCGTGCACCGCGTGCTCCTCGAGCCGCAAGATCGCGAGGTGACGCACGAGCGATAGACTCGCCGATTCGTTCGACGCGCCCGCGGTGTGATGCGCGGCCTCCGCGGCGCGCGCGAGTCGCGCCATATCGGCGAGCTCCGCTTCGTACAGCGCGGCGATCGGTCCGCCGGGCGCCAGGATCTCGGCGAGCTCCTCGGCTTCTTGCTCCTCGCTGACCCCGCGCTCGATGCGCAAGGATTCGAGCGTCGACTCCGCGGGCGCGCTGCCTTGACGCGCCGCCTCGACGACGATCCGCTCAAGCTCCTTGCGATACTGCTGCTTGACGAGACGCAGCTCGACCGAGCCTTGATAACTGGGATCGAAGAGCTGGCGTTCTTCCGCGGACAGCTCGCCGATGATCTTCTGGTGGTCCTTGTCGGCGACGCCGAGCTGAGCTCGCAAGCTGTCGAGGATCACGAGCTCGCCGCGCGTGACGAGCCCATCCGCGACCATCTCGCGGATCGTCTCCTTGTACGCGCGCAGCCGCGCCTCTCGCTGCTTGGTGCGCTCCGTGTGGAGCAGATAGATGTCCTTGAGATCATCCGAGGGCGGCGCGTCGCCCCACTCCCACTTCTTGAGGATCTTCTGCGCGAACTTCTCGTGGACGTACGCGTCTTCGCGGCGTGCGAGCCGGCGCATGAACATCGCGGCGGACGCGAACACGACGATCACGCCCCACGCTTTGACGACCCACGGATCGAGCTGCTGCAGCGTCGGCTGGCCGGCGAACCAGTAGAACGCGTTGAACGCGACGAGGCCGCAGAACGCGAGCATCCCGTGACGCACGCGGATCTTGACTTGCTCTTTGTGCTCGTCGCTCGCGTCTGCGGGCAGTCTGCGCTTGCGGGCTGCGAGCAAGACGTTCTCGATCGTCGCGAACACCACGAAGCTCGCGAGCCCGAACACGACGAGCGTCAGCGGCGCAGCCACCGCGCGCGGAATCTGCTTGGCGAAGTCAAAGCCGGGTGACAGCGCGAGCGACTCGCGCTCGTACGCCCACGCGCCGCTGAAGTAATACGACCAGCTTCCGTACGCGAGGTAGTAGTAGACGTAGAACCCGACGACGATGCCCGGCCACGCGAAGTAGGCGATCCGGCGCGGCCGCTCGCTGGCTTCTTTCCAGTAGCCCTGCTCGAGGTCGATGTCGGGGCAGTGCTTCTTGCACGCGACACATGGCGAGCATTGCGAGGTCAGCTCGTTGGCGAGATTGCTCGCGGAGCGCGCGGGCTCGGTATGGATCTTTTCGACGAGGCCGACCGGGCACACGAAGTTGCACCACGTCTTGCCGCCGTACGCGAAGCTCGTGACGATCGCGGCGAGCACGACCGCACCGAGGAAGATCGCGAGCCCTTCTGGGCTGCCGTTCGTGACGACGAGCCGCAGCGACAAGCACGCGACCATCAGCGCGAGCTGGACGAGCAAGTAGTTGCGCGACATGAGGTCGCCCATCTTGCGTGCGCCCGGCAGCCCGAACAGCCGGCCGAGCTGACCGGCGACGGCGAGCGGACAGATCCGCCGCCAGACGTGGAACCCGAACGTCATCCAGAAGAACGGCAGCGCCGCGATGCACACGGTCCACAGCAGGCGATTTCCGTGATCGAAGTTG
Organism: Myxococcales bacterium; assembly: GCA_028287115.1. Classification (GTDB taxonomy): domain Bacteria; phylum Myxococcota_A; class Polyangia; order Haliangiales; family Haliangiaceae; genus JABFXX01. Next base: position 24,727 of record JAQBQF010000187.1, read on the forward strand.
AGGATCGTCGGGATCGTCGCGGCGAGCGCGAGGACCATCACGATGCGCGCCGCGATCACCCAGCGCGGCGCCGTGCCAGCATCGGTGAACGCTTGCCAGCCGCCCGTGCGCGCCTTCGCGGACTTGCTGCCTTCTACGACCGGCAGTTTCTTCTTCGCGGGTTCGGCCATCACTTAGCGAGCGGGCAGGTGAGGCCTTTCGCGGCGTCTGGTCCGACGAACTGCTCGAACATCAGCTTGCCGCGACATTCCTGGTGCTGGAGGAACTCGAGCGTGAACGCTTCCCAGTTCCCCGATGGAATGATCTGGAAGTTGAGCGTCTGGAGGGCGTGGTTGACCTGCTTCGGTGTGCCCTTGCTCGGATCGACGTTCGCCGGATCGCCGTAGTCGTGCATGCCGAAGTTGCGGATGTGGCACTGCGCGCACGTCATCCCGTTTTCCTCGCCGAGATCGCGGCGACCGTCCTCGAGCGGGAAGCCTTCGACCATCCAGCGCTTCTTGTGCTCGAAGTAGAGGTTGTTCGCGTCGACCTTGCCGTTCGTGACCTTGCCGTCCTTCATCGCGGGCAGATCGACAAACCCGAGCGGCTTGCGGCACAGCACCTCGTAGCCGGGCACGTGTGCCGGATCATCGGGATGAAACCGGGGCGAGCACTTCGGCGTCCACGTCTTGCCGTCCTTTGAAGGCACCGTCTGCGTCCAGAACCCGGGGATGTTGACGTTGACGTACGCCTGGGCCTTTCCGTCCGCGGTCTGGAACGGCTTCATCGCGTTCCAGCCCCAGCCGTCGCCCGATTTGTAGCTGCCGTCGGGATTGCGTGCGGAGCCGCCGCCCATCCGGGCCTCGAGCGCGATGCCGATCTCGAACCCGTGGAGGTAGGGCTTCGTCCTCGTGTCGTCGAATGTCATCAGCTCGGTCATCAGCGCCGAGACTTCTTTGCCGTGCGCGGCTTCGTCCTTGATGAACTTCGGGTTGCTGCCGCCATCCTTCATCAGGTGCTTGGCGACCATCCCGAGGAACAGCTTGTTGTTCGCGTCGCGTTCTTCATCGGGCCTGGGCAACGCGGGCACGTACTCGACGACCGGGCGCAGCCGGAACATCGCGAACGTCGGCTCGGCGGCATTCATCGCGCGATACACGACGCGCAGCTCGGTCCACGCTTTGTCGATCCGCGGCCGGAACGCGACGATCTTCCAGCTCTTGGGATCGCCGAAGGCCGCCTTGTCGAACTGCGGCGACGCCGGATCGAGGCGCGGATTGCTGTGGGTCTGCGCGAGCCCGACGAGCATCTGATCGAATGCGGCCTTGCCGTCGAGCGGCTGCGCGAGCGTCTTGCGCTTGTCCTCGGGAATCTGCAGCTTGAACGTCTCGGCGCCGACCTGCAGGAGCTTGTCGATCGGCCAGTCCTTGTTGACCTGCTCGAGGCGCTTGGGCTCGCGAATCAGCAGCAGCGTCTCGATCACGCCCGTCTGCGGCGGCGCCACGGGGGCGGGTTGCGGCGCGCCGGTGACGACCTCGATCGAGAATGTCTTGATCTCCTGCTTGCCGCGACCCGGTTGGCTCACCGTCAACGTGAACTCGCCCTTGGGCAGGTCGGCCTTGGTCGGGGTCCACGTGATCGTCTGCGTGATCGCATCGAGCTTCGCGGTCGCGGGCAGCTTGGTCGCTTCGACGCGGGTCTCGTCGAGATCCTGGTCGATCGCAGCGGTCGAGAAGCTGATCGTCTGTCCGACCGAGACCTTCCTCCACGGCGGTGGGAAAAACTCTGGTGCATGCGCGTCGTCGACCACGAACGGCGTAGCGGCGTCCGGTGCGGTCGGTTTGACCGGCGTCACATCTGGATGATCGCCATGCACGGCGGGCCCCGGCGCAGGGCCGGCGAGAATGGTCGCTGGCTTACCACCGCCACACGCGCAGATACTGAAGAGGATTAGTGAACAAGCGCTCCGCATGCCGCGGCATCGTACCACCATGCTAGCTTCCGCTCGCCGATGACGACCGACCTTCCGATGCTCGCGATCAACACGATCCGTACGCTCTCGATCGATGCCATCCAGAAAGCAAACTCGGGACACCCGGGATTGCCGCTCGGTTGCGCGCCGATGGCGTACACGCTGTGGCACCGCCACCTGAAGCACGACCCGCGCGACCCGCAGTGGTTCGATCGCGATCGCTTCGTGCTGTCCGCCGGACACGGGTCGATGCTGCTGTACTCGCTGCTGCATCTGACGGGCTACGATCTGCCACTCGATCAGCTCAAGCAGTTCCGTCAGTGGGACAGCAAGACGCCCGGCCACCCGGAGTGGCATCACACGGCCGGCGTCGAGGCGACCACCGGTCC
>JAQBQF010000300.1 GCA_028287115.1 Myxococcales bacterium
CGGTCGCGTGCGAGCCGGCGAGCACGGCATCGCGCAGCTCGTGAAGCGCACGCGAGGTCTCGCGCAGTGCGGGCTCGATGATGATCACCGCGCCATCACCTTCGATGGCCGCGAGTGCGCGGAGGACGAGCGGTAGTCGCTGAGCGGCCGGCAATTCGTTGAGCACCGTGCCGAGCACGACGAGATCGGCTCTCGGGATCGACGCGCTCGCGACATCGTTTGCCTGCGTCGTCACGCTGACAGCGGCCCCGCGCCGACTCGCGAAGTCACGCAGCGCGAGGTCCGCGATCCGCAGCGCCTCGACATCGCGATCGATCGCCACGACCTCGATCGCCGCGTCGATCGAGGCGATGGCACCGAGGCTCATCGCGCCGCATCCCGCTCCGAGATCGACGATGCGCAGCGGCCTGCGCGCGGGCAGCGCGTCGCGCCCGGCGAGCTCGCCGAGCGGGATCGCGATCTTGATCGCATCAGCGATCGTGAAGAATGCGGCGCGCGCTGCGAGATCCGCGCGCGGATCTGCCGGTGCGGCGAGCCGATCGCGATCGCTCGTGTAGCGCTTGGATCGATCGACCACGGCGCGTGTCAAGGCCGAGGTCGCGAGGCGCTCGTCGCCGACGACCGCGCGTGCGGCCGCGTACATCGCCTCTTCGAGATCCGCGGGGATGACCCAGGTCATTGCTTCGTCAGATCTAGCGTGACCTCGCCGAGCGCGCCGGACGTGATCGTCACCTCACCGCGAGCGATGCGCGCATGCTGACCTGCGCGTGCAGGAAGCCATGCGACGACGCCGTAGGTCCCGACCGGCACGTCTCGCAAGATCGCACGGCCGGTCGGATCGGTGATGCTCGCATACGGCGTGGTCTCCGCGATGATCCACGACGTCTCCGGATCGCCGTCGAGCGCGAGCTCGTAGACACCACCCGGCTCGAGCGCGGCGGTGACCGTGTGACCCGCGATCGGCAGCTGGATCGGACGTGCGGCCCCGGCCGCGATCTTGTCGAGCGCACGAACATCGCCTTGCTTCGTCAGCGTCAGCTTGGCGGGTGTCTCGCTCGCACTCGCGATCGCGAGGGTGCCACCCGCAACGACGACCCTCGGAACGAGCGCGCAGTGATCGAGCACCACCCGCGCCTCCGGATCGACGAGCGGCTTGCCGTGATCGACCGCAAGCACGATCATCACCTCGGGAATTCCCCAGAGCACCGTCGGTGCGACGGCCGCGGCGTGCGGCGTTCCGCACGCTGTACGGCCGGTCGAGGCGCGGCTCGCCGCATCGACGTCGTGCCATTCGACGGTGATCTGGACATCGCCCTTCGGGCCATCTGCAACGCGATACGGACCCTGCGGGACGGCGGCACCCGCGTCACGCGCAACGGCGATCGCCGCATCGTGCTTGTGCGCTTCGTCGACCGCCGATTTGGGCTTGCCGCCGGAGCATGCAACGAGCGCGATCATCACGCCGACGAGTGCGCCTTCTCGAGCTCGCTCGCCGCGCCGACCATCCCGCTCCGGGGACTCCGCTGCATCAGCGCTCTCGCACGCGAGCTTCACGCCCACGACCGAACCTCGTCGACGATCACCGACGCGTCGGCGCACAGCTCGTTGATGCTCGCTCCGCGATAGTCCGCGCCCGCGAGTGCGATCCGCTGCGCGCGTGCCGCGACGACCGCCGCGCGGACGTGATCGCGATGGCCTACCTGGTATTGCGCGATCCCGCGATCCCACTTGACGACACTCGCATGCGTCGGCGTCTCGGTAATTCCGAGCGCGATCGAGAGATCTCGCCGCGCGACCTCGACGAGCTGCGGCTCGGAGAGATCACACGCTTCCGGGTCGCGACCGCCGCCGAAGATACAGCGCAGCAGGACCTGTCCACTCGGCGCGCGATCCGGCCACACCACCGATTCGAACACGACGCCGAGCACCCGCAGATCCTCGCCATGCGCGACGAGGAAACCAAAGCCATCGCGACTGCGCACGGCGCGCTCGGGGAACCCGAGGTAGGCGATCGCGACCGGGGCGCGATAGATCGTCCGGAGCCGCGTCGCGACCTCGGGCATCGAGTCGACGACCATCGCACTGGCGAGCTCCGCCGGGAGCGCGAGCACCGCGCCGTCCCAGCGCTCGCCGTCGACCGCAACACCGGTCACCGTTCGCACGATCTCGCGCACACGAACGCCGGATCGCACGCGGTCACCGAGCGACGTCGCGAGCGCGGAGGCGAGCGTGCCGAGCCCCCCGCGCGGTGCCCATAGCCCTCGCGCCGTCTTGGGCTCGGTCTCGCCGCGGGCCCGCGCGAGGAGTCCTGCCACTGCTTGCTTTGCAAACCCGACGAGCACGCCGCCCTGCTCGTCGAGCGCCGCGAGCCTGGGAAACCCCGCTTCGAGGCTGATCGCGTGCGCGTCGGCGGCGAACACGCCCGTGACGAACGGCGCGAACAGCGCGCGTGCTGCTTCGGCGCCGAACCGGCGCGCGGCAAACGCGTGCACCGATTCGTCTTCGCCGAGGCCACGGCGCGCGCGCAACGGCTCTCTCACGAGGTCGAGCTTGCCGCGCCACGTCAGCAGGTCGCTGCGCGCGAGCTCGATCGGATTGGTCGGCACTGCACGCAGCTTGCCGTCGATGAAGATCCACCGCCGCTTCGCACGTGGAGACGCCTTGTCGACCGCGACGCCGAGCTCGTTGCACAGTGCGAGCGCTCCGTGCGGCGGCCCGCCGAGGAACGAGCTCGCCGCGTGCTCGCGCACGAAGCCGCCGACGTTCGTCGTCACGACCACGCCGCCCGGGCGTTCAGATGCGTCGAGCACGTGCGCGTCGATCCCCGCTGCGACCAGCGCGCGCGCGGCCGTGAGGCCGCCGATGCCGCCGCCGATCACCGCAATCCGCATCTAGGTATGCGCGGACAGCTCGCGGACGGCTTCGACCATCGCGCGGACGTGCTCGGGGTTGGTCTCCGGCAGGACGCCGTGACCGAGATTGAAGATGTGACCGACCGTGCCGGCGCGCGCGAGAATATCGGCGACGCGCGTGCGGATCTCCGCGGGAGGCGCGAACAGCGCGCCGGGATCGAGGTTGCCTTGCAAAGCGACACTGTCTCCAACCCGCCGGCGCACCTCGTCGATTCCCACGCGCCAGTCGACACCGAGCACGTCGGCGCCGCTGCTCGCGTAATCGTCGAGATACGGCGCACAGCCGTTGACGAAGTAGATGATCGGCACGCCGCCCGCCCGCCACGCCGGCGACGCTCGCAACATCTCGATCACGCGCTTCGCGTAGCGCAGCGGATACTCGCGGAAATCGCCGGGCGACACGATGCCGCCCCAGCTATCGAAGAGCTGTACGCAATCCGCACCCGCTGCGACCTGCGCCTCGAGGTACGTCGCACACGTGCGCGCGAGTTTCTCGAGGAGCGCGTGCGCATCTTTGGGGGCGCCGTAGAGCAGCTTCTTCGTATGCGCGTAGTCCTTCGACCCGCCTCCTTCGACGGCATAGGTCAGCATCGTCAGCGGCGCACCCGCAAAGCCGATCAGCGGCACGCGGCCGTTCAGCGCTTTCTTGATCAGGCGGATCGCGTCCATGACATATGGCGTGGCCGCGACCGGATCTGGCACCGAGAGCGCTTCGATCGCAGCAGAGGTCCGCACGGGGTTCGTGATCTTCGGCCCCGAGTCCGGAAATTCCACGTTGATGCCCATCGCGGGCAGCGTGATCAGGATGTCGGAGAACAAGATCGCGGCATCGAAGCCGAATTCATCGATCGGCTGGAGGGTGACCTCACATGCCAGGTCCGGAGTGCGGCACAGCTCGAGAAATGACGCTCGGGCTCGAACGGCGCGATACGCGGGCAAATAGCGACCGGCTTGCCGCATCATCCAGATCGGCGTGCGCGGCACGGGCTCGCGGCGGCAGGCGCGGAGGAACAAGTGGTCGGCCATCGAGGACATCCTAGCGCGGACATCCTAGTGATATCGTGCGCGCCATGCGAGTCCAGTGCCTCGCCATCGCGATCCGAGTCGTTGCCGCGCACCCCTCGCCCCTCCCCTCCGTTTTTCAACGATGATTCAACAGGAGTCGAAATCGCGGGCCAAGCGGGTCACGGCGATCGCGATCGCACCTGCCGGTGCCACCGGAACCTTGCGCGTGCTGATCGAGCGGCTTGCGGGCGTTGGCATCGAGGTCGCGATCGCCGACGACGTCGCCGGCGGAGCCGAGCTCGCCGGCCAGGCCGGGGCCCTGCCAGCCATCTTGATCGATCTGCGCGAATTTTCGGCAGACAGCGACATCGAGGACATCAGGCGCGCGACCGAGCTGATCCGGCGAACGTGCGCGGCGATTCCGCATGCGCTGCCGGTCGCGATCACCGGCGAAGCCGACGTCGCGCTGCTCATCGCGTGTATTCGGGCGGGCGCCGGGGATGTCATCGATCTTCAGGCCGAAGGTACTGCCGCCGCGCGCGAAGTCGTTCAGCGAATCTTTCAGCGCCAGCTCGGGCGCACGCTCGAGGCCCGGACCTCCGCAGAGCTACGGACGATGATCGAGGAGCTGCTCAAGGACTTGATCCGGACCGAGCGCCGGTCGATCGATCTCGAGGCCTCCCTCGCCGCCGCACGAGGAACCGGCCAAGTCCCTGCATTCGGACCCGATTCGCGCGTCCCTGCAGTGCTGCTCGTCGAGCCGGATAGGGAAAACTCTGACGAGCTCGCCGAACAGCTCGAAGGGATCGGCATCTGTACGTTCACCTATCTAAGCGGCGAGGACGCGGTTCGCGAGGCGGCCAAGCTCGTCGCGGCCGGCTCGGAGTTCGATCTCGCCGTCGTCAACGTCCAGTTGCCTGGGATCGACGGCCTGGCGACGGTAAAACAGCTTCGGGACCACTTCCCAGGTCTCCCGGCGTTCCTCACGACGAGCACCAGCGACACGGAGCTCGCGGCCGATGCGGCGGACCTCGGCGTCGTCGGGTTTGTCCAAACGCCCCTCGAGGATGTCCAGGAGGTCGTCGAGCGGGTCGCGCAGCTTGCACACGAATCGCTCCAACGCACGCGCGAGCACTTGTATTTGCAGCGGATCAAAGCGCGCCACGAGCACGTTCTCGCTCGATACCGGTCATTGCCACGCGAGTGATAAAGGCTTGGCTCTGGTATCATCTTGCGGATCGATGGTCGGAGCCGCGCTCAGCATCAAGCTTCGCTGCGCGTCGTGGCAGCAGCTCGCGACGATCTATCGGCGTGACCTGAGCCGCGGCTCGATGTTCCTCAAGGCGGCGACGCAACCCGCGATCGGAACCCTCGTGCGGATCGATCTCGAGCTGCCGAGCGCCACGGTGATCGAGTTGTCCGGAGTGATCACGAACCATGTCACCGATCCGCAGCGCGGCACCGGTGTCGATCTCAAGCTCGAGCCGCTGCCGACCAAGTCGGTGTGGCTGATCGAGAGCGCGCTCGCGGCCGAGAACAAGATGCGCGCGCAATCGAGCGGTGCCATCCCGGTCTCGAACCAGAGCGGGCCCATCGCCTCGATCGCCGAAGGCGAGGACGTCGCGGCGGCCGAGGCCGAGCTTTCGCGCGCACTCGAGGCCGAGGCCGAGTCGCTGCGCAAGCTCAACCCCTTCCTCGTGCTCGGCGTGGGTTACGAGACCACCGACGCGGCGGTCCGCGCCGCGTTTGGCGAGCTGACCAAGCGGTATCACCCGGATCGCTTCGCTCGGTATCAGTCGGAGCGCCTGCGTCAGATCGCGGCCGAGATCTTTATCTTGATCCGCGACGCGTATCGCAAGCTCGCGGACGAGACCAGCCGCACGCAAGCCGCCGCTGCAGTCGGCAAGCAACTACCCGCGCGGGCGCCCGCAGGGCAGCAGCAACAGCGCGTTCGCACACCCGCGGGCGGCGTGCCGCGGATCGCGGTCCCACCGGTTCCGACCAAGATCGAGCCGCCGACCAAGTCGGGTGCAAACGACGCCCCGACGAGGCCCGGTCCCGGCGCGCACGACGCACCGACCAACCCGAGCCGCGCAACGTCCGAGCTCGCGCATACCGAGCTCGCACGGGCCGATCAGGTGGCCCGCACACCGCAGACACCGGCGCGTTCGCAGACGCCACTACGCGGCGTTCCGACCGTCGCGATTCCCCCGGCGTTCAACGAAAAGAAGCCGATGACCTCGCCGCTGCCGGTCGTCGCGGACTCGACCGATGCCGCGGCGATCGACGCGCTGCTCGACGAAGGC
>JAQBQF010000343.1 GCA_028287115.1 Myxococcales bacterium
CTGGCACGACGGTGAACGCCCTGTCGAATTACGATTCCGGTCTCGAGACCGCGACCTGCACCGGCTTGAGCCAGCCGGGCGGTGACGTTGCGTACTCGGTCGTGCTCGCTGCGTCCACCGCCTACACGTTCACGCTCACCGGCGTCGATCCGAACCTCGATCCGAGCATCTCTCTCGTCGGCCCCGGCGCAGCCGCTGTCTGTGATGTCGATCCCGTCAACTGCCTCGCGGGTGCCGACGCTGGAGCGTTGGGCGAGAACGAGACACTGCACGTCACGACCACGGCAGCGGGTACGTACTACGTGATCGTCGATTCGTTCGATACCGCGACCTCGGGCACGTTCACGGTCAAGGTCACCTCGCCGTAGACGAACCGCGCCGGCGCCGCAAGGCCAAGGCGAGCACGGCGAGTCCTGCAAAGGATGTGGTGGCTCCGCCAATCGCAGGAACATCCTTCGCGACCATCGTGGAGAGCTCGGTCTTGCCGCGCGGCGCGAACGCGAGGTTGGTCGCCGGCGTCACCGCGAGCTGCCAGCGCGGTTACTCGTCAGCGCGTTCACTCGTCAGCGCGGTCAGTCATCAGCGCGGGGCGACGTCGAGAGGCGAGAACACCCAGAGCGTGTCGAGAGGCTCGAACGCGAGTGCCGCCGCCCCGCCGGGCACGAACAAGCGCTGACCGATCGCGGCACCTTGGGTTCCAGCGCGCGGCGAGGGGATCGGCTCGAGGGTCGTCCACGGCGAGGTGGCCGAGTTGGGAACGTCAATGTTCGGGTCGTAAGCCTCGGTCACCGCGAGCGCCGAGGTCCCGGCCTCGCCACCCGCGCAGACGAGCCGGCCTTGCAGCACGCCGTACGCACAACCTCCTCGCGGCGTCGGCATCGGATGCGTGCTGATCTGCCACGGGTTCCACATGAGCGGATTCGTTGTCGTTGGCGTCAGGATCCAAACATTGTCGCGCGCCGAGTCTGCGAACAAGGTCGCGAGCCCACCGACGACCACGAACGAGCCGTCGATCCGCCTCATCGCCGCCGGATGCGAGCGCGGCTCGGGCAGATCGGGGAGCTGTTCGGAGGGCGGGCACGCCGCGCCCGGGCACCAGGCGTTCAGCTCGATGTCGTAGAAGATGTTGCTCGCGAGCGCAGCGGTCGTCGATGCGCCACCAAACAGATAGATCCGCGGCGGCGAGATGACGATAGCCGCGGATCCGCGCTCGAGGCCCGCGGGCATGGAGGCGATCGGTTGCCAGACGAGCGGCGTGACGAGCGTATCGAGCTTGTAGGAGTCTCCGCGCGCGATGAACTGCGGGCCTTCGAGCCCGCCCAACAGATAGAGCGTCTGCCCGATGCCCGCGAGCTGAATATGCGTACGCGCGACCGGTGCCGGCGGAAGCGGATGCGCGTTCCAGCACAGCGTAGGTGGATCCGCCGTGCACAACGTGTCGAACACGTCGACCCGCGTGTCGAAGCCCGCCGCGAAATCGAAGCCACCGACGATCACGAGCTGATCGCCCAACGCCGTCACGCCGGGCTCGAGCCGACCGACCGGAAGCGGAGCGTGGCCTCCGAGCGCGAGTTGCCATGCGGACGCCGGCGCATCGGTCGTCACCGGCGCGCTACACGCGACCAGCAAAGAGACCGCGATGGCGCGATGGAACACGGGGCCGAGGATAGATCGAGTCTCGGCGTCGTGCGCCGGCAGGCGTCACGTTTACTACGTCGATGGATGCATGTAGCGCAGCGCGTGTGCCCAGTCGTTGCGGAGCATGCCGGGGACGCACCACAGGATGCACAGCGCCTCGATCGGCCGCGCCGATTCGACCATGCCCATGTCGGCCGATTCCCAACCGAACTTCGTCAGAACTTCGCCGACCTGCTTCTTGGCGCCCGCATGGTTGCCGCAGATGAACATCGTCGGCGTGGCCGGGAACTTCGGATCGACCATCACGGCGCTGCCGATCGAGTTGAACGCCTTCACGAACCGAGCTTCTGGCGCTTTCTTCTGGAGGCGCTCCATCAGCGATTCATCTTGCGTGGTGAAGTAGCGAAGCACGCCGTTTTGCGGCGGCGCGTCGGCGATCGGGTTCATCGTATCGATCACGAGCTTGCCGGCGAGGCTTGCTGCGAGTCGCCGACGAGCCCTTCCGCGGCCGTGCCCTTCACCGAGATCACGACGATCTCGCCCCATTTGGCCGCTTCCGCGAAGGTACCGACCGAGGCTTCGCCTTTGGCCGTGGTCTTCCACTCGGCGAGCTTCTGCGGCTCGCGCGAGGCGCGCATCACCGCGTACCCGAGCTCGAGAAACCCGTTCGCGAGGGTCGCGCCAACAACACCTGATCCGAGAACAGCGACGTTTGTCATGCGCGGACGCTACACCGCCCGCTTATTCGATCGTCTCGACGAGCTCCGGAAAGGTCGCCGGCGGAATCACGACACTGCCGGTCCGATGTTGGTACACGCTCCCGGGAGCAACGAGCGGCCGGCACACGGCCTCGTCGAGGATCTGCGCGCTCGGCACGGTCGCAAGATCCCGGACCTCCCATCCTGGATCGTCGCACGTCGTGTAGTTCGGTCCATCGAGCGGAGGAACGCCGTAGCACGCGGCTGCAAGCTGGGTCATCGGCCCCATGCAAGCCGTATTGCTGAATGCATCGACGAGCTTTGGCTGGCGAGGCAGACAGCGAAACACACCGTCGGTTCCCATGAACGGAACGCACGACTGCTGGAGATCGTTGTCCCACGTCGCGATCGAGATCGAGATGCCGTCGGAGGTCGTCCAGTACAAGTTGCCGAGCCTGCCGTGGCGCGGCCCCGGCGCTGTCGTGCCGGTCGGATATGGATCGGCGACCTGAGCGGCTGCGTACAGGCTGCTCGTCGCCGGGATCGCATGCGTCACGCAGCCCGTCGTGTCGCGAGTCCAGTAGGTAGGCGTGACAAAGGTACCGATCACGCCGTAGTTCGTGCTGTGTCTGCCGCACAGCGTGATGTCGTCGACATGGAATCTCGAGATCACCGCCAGATCCCCGGCTAGAAACCCGCGTTGCGTGCAGCCGGCATCTGCAAACACCGGCTGAAGGGGTGGCGATGTATCGCGACATTGCGTGACACCGAGCTCGCCCGCACCTTTGGGCGAGCAGGAGCCGGTCTGGAACGCAAGGGTTCCGAGATCGAGCGACGAGCCGTCGCCGAACCCCAGGAACACGTGGCTGTTGTCGCCGACGAGCCGATCCTCGTACACGGCCTTCGCGAACATCGTCGGGGGCATCTCCGTGCCGACCTGATGGAGGACGCTGTTCGGTGGCACTCCTTGGTTCGTGCACCCGGCCCGAACGTCATACGCGATCCCCGTGTAGAGCGCGGCGAATGGGTAGATGTGGAGGTTGCCGTTCGTGTCTGTGACCGATGCGAAGCGATCGTGACCGCACGGCGATGCGTAGCTCTGCGCGAGTCGCTGCGTGCACGTCGCATCGGAGTAGAAGGTTTGTGCGTTCGCGTGATTCGGTACGCAGCGCTCGATTCCGTCGGCGGCCGGTGCGGACGCACAATCGGTATCGAGCAACGTGTCGCGAAATCCCGCGAACACCGGATCGCCACCCTCGACCGGAACGTACAACCGCGCGCGAAACCGCGTGCCGCTCGTCCACCACGGCTTCAGTGGCGGCGCTGCGACATCAACGACATCGCTGCCTTGCGCATCGACCTGCTCGGCAAAATTCAGCCGGCACGCAGCAGCGAGCAGCAGGAGACACGGCCAGCGAGTCACGCTCGAACCATACCGCGGTCCGACGATGTACGAGCCGTGCACAAAGCGAGAGCGTACGATCCATGCACACAACAAACGCGTAAATTCTGTCGGTCGTCGTCGGATTTTGGTGGATGTCACCCCGGGGCGTCGCGGTACGACATCGCCGCGGAGGACGCCATGAAGATGATCTCGATCTCGATCGCGCTCGCGATCACTGGTTGCACGAGCGGTCACAACGGAACGGACGTCGATGCATCGAGCGGTGATGGTTCGCCGTGGCAGGGCAGTGATGGATCGTCGAGCGCGAAGCCGACGATCTTCACGATCGTGCTCGAGAACCACGACTACGCCGAGATCATCGGCTCGTCGAATGCGCCGTACATCAACTCGTTGCTCGCGCAAGGCGCGCTCGCGACGAACTACAAGGACACCAATCATCCATCGCTGCCGAACTACCTGCACATGATCAGCGGCGCGGATCAGTATCCGGGCTTCATCGATCTCGACCCGACGTTCACGCCGTTCCCGGTGACGGCGGCGAACCTCGGCACGCAGCTCGAGGCGGCGCACGTCACGTGGCGCTCGTATCAAGAGAGCATGGGCATGCCGTGCCGGTTGAGCGCGTCCGGCAAGTATGCGCCGAAGCACGACCCGTTCCTCTACTTCAAGGACATGCAGACGACCGCGCTGTGCACCGACAGGAACGTGGACTACTCGCAGTTCGCAGCGGATCTCGCGTCGAACACCTATCGCTATATGTGGATCACGCCGAACCTCACGAGCGACGGCCACGATCCGGCGACCAATCCGGTCATGGGCCTTCAGACGAGCGACACGTGGATGAAGACGGAAGTTCCGAAGATCCTCGCGAGCGACGGCTTCAAGGCCGGTGGGATCCTGTTCATCACGTGGGACGAGGCCGAAGGTCGCGCCAATAACGACAAGGACAAGATCCCGATGATCATCCTGTCACCGCGGGTCAAGCAGGCCGGCATGACCTCGGCGACGGCGTTCACGCACTCGAGCTATCTCGCGACGATCGAAGACCTGCTCGCCCTCCCCCGCCTGCCGACGGTGACGAGCACGCCGGCGTTGATGGAATTCCTGAACCCGTAATCTAGCGCCCGACGACGCGCGAGGCGCCGGTCTTCACGTAGAACGACCAATAGCCGATCTGCTCCCCGTAGCGACGCTGGACCGCGGCCTCGTCCCACGTGTTGCCGTAGACGGCGCGGGCCTCGGTCGCGAACATCTCGAGCGAGGGCACCTGCTCGACCCGCCCGAGACCGCGCAGCAGGATCGCGCCGGCCGAGAACGGACCGATGCCGGGAATCTCGAGAAGCGCATCGCGCGCATCCGCGTACTTCGCGGTGCGCAGAAAGTCTTCGCCGATCGCCGCGACGCCGCGCACGACCGTCGCGATGCGCTGACCTTTGCTGCGATGGCCGATCGCTCTGGCGATGTCTTCACCGTCGAGCTTCGCGAGCTCGCCAAGCTCGGGCATCGCGCGAATCGTCGCGCTACCGATCGTCACGGGCCGCCCGAAGCGCTCGAGAAACTTTCGCTTGAGCCGCGTCGCCATCGCGATCGGTGCGCGTTGCATCATCACGCAGTACACCGCGATCTCCTCGAGACCGAGAAACCGCACTTGATGTAGCCCGTACAGCGAGGTCACGAGCGTGCGAAATGGCGGATCCGCCTCGGCCGCCTTGTAGAGCGCCGCGAGATCGTCGGTCGCGCCGATAAAATCCGAGGCTCGCCTCGCGATCGAGCGCGGAGCATCGTCCGGCACTTCGAGCGTCAGGTTGTGGTCACCGCGCAACGTGAATGGCCACGCGCGACCACCGATCGAGACCGCGGCGGTGACGCTGTCGTCGGTGATGATGGTTTCGGCCTGACACGGCGGAAACCGCTTCATGAAGGTGAGCGTCTGGGCGAACGAAAAGGGCTTCTGGGTGACGACGGTGAGCTTCATATGCTCGTGTTACGCCCTCGTTGTGTCAGCTGATTGTCAGGTTTGGCGTGTCACGATGGTGCGCAGGTGCAAAGGCTCGTCTTCCCAGTCCTCACGGGCCTCGCGATCTTGGCGGTGTGGTGGGCAAGCGAGGCCGCCGGAATGTTTCCGACCGGCACGGTGCCGGCCCCGGGCGCGGTCGCATCGGCATTCGTCGGCGAGATCGCGTCCGGACGGCTGCTCGACGACGTGATCGCCTCGCTGTACCGCGTCGCGTGGGGCTTTGTCACCGCGGTGATCACCGCCGTACCACTCGGGCTCGTGATCGGCCGCCATGCTGCAACCCGCGGTGCACTGCTTCCTTGGATCAACTTCTTCCGGTCGCTGTCACCGATCGCGTGGATCCCGTTCGCGATCATCTGGTTCGGTGTTGGCGATCCGCCCGCGATCTTCATCATCTTCATCGCGACGTTTTTTCAGATCGTCCTCGCGACGGCGGCCGCCTCGGCTTCGGTCCCGAAGGTCTACTACCGGGTCGCAGAAGACCTGGACCTGCGGGGCCGCGACATCTTGTTCCGCGTGACCCTGCCCGCGATCTTGCCTCAGCTCGTCACCGGCCTGCGCGTCGCCATCGGTGTCGCCTGGATGGTCGTCGTCGCGGCCGAAATGATCGCCGTGCGCAGCGGCCTCGGGTTTCTGATCGTCGACGCACGCAATGGACTGCGCATGGATCTCGTCGTGTGCGGCATGATCACGATCGGCGCGATCGGCATCGGGCTCGACGCCGCGTTCGCTCGGCTGACCCGGATCCCGAGCGTGCGCTGGGGCTTTGATAGATGAGCGAAGTGGTGCTCGCGCTGAGCGGCGTCGGCTTCGACTACGGATCACTCCGCGTGATCGACGAGCTCGATCTCACCGTCACGCGCGGCGAGCTCGTCGTGTGCGTCGGCCCGTCCGGCTGCGGCAAGTCGACGCTGCTCGCGTTATTCGGCGGTCACCTCGTGCCGACGCGCGGCAAGCTCGAACGTCACGGCCAGAGCCGTACGATCTACCAGGATGGCGGATTATTTCCGTGGCTCACCGTGCGCGAGAACATCGAACGCGGTCTCCGCCGGGGCATCACCGCGGGCGAACGCGGCGACAAAGTGCGTGACTGGCTCGCGATCACGCATCTTGCAGAGTTCGCCCATCACTATCCTCATCAACTGTCCGGAGGCATGAGGCAGCGCGTCGAGCTCGCGCGCGCGCTTGCGGCCGAGACGGATATCCTGCTGATGGACGAGCCGTTCTCCGCGCTTGACTATCAAACGCGCACGCGCATGCGCCGCGAGCTCGTCGCGACCTTGACGGAACGCCCGCGCACGGTCGTGTTCGTCACGCACGACATCGAGGAGGCGGCGCAGCTCGGAGATCGAGTCGTGATCCTCGGATCGCGCCCCACCGGTGTGCGTCGTGTGTTGTCGTTACCGCCCGGACGCCCGCGGCCACCGGCGGCACCCGGCGTCGCGGAGGCCGCCCAGGCGATCCTCGAGGAGCTCGGGCTGACATGACCTACAAGACTCGCTTGATCGTGATCACGGTCGTCATCCTCGGGGTCCTGACGGTGCTGCACCACAAGCCGTGGCGCCACGCCGGATCGATCGCCGAAGCAGAGCTCGCGGTCGGTTACCTGCCGGTGACGTGTCATCTCACCTGCCCCGTGACGGACTTCGCGACCAAGACGACGACGACGAGCACGCGGTTCGTGTCGCAGCGGTTCACCGATTTTCCGACCGTCGTCGAGTCGCTGAAGGCCCGCAAGATCGACGCGACCTTCATCCTGGCGCCACTCGCGATGGTGCTGCGCGAGCAGGGCGTGCCGATCCACATCGTCTATCTCGGCCATCGCGACGGCTCGACGGTGATCGTCCCGAAGAGCTCGACCGCGCGCTCGCTGCGCGATCTCAAAGGCAAGACGTTCGCGCGGCCCAGCCGGTTCTCGAATCAGTATCTCGTGATCACGAAGCTCATGGAGGACGAGGGCATGCAGCCGGAGGACCTGAACTTCGTGGACTTGCCGCCCCCGGAGATGCCGAGCGCGCTCGCAGCAGGTGCGATCGATGCGTACTTCATCGGCGAGCCGTTCGCCGCGAAGGCCGAGCTCGACGGTACGGGACGAGTCCTCTACTACGCGAAGGACATCTGGCCGCACTTCGTGTCTTGCGTGCTCGTCGTGCGCGACGAGCTGATCGACCAGCACCCCGAGATCGTGCGCGACCTGGTACGTGGAATTGCCGAGAGCGGCGAGTGGATCGAACGCAACCGGCTCGAGGCCGCGCGGATCTCGGCGCCGTATTTCCGCCAGGACCAGAAGCTGCTCGAGTTCGTGCTAACCCAGCCGCCGGATCGCGTCAGCTATCGAGAGCTGACGCCTACCGACGAAGATCTCCACGCGATCATGCATTACGCGATCAAGGCCGGGATCCTGCGCCGCGAGATCGATCTCGGCAACATCGTCGATCGCCGGTTCATCCCCGATCACATCGCGCCGGCGAACATCACCGCTGCTCACTAATCGATCGTCAGGCGGGCGGTACCCGGGAACGCAGACTCACTTCTCGATCGGCGGAAACGATCCGCCACCGAGCGAAGGAAGTGACGGTCCCGATGGAACGATCGTGCCTGGGGCAGAAGGTGTGGCACTCGCCGAAGGCGAGCTCGGACTCGACTCATCGCCGAGCACGAGCTGCGCGAATCGCCAGCCGACGGCCGCCCACGCGCTGCCGTAGACGAGCACCATCGCCGCTGCGATCCGTCCCAGCTCGCCTGCCGGGCCCTTCTTGAGCAACATCTGGAAGGCGAGGACGAGGCCGATGAATCCGAACAAACCGGTGAGGAGCAAGTTGTACCCGGCGAACAGACGCCGCACGCTCGGAAACCGATCCTGGTTCGTGCGAGCGAGCAGCGCGAGGTGCGCACCGAGCACGAGCCCCGCCGGCATCATCAGGCCAAACGCCATGCGATACAACGAGCCCTTGCCGTCGAGGTTCGACAAGATCGCGTAGATGAACAGCATCGCTCCCGCGAGCACGACCTGAAACGCGGTGATCGCGAAGTAGTCGAGCGCTACCTTGATCCCGAGCTGCGGATCCGTGATCGCATCGCGATGGGCGCGCCACCGCGCGATCACGTAGAGCACGAACGGGACCACGAGCAGCGCGAGCGCCGCGTACATCATCGTCATCGGTGCCATCAGGCTCAGCAGAAAGAACGGATCGCGATCGACGTCCATTGCTCGGATGCTACCGCGATCAGGCCGCGATCAGCTTGTACACGGCGCCGTCGAGCGTCACGAAGTAGAGCTCTCCCGCTAGATCTTCACCGAATCCGACGAGCAACGTCAGATCCTGGCCGAACATGGTCGTCAGCTCCGTTTCGCTGGTGACGGCGGCGCCGGTCCACACGAAGCTCAGCACCTTGCCGACGCCAAACACCGCGAAGATGTAGCGGCCGCGCAAGCACGCCATCGAGCCGCGATAGACGTAGCCGCCGATGATCACGCTGTAGGTCGGCTCGTGCGCGCGCTCGTAGATCGGCAGCGTCCCCGGCGCGCCGCAAGACGTGGTCCCGTTCGCGCAGTGCATGCCTTCCATGCGATCCCAGCCGTAATCGCGGTGTCCCGTATTCGGTGGCTCGAGATCGACTTCTTCAAAGCGAGTCTCACCGGCATCCGCGACGTAGAGCTCGTGCGTGACGCGATCGAAGCTGAACCGATACGGATTGCGAAACCCGTAATCCCAGACGTAGGGATCCGCGGCGCCGCCGAGGTTTCCCGCGGGAGGCGTCGCGGGATTGTTGACGTCGATCCGCAACATCTTGCCGCGTCGCGAGGTCAGCGTCGGCGCATCTGAAGGCATCCCGGCGGCATCGCCCATCGCGAGCCACAGCGCCGCATCGGGCCCGAACGCGATCGTGCCGCCGAGGCTGTTGTAACCGTCTTGCTGCGCATCGATCAGATCGCGCACCGGCGCAGCGCTCGCGACATCGGGATTGGTCGAGCGGTGGTACTCGCGCACGGCGACCCGCGTCGGCTTTGCCGGCGACACCTGCGCCTTGAGGCTCAGGTAGACGAAGAAGCGACCGCTTGTCACGTAGTCGGCCGCGAAGGCGAGCCCGAGCAGCCCGCCTTCCGCTTGCGCATTCGGGATGTTGACCTCGGCGGTGACGTCGAGGAACGGCGTCGCGAGCACGCTGCCGTTACGGATGATCACGATCCGGCCCGGCTTCTCGACGACATAGAGGTCGCTCGAACCGGGTGGCTGCACGACGATCAGCGGCTGCGCGAGGCCGCTGGCGATCAGCTGTAGCCTGAGCGCTGGGACCGAGCCCGGATTCGCGCACGCCGGATCTGCGTCGGCCGCTGTAGCGACATCACGTGCTCCGTCGCCGAGACCGGTGTCGCTTCCGCCGCTCGCATCGGTGCCCGCATGATTGCCGCCGCAGGCGGGTGTGAGCGCGAGAAGATCGACCAGCGTAAGAACGAGGAGTCGGCGCGCGATCACCAGGTCCAGGATATACGAGCCAGCAGCCGATCTGGTCGACCAAACTCCCTCGAACCGAACGGCTGTTTCGCATCTAACATGGTGAGACGTTCTAACGCTGCCGCAAGCTGCGCCATGTCGCGAGTGCCCACGCCTGATCCTGTGCGCTGCCTTTGCACGTGATGATCGCGACGTGCGGTGCGCTGGCCATCAGGCCATGCACGACATGCACGCCGTCGTCGATGTACGCCTCGGCGCGGCCGCGACGCGCGCCATCGGACATCCGCTCGATCACCGGATGATGCTCGGGAGCCACGTCGAGTAGCCGTTGCGAGTCTTGCTCTTCGTTCGCCGTCAGCGTCGTGACTTCGATCGCGCGATCGCCGTCTGTCGACCAGTAGCGCGCTCCGTCGTCTTCCCACGCACCGACGAAACCGCCGCCGAGCTGCACGACCCAGCCTCCCGACAGCTCGACGATCAGGTCATGCCGGCGATACCCGATGACAGGTGTGAGGCCGGCGGCGCGCGCGCGCGCTTCTTCGTCTTCGCGATCTCCAAGGTGATCGAGGAGCTCCACCCACTCGGCCCACGGCAGCTCGAGCTCGCGATCCGCCTTACGCGCGGCGCGTAGATCGTCATCGACCCTCGTCATCAGCTCGCGCTCCGCTTTGTCGAGCGGCTCGCGCCACGGCACCTCATGCCACATCGCGAGTAACGCGCGTGATCGCGCCGCCTGTCCGGGCCCGGTGTGCCACCACGCAAAGGCGTCCGCACCGCGCTGCGGATCGGCGAGCACGGCATCGCGCCACGCAGCGTCACGTGGACCGAGCATCGTCAGGACGGGCGCATCGATCACGAACTCCCGCACGGCTCCGAGCTTGATCTGTTGATCCGCGGCCAGCTCGCCGGCGAGCCACCGACACATCGCCGCTGGAACATCATCCTCGGGATCCGTCCACACGTAATCGAGCTCGTCGAGGAGCGGCGCGAGCCGAGCGAGGACATCGGCGTGATACCCCGGCCCGATGCCAGAGGTCTCGCCGGAGACCGTCAGCTCGCCATCGGGCTCGACCGACAGCACGACCTGTGGCGCGACCGGATGACAATCGAGCTCGACGACGTACCTGTCCTGCTTCCACCCCGCTCGCAAGACCTGGCCCTTTGCCATCCGGCGCGCGAGCCAGCCAAGGCGCTCCGCGACCTTTCGCGTGTCCGGCGCACGACGAAACAGCCCGCGACCTTTGCGAGAGCGTGCGCGGCGGTCGAGACCGAACCCCACGCACCGAGGATACGGTACGATGGGTCGCGATGGGACGTTACGTGGCGTGTGCGCTCGGCCTTTGCGCCTTTGGTGCGATCGCCCGCGCGGAGGAGCCGAGCCCGCAGCAGAAGATCGCGATCACCTCGAAACCATCGGTGGTCCGCGTGTGGGGCGCGTACATCGCCACGTACGATCTCGCCGGCACGCACGTCCAAGAAGCGATCGGCGGCAGCGGCACCGGCTTCTTCATCACGCCCGACGGGTACATCGCGACCAACGCGCACGTCGTCGCCGAGATTCACGGTGGTGAAGACAAGGCCAAAGAAGCGCTCTACAAGATGTTGCTCGCCGAGCTCGATCACAAGTACGCGGCCGAGCTCGCGCGAATGTCCGAGGATCAGATCCAACGGCTCCTTCGCAGCATCAAGGTCGTAGAGCTCAAGAAGTGGGCGTACGTCGTGCTGCCGAACGGCGACAAGCTCGACTACGAGATCAAGCAATACGGGAAGCCGGGCAGCGGCCGCGACGCGGCGCTGATCAAGGTCAAGACCGAGAACGCACCGACTCTCTCGATCGGCGACTCGACGAAGTCGCAGGTCGAGGATCACATCGTCGTGATCGGCTATCCCGGTGTCGCGGACTTCAAGGATTTGCTCGACGAAAAATCGCAGCTCCAAGCCTCCGTCACCGACGGCGCGATCAGCTCCCTCAAGCGCGCGGCGAGCGGCGAGCAGATCCTGCAGATCTCCGCACCGATCACGCACGGCAACTCCGGCGGCCCCGCGATCGATCAGCGTGGCAACGTGATCGGCCTCGCGACTTTCGGCAACGAAGGCGCGATCCAGGGCTTCAACTTCCTCGTCGCATCCGCAACGCTGATGCAGCTCGTCAAGGACGAGAAGATCGAGCCGAAACAGGGCGAGACGAACAAGGCGTGGAACGAAGGCCTCGATCACTTCTGGTCCGACGAATACTCCGACGCGGTCGCGAAGTTCGAAGAGGTCGAGACGTTGTTTCCAGCGCACTCCGAAGCGCCTGGTTTGATCCGGATGTCCCATCAAGCTCAGAAAGAGGGCAAAGAGAAGAAGTCGTCGAACGACGGACTGATCGCGGGCCTCGTGATCGGCGGCTTCGTCATCGTCGGCGGCGGCGGGTTCATGCTCTCCCGTCGCGGCAAGACTGCCGCGCGACCGGGCCAGATGCCAGGCGCGACGCCGGGCCAGATGCCGCCCTACATGGGCCAGTCTCCGCCGCAGCCACAGATGTACGGCCGCGTGCAGCCTTCCCCGCAAGGCGCGCCGGCACCGATCGCCAAGACCGTCGCCGTACAGCAGAACGCCGCGGCATCGGGCGGCATCGCGCCGACCGCATTCGGCACGATCAGCATCGGTAGCCTGACGTGCACGCGCGGCGCGCTCTACGGCCAACGCTTCGCACTGACGCCGGGCGGCGTGATCATCGGCCGTCAGCCCGGTGTCGCTCACGTGCTGATCAACGATCACCGCGCCTCGGGCAAGCACGTGTGGATCGGCATGGAGAACGGCCGGCTCGTCGCCATCGATCAGGGCACGACGAACGGAACCTTCGTCAACGACGTGATGCGCGGCCGGATCACGCGCGCCGAGCTCCGCGACGGCGACATCATCATCGTCAGCGAGCCGGACTGCCTGAGCCTGCAGATCAAGCTCGGCTGAGGGTCAGACTACTTGCACTACTTCTCGCCGGTTTTCGGCCGAAAGTGTGGTGATCCTTCGTCGTGTGGCCGGTTTTTGACTTCGACAAGCCAACACTTCGGCGCCACCCGATTCGTGATTGGAATCGAACGATTAGCGCGTACCCCGATAGGAAGGATCGGCGAGGAACCGTCGTACTATCCTTGCCCCGACTCTGGAGTGAATCCATGGCTGAACGCGACACGCAAACCGAGCGCCGGTCCCACGCAGAAACCGAAACGGCTCCGCCGGTCGCGACGGAGACAGCGCCGGTTTCGTCGGCGGCTCCTCTCCCGAGCACGCATGGTCCTTCCGCTTCCGATCGCGCGTTCGGGCCGCAAACCGGCGGACCCGAGATCGAGGCCACGCCCGAAGCGCTCGGCAAGCACACCGCCGATGGCATGAAGAAAGCGAACGTCGAGCCCGGCTCGGGCGGTCAGAACGACATCAATCACGGCATTCACTATTGGTACAACTATCAGCGCCAGTGCGAGGACTCGGGCCATCCCGAGATGTGGAAGGACGAGTATCGCCACGGCCACACGCAAGCCGGGCAGTTCGTCCAGCCGCACCAGAAGAATGCGTTCATGGATTGGGAGCTCAAGAAGGGCCAGAGCGCGTCGCAAGGCATCAAGGACTGGCTCTCCGGCGCGACGATCGCCGAGTGTCTCTCGACGGTGATCGCGCTCGAGATCGACACGCTACGCGCGAGCATCGGCGACAAGAAGTTCGACAAGATGTTCGGCTCTGCCGATGCGAAAGAAGACGCCGCGATTCCCGCCGATCACCGCATGCACGTGCGCGCCGGCATTCAGGGCACGCCCGTCGCGAACTACATGAAAGCGACCACCGTCGCGCAGGAGGCGGCTGCGAAGGGCGGCGAGTTCGGCACCGTCGAGCCCGCGCAGCTCGACAAGGACCTGATCCCGGGCCAGTGGTACTACTTCTACAATCATCCGAAGTATCTGCTGAAGCATCCGGGTGGCGCATGGCAGGGCGAAAACGCGCTCTACATGGGCAAGAATGAGGCGGGCGAGCGGCTGTGGTCGGGCCTCGGCGCGACCGCGACGGAAGACGCGATGACCGACGAGATGGTTCGCGCGTACAACAGTCCGCGCAACGATTACGACCATCGGATGTTGAAAGAGCAAGGCATCGAGACCGGCGAGGGCAAGTACAGCGATCCGCTGTATGACCCGAAGGCCGGCTCGTTCCCGGAGACCGTCACGAAGCAGGAGATCTTGAAGTCGCAGCCGTACTCGATCGGCGGCGCGACGCGCAAAGGCGGCTTCTTGGCGACCGCGGGCGAGGAGCTCGATGCCAAGAAGGTCAAGGACACGCGCGACAAAGAGTGAATTCGCTCTATGCTCGGCGCGTGAGAGCCGTCGTGATCTTCCTGCTCGCCGCTGCGAGCTGCGCTGATCATAAACCGTTGCCAACAAGCTCGTCGGGATCTGGAGCCACCATGAATGCCGCGGTGACCGTCACACTCGTCGGAGAAAAGCCAGGCCGTCCTCCGATCCGGCGCCTGCTCGTCGACGTGCAGCTCAAGAACGATGATGCTACCGCGCGCTGGGTGCTGATCCCTTCGAAGCTGCCCGTGACCGCGGGAGGCATCGACAAGCTCGAACAACTGACCGCGAGCGCGGGCGCGACGACGGTCGCGGTCGGTCGGTTCCTCGGAACCGGAGGTCGCTACGCACTGCGGCTCGCCCCGGGTGCACGCGTGACGCTACGCAAGCTCGAGGTCGCCTGGTGGAGCGAGAACCGCGAGAAAGCTGTCGCCTTCGACGTGCAGCTCGCGAGCGACGTGAAGCTCGGCGGCCAGCCGATGGCGACGTGGTTCGACAAAGATCCGACGATCACCGGCGCGGCCGACGTCGACATGGAGAGCGCGAAGCACACGGCGTCGCATCGCGCGCCCGATGACGCAGAGCTTCCGCTCGCTGCAACAGGCGCGACGAGCGCGGCGATCAAGTTGTCGCCACCCTAGCAGCGTGGGGCGGATTGCGACGTCGCTCGCGTGAATTTCTCGTCGGTTACACGTCGCGTTTAACTCTGGCTCGCGCTCTGGGTCTGCTTGCGAGCGCATGACCAAGAGAGTTGCCATGACACGCTTCGCAGTTGCGGTTGCGATCGTCGCCGCCGGTTGCGGTGACGACCTGAAGCCGACGTTCATTCCGGATCCGCCGGTCGTGTACGTCGCGAAGGTCAAGAACATCCTGGTCGGTCTGTCGCCGACGGACGCCGAGATCGCAAGTGTCACCGCGGATCCGAAGGCGCTCGCCGGTCTCGTCGATGGCTGGATGGCGATGCCGGAGTATCAGCAGAAGATGATGGTGTTCTTCGAGAACGCCTTCCAGCAGACGCAGATCACGCAGCAAGACTTCGTCGACATGATTCCGCCGAACGGGTTGGGGCGGGGGCGTGCCGTGCCGCTGCTCGTCGCGAATGTCCGCGAGAGCTTCGCGCGCACCGTGCTCGACCTCCAAGCGGAGGGGAGGCCGCTCACCGATGCCTTCACGACCAAGCGCCTGATGATGACGCCCGCGCTGATGGAGCTCTACGCGTTCCTCGACACGCGGCGTGTCGACGACGCAGGCCTGGTGACCGACAGCTTCGCGCGCGCGAATCCGACGCTGCGACTCACGATCGAGAGTGCGCAGGGTCCGATCGCACTCACGGACACGCTGGATCCGACGAGCCCCAACTACATGCACTGGTACAGCCCGGACCTGCCGAACCTGATGTACGGCGACATGACCTGTAATGGGCTCGATCCGATCTCCGTGGCGCCGAGCGCGCTGTTCGTCCATACGCTGCTCTACGGCGAGATCCCGAACCATCCGGGACCTACGAACAACTGCCCGCCCCACGCGGGCGGTCCGGGTGACGTCCACGTCACCGGCACGGACTTCTCGACGTGGAAGATGGTGGCGATTCGCCCGCCGCTGATGGGCGAGAAGCGCACGACGTTCTACGATCTACCGGCGCTCCGCTCGGCGAGCGAGCTCGTCCTGACGACGCCGCGGCCGGGATTTTTCTCGACGCCGGCGTTCTTCGCGAACTGGCCGACGAATCAGAGCAATCAGATGCGCGTCACGGTCAACCAGTCGCTCATCGTGGCGACCGGAGCAGCGATCGACGGCACGGATTCGACGACGCCGGCGACGACACCCGGGCTCGACACCGTGCACGCCGCGCCGGATACGGGCTGCTTCAGCTGTCATCAGCTCCTCGATCCGACGCGCTCGATCCTCGCGAGCACGTATTCGTGGTTCTACTATCCGCAGACCGATCAGGCGCTCGCGGCTCAGCACGGTTTGTTCGCGTTTCAGAACGTGATCGCGCCGATGCAAACGATCGATGACTTCGCGAACCTACTCGCATCGCATCCGCTCGTGCCGCAGGGCTGGGCCCAGAAGCTCTGCTATTACGTGAACTCCGCACCGTGCGATCCGAGCGACCCGGAGCTCACGAGGATCGTCGACGATTTCTCGAAGTCCGGCCTGTCTTGGAACGTCCTCGTGCGTGACCTCGTGACCTCACCGATCACGACGAACACCGCGCAGACCGTGACCGCGCAGACCAACGGCGAGGTGATCGCCGTGAGTCGCCGAGATCATCTATGCGCCGCACTCAATAACCGCCTCGGCTTCCTCGATATCTGCCAGCTCGACATCACGCAGAAGACCTCGAAAGTCCCTTCGGTGATCGCACAGATCGTGAGCGGCATGCCGTCCGATGGGTACGGCCGCGGTGCGACGATCCCGGTGCTCCCGAACGATCCGAATCTGTTCTATCGAGCCGGCCTCGAGAATATCTGCGAGGCCGTTGCCACGTTGGTGATCGACGCGCCGCAGGATCCGATGCAACCGGGTGCCAAGCACTGGGCGAGCGCGCAGCCCGATGCGGCGATCGCGGACTTCGTCTCGACCATCATGGCGCTGCCGGCGTCCGATCCGCGCGCCCCGCAAGCGATCGCGATCCTGAAACAACACTTCACGTCTGCGACCCAGACCGGCGCGACGCCGAGCGCTTCCTTGCAGTCGACGTTCGTCGCCGCGTGCTTGTCGCCCTCGTTTATCGGCATCGGGATGTAAAGGAGCCGCCATGAAGATCTCACGTCGCGAAGCGCTGATCTCCGGACTGTTCGGTGCGGGATATGTCGGCTTGCGTGCGCTCGCAACGGGCCTCCCCGCGGCGGTGCTGATGCATGGCCGGCGTGCGCTCGCCGATGGGATGACCACCTGCGCGGACAAGTCCAAGGCGCAATTCATCATCCTGAATACGTCGGGTCAGGGCGATCCGATCAACGCGAACGCACCGGGCACGTATCTCGATCCCAACATCGTGCACAGCATGGATCCCGCGATGGCCGCGACGAGCATGACGATCGGCGGTCAGGCGACGACGGCCGCGCTGCCGTGGTCGACCCTGCCGCAGAGCGTGCTCGATCGGACGTGCTTCTGGCACATCATGACGAACACGCCCGTGCATCCGAAGGAGCCGGATGTGCTGAAGCTGTTCGGTGCAACGACACCCGACGAGATGTTGCCGTCGCTGCTCGCGAAACAACTCGCGCCGTGCCTCGGTACGCTGCAGTCGCAACCGATCACCCTCGGTGCCACCACGCCGAGTGAAGGCCTGACCTACGACGGACGCGCGCTGCCGATCCTGCCGCCGCTGGCACTCAAGGCAACCCTGACGAGCCCGACCGGCCCGTTGACCGATCTCCAAGCGCTGCGCGACCAGACCTTGTCGCAACTCGACAAGCTGTATCGCAACGATGCGACGCCGGCGCAGACCAAGTATCTCGACTCGCTCATCAACTCGCAGTCGGAGGCGCGCGGGATCCGGCAAGATCTACTGAGCTCGCTGTCGTCGATCGCCGACAACGGCATCGATTCTCAGATCACCGCGGCGATCGCGCTCATCCAGATGAACGTGACACCGGTGATCGCGATCCACATTCCGTTCGGTGGCGACAACCACCACGATCCCGGCCTCGCGGTCGAGACGCGAGACACGGTGACCGGCGTCGCGGCGCTCGCGTCGCTGATGTCGCAGCTGCAAGCCGCTGGGCTCCAGGATCAGGTGACGTTCATGGCGCTCAACGTGTTCGGTCGGACGATCGGCCCCGGCAATACCGACGGCCGGCAGCACAACCAGAATCACCAGGTCTCGCTGACGATCGGCAAGCCCTTCCGAGGCGGGATCATCGGCGGTGTCGGACCGGTTGCCGGCGACTACGGCGCGCTCGCGATCAACTCGCAATCCGGTCGCGGCGGCTCCGGCGGCGACATCCCTGCGCCGGACTCCCTCGCGTCGTTCGGCAAGACGGCGCTCGCGGCGGTCGGGGTCGATCCGGCGGTGATTCGTAAAGCGATCGTGCAGGGTTCGATCGTCTCGGCCGCGCTCGTCTAGATCATTCCTTGCTCGTCAAGGATCGGAACGTTGGCGGCCCGCGTACACGTCATGCGATAGTCACCGCGATGGCGAGCGCACAGCCGTATGTAGATGTCTCGGCGCACGTGCGCGACGAGCTCAAGCGCGCGTGGTTGCGACTCGAGTATCAGGTCCGGCTCGGCTGGCAAAAAGACAAGGCCACCACGGACGAGGCAATCGGTCCCGAGGACATCGGCCGGCTGTTCACGACGGCACGCGGACCCGCGGAAGGTGAAGATACCGGCGCGTCGAAGTTGCTCGAGCAATGGCTCGCACATCACGAGCTGACCGAGGCGCGGATTCGCGCGACGATCGAGACACAGACTCGGTCGCCACTGGTCGACGTGATCCGGATCTTCGATCTGTCGCCCAGGCAGTGGTCCGCGCTGATGTTCGCGCTGCTGCCTGAAGTCGATCCGAACCTCGTGCACGCGTATCGCTATCTCGCGCGCGATCCGAGCTGTCGCGGGCTCGATGGACGCTTGCTCGCGCAGCTCGTCTACGACACACCGCAGACTCGCTCGCTGATGGCGCGCGATCTGTCGCCGAGCTCGCCGCTGTTGCGCTATCAGCTGCTCGATGTCGGCACCGGCGCTGCCCCTAACGAATCGCTGATGTTCCGCAAGATCCGCGCGGCGACGCGGCTCGTCTATCTGCTCGATGGGAACGGGTTCGAGCTCGACCCCGAGCTTGGCGATGTGGCCGAGGTGCGCTCGGGACCCGTCGCCGGCGCGTTTCCAGCGATCACCGTCGATGGGGCGACCGCGGCCATGCGCTCGGGCGAGGTCGTGCTCGCGATCCAAGGTCAGCGCGGGCTCGGCAAGAAGCTCTTGTTGCAGCTCGCTGCGGCGCACTGGAATCAGCGACTGTTGCTGGTCGACTCGAAGCGGCTCGCCGCGCAACCGGTCGGCGTCCAGCGCGGTCTCGTACGCGCGCTCGTCCGCGAGCTGATGCTGCTCGACGCGTTGCCGGCGTTCGCGGATATCGACGATGTCGCAGCCAACGAGAGTGATCGCGACGCGTTACCGCCCTTCCTCGACGTGTTCCTCGCCGAATGGCTCGGACCGGTCGGCCTCACCATCAGCCGCGAGCGGATGCCGCGGATCCATCAGCGGCCCCTCGTGCACTTGACGATCGAAGTCCCGCCGATGGATGTCCGAGCCGCGATGTGGCAGCAGGTCGTGCCAACGTTGACGAAGCAAGACTCCGACGGCCTCGCCGGCCGATTCGCGATACCCGGCGGCATCATCGTCGCTGCGGCTTCCGCCGCGGTCGCCGGCCGCATGCCCGGTGCCGGTGCGCCGGCCGCCGACGAGCTCGATCGCGCGGTCGCCGCGCAACTTCATCAGCGGATCTCGCGGCTCGGGAAGAAGCTGCCGACGCCGTACGACGTCGATGATCTGATCGTCGACGATGATACGCGTGCCGCGCTGCTCGAGATCGCCGCGGCCGCGCGCGAACGTCGCAAGATCCGCGATGACTTCAAGCTGCGCGGTGCGCAGGGCATCTCGGTGCTGTTCTCCGGCAATCCGGGCGTCGGCAAGACGATGTCGGGCACGGTGCTCGCGAAGCGGCTCGGCCTCGACATCTACGAGATCGATCTGTCGCAGGTCGTGTCGAAGTGGCTCGGCGAGACCGAGAAGAACCTCAGCGATGTGTTCGATGCCGCCGAGCCCGGCCATGTCGTGCTGCTGTTCAACGAGGCCGACTCGCTGTTCGGCAAGCGGACCTCCGACGTCAAGAGCAGCAACGATCGCTACGCGAACATGGAGACCAACTATCTCCTGCAGCGGCTCGAACGCTTCGGCGGCGTCGCGATCCTGACGACGAACCTGACATCGGCGATCGATCAGGCGTTCAAGCGCAGGTTCAGCTACGACGTGTTCTTCAGCTTCCCGAGCCCCGAGATGCGCGCGGAGCTGTGGCGCCGGACGCTGCCGCGCCGAGATCGGGATGCGAAGTCGGCGATCGACTTCGATGCGCTCGCGGAGAAGTACGAGCTGTCGGGTGGCTTCATCAAGGTCGCGTGCGAACGTGCCGCCTACGTCGCCGGTGCGAGTGGGGGCGAGATCGACCAAGCGCTCCTCAGCGCCACCATCGAGCGAATGTATCGCGAGCGCGGCAAGCTCAGCGCCGTCGGTCCGCTCGAGTGATCAGCACGCCGTCTCTGCGACGGTCTCGATCGCGATCGCGATCAACGCCGCGCAGTAGTCGAGATCGATGTTCTCGAGCGTGTCGTGCGTGTCGTGATAGCCCTTGCGGCTGATGTCGTAGTTCTCCATGAACAGCACGACCGGAATCCCGAGATCGGAGAAGCACTGGCCGTCGGTATTGAACAGCGCCGAGCGCGGCTCCCACTCGTCGCGGATCTCGCCATGCAGCGGCAAGTGCGCGAACAGCGGCGGCGGCTCTTTGGCATCGGGCATCCGCTGGGCGCGGTTCGCGTGGTGCCGGTCCGGTGCGCGGTTCCACTCCGCGGCGGCGCGATTCCACTTGAGGTTCGCGCGGTGTGCGTTGCGTGCAAGCCGTGCCGAAGCCGCGCCTTCTCCGGGCGCGATCTGAAACACGTCTCGATCGCGGTCGGAGTTGTGGCCGACCATGTCGAGGATGAATGCGCCGACGACCTCGACGTGCGACATCTCGCGGCGGCTGCCGTCTTCCGCCGTGAACGCGAGGCTGCGCTCGACGAGTGCTTGTGCCAACGCGCGAGCACCGAGGCTGTCCGCCGGAAATTCTTCGCCGGTCAAATGGACGAGCCAGACATCGCGCTCGAGCTTGCCCGCGCGCGCGAGCGGTAGCAGTTGCTCGGCGGCGAGCAGTAGCGCCGTGGTCGCCGAGTGGTTGTCGTCGGCGCCGCGCGAGGCTGCGCGCAGGAAGTCGCCCCCGGTCTCGGGATAGAACACGTCTTCCATGTATGCCGTGTCGTAGTGATCTCCCATGATCACGGCCTCGTTGCGATTCGCGCCCGGAATCACGAGCACGATGTTGCGTTCGTGATCTCCCGTTTGATTCTTCGCCCAGCCTTCCATCCACGGGAACTCGAAGTCGGTCTCCCAGCGAAACACGTGATCGACGACCTCGGCGCGCCCGGTCATCCCGGTTCGTTCGATCAACTCGCGATAGCGTGCGTGCAGATGATCGCCGAGGGCTTCGAGATCGCGCTTCTCGTGCGCGACGACGTGCGCCGCCTTCGCCGCGGGACCGCCGTGCTTGCCACGGTTCACCGAGATGCCGTCTGCATCGTTCTTCTGACGAAACGCTCCATGCGACAGCTCGTAGATCGAAGCCCAGATCTGCTCTTCGAACGCGCGCGTGCCGAGCTTGTCGATCACGTGCACCTGACCGACGTCCTCCTCGCCGGCGATCGCGGCCTCGAGTGACGAGGCGAAGCGAGCACCGGCCGCGCGTTCGCGAGCGCACGCGGGCAGATCCGCGAGCCAGTCTTCGAGCTTGACGTCTTTGCCGAGGTGAACGAGAGCACGCGCGAGCGAAGCGGACATCGGCGCGCCGAGGTGCGCGTGCATCTCGAGCAGCTTGCGTGCGTTGATGCTCGTGGTGTGTCGAGGTCGTCCGGCGTCACGCGGAAACAGCCGCGCGGCCGCGAGATGAAGCGGGCGCTCGAGCAGCTTGGCTCGCAGCCTGATCGAAGGCGCCCCCGCCGCTTCCGCCGTGACATAGCCTCGC
Organism: Myxococcales bacterium; assembly: GCA_028287115.1. GTDB lineage: Bacteria > Myxococcota_A > Polyangia > Haliangiales > Haliangiaceae > JABFXX01. Next base: position 22,321 of record JAQBQF010000343.1, read on the forward strand.
GGCCCCTCGCGAAACCGGCCGCGCTGCTTCGACGCGACGAGCGGCAGGTGCCAGAACACCTCGCGAATCCCGGCGCGCATCGGCGGGTAGTACATGCGATAGCCGTAGCGACCACCGCGGTCGACGATCTTTGCCGCGTGCTCGAGGGCCTTGCGATCCGCAGCCGGTCCGTCGAGGAGTAGCTGATAGTCCTCGGTCCAGATCTGCGAGTTGCGCGCGAGCGGCTTGTCGTAGAGATCGACGGCTTTGGGATCCGTCGAGAACAGCGCCGTCGAGACCTTGTCGGTATAGGCATCGTCGCCACCGACATCCTCGTCGCGCGCGCGCCGCTGCCAGCGATGCGAGCGGACGAGCTCACCGACGACGCGGTGACCCTGCCCGCCGCCATCACCTTCATCGAGCCAGCCCGACTGAGGGATGCGGATCGTGCACGCGCTCTCGATCCTCGGAAACAGGTGCAGCAGCGGAATCTGCATCGCCCGCGGCAGTTGCTGCGCGAGCTTGCGATACTGCGGATGCTCTGCGAACACGAGGCTGGCCGGCGTCGGGATCAGCTCGAGTGTCCGCGCGAGATACGCCTCGCGGATCGCGGCCGGGAGCTGCGTGAACGGCGTGAACGTGACGATCGCGCGCAAGCCGGCGAGCTCGCCTGACTCCGGCTCGAGCACACGGCTGCGCAAGGCTTCCGGCAGCTCGCCGCGATCCGCAAAGATCCGCCATTCGCCGTCGCAACCCGCCCACGCGATGAGCTCGCCGAGCTGCGCCACATCGAGACCGTGCCACACCGAGGCGGTGCCTTCGTGGCTCGCGCCGAACAGCGTCCAGCGCTCGTTGCCTTTGTCGTCTTGCGTACGCGACAGCGCGAGCGGCTGGATCACGACCAGCGGATCGTCCGCGAGCTGACCCTTGCGCGCCGCTTCGGCGAGCTCCGCCGGCCAAGCCGGATTGCCGGTGAGTGCGGTGCGCGAGAAGGCGTGCGACTCGCCGCGCATGAGCTTGCCGATCTCGTCGACCAGGTGGCTCGCGATCCAGTCGAGCCCCGGCTCGAGATCGTGCGCTTGCTCGTATTCGTCGACGTCGAGGGCATGCTCGTCGGAGATCGCGCAGGTCGCGGCGGCTTGCTTCAGATCTGGCGCGTACGGCTTCAGGCCGACGTAGGGCGGCGGCATGAATTCCGAGTACGCGCGCAAGGGAAACTTCCCGAGTCCCAGGAAGGCGCCCTGCGCCTCGGCCGCGATCTGCTGCCATGTCCCCACCGGATTGGTCATCGTTGCGAAGACTACGATAGGCTCGTGATCGGTGGATGATCCGAGGTTTGCGATCGACTGGACGAGCGATGTGGGGCAACTCGCCGCACTCGAGCCAAAGCTGCAAGAAGTCGCCGCGCGTGCGAGCCAGCTCGCCGCCGGCTACAACGAGCCGCGTAACGCGAAGCTGATGGGACACGAACATCCGATCTCGGAGTTCGAGGTCGTCGATCACTACGAGGCGATGTTTGAAGAAGGCGCCCGCGTATTCCTGTTGTATCGCGACGCGCAACTCGTCGGAGATGCCGACCTTCGCGGGATTCGCAACGGCACCGCCGAGTTCGCGTTCATGGTCGCCGCCCCGGCCGAACAGGGCAAAGGCCTCGGCACGAAGTTCGCGCTGATGGTCCACGCATTCGCGTTTCGTCGGCTCGCGCTGCATCACGTGTTCGCTTCGATCGTCCCCGAGAACGTCGCATCGCGCCGGGTGTTCGAGAAGCTCGGTTACATCCGCGATGATGGCCCCGTCGCACGCGAGTACGCCGACGAACGGGACGACATCGTGATGGCGATCGATCGCGACACGTTCGAGCAGCTCCACGCGAAGCAACTTCGCGAGATCACGATCGCGCCGAGGTAACCCCTCGATTGCCAGGCTCTGCCGTCAGAGACCCATCGTCGAAGATTCACCACGGCGGCGCTAACTACGCCTGGCGACTCGCGGCAGCACGCGGCATCGCAGTCGCATGTTGTGGCAAGCATGCTGCCGCTGCTGATCGCCCCGCTCGCGTCTGGTGCCGCTGTCGGTCTCGCGTACCTGTTTTGCTACGGTGGCTTCGAGGGTCCCGTCGATTGGGCCAACGAGCTCGACACGCATGGCTCGCGCGATCGCCGTTCGCTCGCGCTGACGTTCGACGATGGTCCGGACCCGAGCCGCACGCCGTTGCTGCTCGATCTCCTCGCCGAGCTCGACATCAAGGCGACGTTCTTCCTGCTTGGAAACCGGGTCGACGCGCATCCCGACTTGGCCCGCCGCATCGTCGCGGAGGGTCACGAGATCGGAAATCATACCTATAACCATCGCTACCTCCCGCTCGCACGATCGCGCAGCGTCGCCGCCGAGCTCGAAGCGACAGACCGCGCGATCGCCCGGGCCACCGGCATCACGCCGGTGCTCGCGCGCCCTCCTTATGGTGGTCGCTCGCCTCGCAACGTGCGCGTGTTCGATCGCCTCGAAAAGCGGCTCGTCCTGTGGGACGTCAACAGCTACGACTGGCGAGGTGCGCCGGCCGCCGAGGTCGCGCACCGGGTCGTCGAACAAGTGCGCCCCGGCAGCATCATCCTGATGCACGAGGCGCGCGAAGGCGGCGAGACGACGATCGACGCCGTCCGCGCACTCGTACCAACGCTACAGAACGAAGGCTTCGAGTTCACGACCGTCACCGGCGTGCTCTGACTACTTGTGCGCGGCAGGCGGCATCATGCCGAGCTGGCTCATGAGCGCCGCGTTCTGAAAGAACAGCCAGGTCGCGGCAACCTTGCCGTTGTCGATCTTGTCGATCTGCACGAACGGTAGCTGCACCTTGTTGCCGGTCTTCTTCATCTTCATCATCGGCATGTCGCCGTCGTTCGTGCCCTCCATCGTCGCGACGGTCACGACGTAGTCGCCCGCTGCCCAGTGCGAGGATCGATCGTTACCTGGGGAGATCTTGATGTCGGAGAACGCCTTCCAGAACTGGTCGGTGCTCTGCAACGTGGTCTTCTTGTCGGTATCGCTCGGACCGGCAGCGACGAACCACTTGAGGTCATCCGCGAGCAGGTCTCCGAACGCCTTGAGATCGTGCTTGTTGAACGCATCGAGCAGCTTGGTGTCCGTTGCGAGGTTCGCCTGTTCTTTATCGTCGTCCTTCGCGACCACGACTTGCGCGGGCATCGGCAGCTTGTCGACCGCGGCGCGCACCGGATGATTCTTCGTCGGGCTTAGCTGACCGAGGACCGTGGCCATGTCGTAGAAGTCCCACTCGTGCTTGACGCGAGAGGCGTCATCGACCTCGAACGCCTGCGCGATGAACACGCCCATCTTCTTGTGGGTCGCCGGCATCTCGGTCAGCGGTGCCTTCATCGGCCCGGTGTTGGTGCCGCTCAGCAGCACGACGCTGACCTCTTTGTGACCGTTGACGAGCAACAGCTGGATGTCACCCTTGAGGTCGGGAATCGGGCCCTTCAGCGTCTTCGCAGATGCGACGACGGCATCGACACCGTTCGCGGCGGGGGTGCCGAGGCCCGGTGTCTCGGCGATCGCATCGCTCGTGTAGCAGGTCTTGAATTCGTCCGACTCGTTCGCATTCCAGAATCCCCAGCAGTCGGCGAAGCGCTTCCCCATGTCTTCGGCGGTCAGGTTTGCCGGCGGAGCCGCAGAGCCGGTGGCCGAGCCCGCAGATCCGGTCGGCATCGGCGTCCCCATCGAGCCGCCGCTTCCCATGGTTTCGGAACCCGTGATCGCAGCGCCCTCTTCAGGTTTCTTCTTACAGCCCGCGCCGACCACACCGACCAAGACCACCAACCAGATCATTCGCTTCATGCTGTTCAGTCTCCTTGGCGAATGGCTTAGCTCGCGGGGCATAACGATTGCAACTTGCCAATCCAGGAGGTGGATATGCCGGAACAGAAACCAAACGGTGGCAGCGAGAGATTTCGCGACGAGAAGCGGGAGGGCGGGCCGCGCGTTCACGGACACCAGTGGGTCGAAGACGAAAAGCCGGTGTCGGACTCCGAAACGGTGACAGATGACGCGGTGCCCGAGGCCGAATCAGGCGGTGACCGCGAGGGCATCGGCAAGGCGCACAGTCAGCCCGGCAGATCGCGCAAGTGAGCGATCACCGGCGCGTGATCGCTCGTGCCGACCTCTCGATATGACTTGCACGTCGTCGTTCCGTCGACGAGCGCATGACTCGCGGCGATGTAATCGAGGCGCCAGCCAATGTTGCGCTGCCGCATGTTTCGCCAGGGCGCCCACCACGTGAACAAGCGATCGTTGTCGGGATCGACATAGCGGCCGACATCTACGAGCCCGTGCGAGAACAGGTTGTCGATCAGATCGCGCTCCGGGTGCGATTGGCCGACCATGTCCTTGCGCAACACCGGATGAACATCGCGATCGGTCCGCGCGACATTGAAGTCGCCGCTGAGGATCAGGTGCTTGCCCGCTGCTTCGAGCGCCCCCGCCCACGCCTCGATCTCGCGGAGGAACAGCACCTTTGCGGCGAAGTCTTTTCCTCCGTTCGGAATGTAGACGGAAGCGAGCACGAGCGAGCCCGTCTCCGCGACCACGATCCGGTTCTCGAGATCGAACGGCGGATGGATGAATGTCGGCGGTTCGGGAAACTTGGCCGTGCGAAGCATCAGCGCGACGCCCGAGTAGCCGCCGGTGCCGTGCCAGTGCGCGTGATAGCCGGCAATCTGCGCGAGCGGTTCGGGTACTTGCTCCGGCGAGGCTTTGATCTCCTGAAGGCACACGACATCCGGCTCCTCGCCGTCGATCCAGTGCACGACCTGCGAGGATCGCGCTCGGATGCCGTTGACGTTCCAGGTCGCGACCTTCACGCGACATTGATTAGCAGGAACGTGCTCCTCGTTCCACGCCCGGCGGGACGCGGCACGTAGCACGCTCGATCGAAACGTCGAGATCCGGAGTTGCGAGCAGCCGGGCGCGCGGCTCGATCGGATGCAACGCAGAGTGGCTGCAAAAATCGCGAACGAGCGTAACGAAGCGTTGCTCGCCGAGTTGAATCCGGCTCTCGAGTTGAATCCCTTCCTCCCGATCGGCTATTGGTGCGTGTGCTCAAGTTCGACGACGACGACGAGACTGTTCCCATCACGGATCCCGCGGTCGTGTTGGTGAGGCGGCTCAAGCAGGCAGGCCGGCCGACGCAGGCCTGGCAGGCGGACCCCGATCCGATCGACGCCGCGTGGCAAGCGAGCGCCTCGCCGCGCGCGATGATCCAGCTGCTGTCGTTTGGTTCGCGGCTGAACCTGTTCGACGTCGACAGCATGAGCGAGCGCGGTGGCATCGGTTGGTTGTTCCGTTACCGCGATCCAGACGGTCGCTATCACCGGATCGAGCTCAGCTATCAAGCAGGTGCCGCTGGACTTCGCGCGCTGATCGAGCGACTGCCACCGCTCGGTGAATGGATCCGAGCAGGACAGGTCCAGCGCGCCGCGATCGTGGATCCGGTCGCGGCCCTCGTGTCCGATCTGCGCGCGATGGGCGTTGCGTCCGCGGAATGGGTGGAACAATGGAAATCGATCCGCGCCGCGTGGGACGCGAGCGGCAGCGGCTCGGCGATGCGCGACCTGCTCTCGGTGGTCGGCCGCAACGATCTCTTCGCGGTTGCGCACGCTGCCTGCGTGAGGATGCCGGCACCAAATCCCGTTTCCCATCACCGCACGATGCTACCGGTCGAGCACGACGGCATCATGGCCGAGCTCGAGCGGGGCATGGCGAATGCGATCCGCCAGGCGATGCCAAACCCGTTCTGAATCACGGCTTCTCGCGTTCGAGATCCGCGATCACCGACGACGGACCACTCGCGACATCGCGGATCTCTCCGGCTACCTGCGCCAGCTCGCTCGCAGGTTCGGGTTTCGGTGCGTGCCATGGCAACGCGCGGCCGAGGTCTTCGAGACCGACGAGCTCCGCGAGCGGCGGTAGATCGCGAGGCTTGAACAGCTTCGACCGGTGCGTGACGCCGAGCGCGACCACGACACATTCGCCTGACCGCCCGAGCACGGGATCCGGTGGTAACCACGCGTAGAGTGCAGCGCCGTCGGCGATCGCATCGACATCGAGGTTTTCGATCGGGCTCGCGAGCCTCGTGACCTCATCCAGCATACCGCCGCCATCCTGGGCGTCGATGTGGACCGGCACGATCCGACGCGAGAAGCCGGCGTCCGCGGTCTGGATCACGACGAGCGCCGCGGGTGCGCCGCGCGTATCGAGCGTTGCGCAGACCGAGCCGAGCTGGAGAGGCGCGACGTCGAGCGACTCGTCGTCTGGAAACGCGGCGCCGAGCTCGATGATCCCGATCGCGGCGTTGCGGCCCATCATCCAGGATGCGACCGGGATCGTTTGCGAGCCATCGAGCTTGGTCGCGATCGCGAGCGGCTCTCCGGCAAGACGCAACAGCTCGGCGCTCGAGAATCCGATGGTTCGCTCGCCATTCGTGATCAAGGTGCACGATCCGACTAACCGTGGCGCAGCGCCCAGCATCACGAGCGGCGCGACCGCGCGAAGCTCGGTGGCAGTCTCGCGCGTTTTCCCCAGAGGCACGGGACCAGGGTGACATAGCGAGCATGGAGCGCTCAACTCCCAGGGCCGGCGAGTGCGCGCCGTGCGCTTACGCCCCACGACATCCCCCGGCATACGGGATGCACGAATGCCGAGCCATGACCCGAGTCGCACAAGAAAATAACCTGCAGGCCCGAGTTCGGCGTTACCGCATGGTCGTCGGCATCGATCTGACGGAGTACTCCGAGATCGTACTCGAGCACGCGCTCGATCAAGCCGCTCGTCACGAGGCGCCCGAGCTGCACTTCTTGTACGTCAAAGAGAACAAGAAGCGTGCGGCGGAGGAAATGAAGCAGCGCCTGTCGGCGATCGTGTTTCCAGCGCTGCAGACGTTCAATCAGTACGGCACGAACTGGCGCGCTCGGCTGCACGTGCGTGCGGGTAAGCCCGACCAAGAGATCGCGATGCTCGCCGCTGACGTGCGCGCAGATCTGATCGTGATCGGTCAGTTCGGGCTGCATAGCAGCACCGAGAAGTACAAGACCGTTCCGGGTCGCGTGCTCAATGCCGCGCCCTGCCCGACGCTGGTGGTCGGCATGCCGCAGCCGATGAGCGATCTCGATCAATGTGCGTTCTGTGCGGCGGTGCGCGAGGACAGCGATGGCGAACGCTGGTTCTGTGACGGTCATTCGGAGCCGCGGCACGCCGAACACATGGTCACCCCGATGACCGTCTGGACCGGCGGCAGCCTGATGTGGTGAAGTCCCGCTTCTCGACGATCGGCCACGTGCTCGGTGCGTTCACGAATCCTTCGGATGCGCGCTGGGCGAGACGTTAGCGACGACTCGGCAGGCGATATTCCGATGCCCATGCCGGTCTGAACATCAGCGCGATCCGAGGCCCGGCGAGCGCGACCTTGGGAATGGCGTGACGCCACGTGCGCTGACACGTCCCGCCCATCACGACCAGGTCGCCGCGACCGAGCGCGAACGAGACCGAGCTCCCGCCTTCGGTCGGCTTCATCAGGAACTTGCGAGGCTCGCCGAGCGACACCGTCGCGACGCGCGCCTCGAGCATGTCGCGGGCGGTCGTATCGCCGTGAAACGCGACGCTGTCGCTGCCGTTGCGATACAGCGCCGCAGTCACGTAGACAAACTCTTCCGCGTAGTGCGCCGAGATCGCCTGGCGCATGCCTTCGATCACCGCGTGATCCGCCGGCACGTGCGCGAGGAGCCGCGGCACATCGACCACGCGATCGTACATGTGCATCGTCTCGTGTCGCCATCCGAGCGTCTGCTCGAGCTCGTCGAACAGTGCATCATGCCCCTGGACCCAACCGGGGACGTGATCGATCCACGCGCCTTGCGCGAGCGTGGTCCGGCGCAGCGCGCGAAACTCCGCGTCGAACGCCGGAGCGCCCGTCGCGAACAGATCGAGCTGACGCAGCACGCGGTAGGCTTAGCGCATGGCCGGTTATTCGGGGACTCCCTTGCCGCAGAAGCTCGGGATCAAGGAACAGCATAAGGTCGCGATTCTCGGAGCACCGGCCGACTTCGACGATGTCCTCGGAACCCTACCGACGGGCGCGATCGTCGAGCGCCGGCTTGTCGGTAAGGCGCCGCTCGACGTGATCATCGTGTTCGTGAAGAAGCGGTCGGACCTGGTCGATCGGATCAGCGAGAGCCGGCCCCGGATGACACCCGCGGCCGGGCTGTGGATCGCGTGGCCCAAGAAGTCCTCGGGGGTCGCGACCGACATCACCGAGAACACGATCCGCGAGGTCGCCCTGCCGACCGGGCTCGTCGACAACAAGGTGTGCGCGATCGACGAGACGTGGTCCGGGCTGCGGCTGGTTATCCGCCGCGAGCTTCGGTGACCCGCCGCGCCTGCGCGAACACGGCATCGAGCATCGGCTCGGTGAGCCTGCCGGTGAACGTGTTCTGCTGGCTGACGTGATACGAGCCGAGCAGCGTGTAGGGGCCGACTCGTGCGCGCGCCGCATGCCCGAACCGAGGCCGCGGCTTCGGCGTCTCGTGCCCGAGCGAGCGCAACGCGCGCAGCACGCCGTCCCAGGCGAACGCGCCGAGTGCGACGATCGCGCGGGCTCGAGTTAGCAGCTCGAGCTCGCGTGCCAGGAAGCCGACGCACAGATCGCGCTCGCGTGGCGACGGCTTGTTATCAGGTGGGGCACACCGCACGACGATCGACACGTATGCATCCGTCAGGCGAAGCCCATCATCGAGGCCGATCGATGCGGCCTGATTCGCCCAACCACCGCGATGCAGCGCACCGTAGAGCCAGTCGCCCGACCGATCGCCGGTGAACACACGACCCGTGCGATTACCGCCGTGTGCAGCGGGCGCGAGGCCGACGACGACGAGCTGCGCCGACGGATCCCCAAAGCCCGTGACGGGCTTGGCCCAGTAGCGCGCGTTCGCGAAGCGCGCCGGTTTGTCGATCGCCGCGGCTTCGCGACACCGTACGAGCCGCTTGCACCTGCGGCACGTCGTGATGTCCGCGCTCAGCTGTGCAAGGGCGCCGGTCATGTCCTGCGATCTTTACACCACGGATGCGGCCTAAGACGCGGTGCGACAGTTTCGCGAATGTCGCACGCAGCATGTGACAGGGCTTGAGCGGCGCAGCGTGTCGCGCGTGCGCGGCTTCCTCTACGTAGGAAGCATGGGGAAACGAGCTCTGGCGATCACGATGCTGTTCTTGTTCGGGGTGGCGAGCCACGCACACGCGCAATCGCTGACGACCGGCGCCATTCAAGGTGTCGTCAGAGATAGCGGCACCAACGAGCCGCTTGCCGGGGTCACCGTCGTCGCGATCTCCGCCGGGTCGTCGCCGCAGAACGCGATCACCGAAGCGGACGGCTCGTACAAGATCAGCGAGCTCTTGCCCGGCACCTATCTGATCACGTTCTATTACGACACCTTCACGCTCGAACACGGAGGCGTCGAGGTCGGCGTCGACGCGGTCACGCACGTGCATCAGAAGATGACGCTCGGCGGCCCGAACGTGATCCACGTCGACGGCACGCCCCCGCCGATCCGCACGACCTCGACTTCCCATCAGATCACGATGGGTCGCAAGGAGCTCGAGAGCTTGCCGATCCAAGGCCCGACGTTCACCTCTGCGCTCGGCTCGATCGGTGGCTCGCAGAATGACGGTGTCGGCACCGCGTTCTCGGGCAGCACCTCTCTCGAGAACCGCTACATCGTCGACGGGATCGACATCACCGGCCTGACGTACGGCGACGTCGGCACGCCGGTGCTCAACGAGTTCATTCAAGAGATGGAGGTTGTCACCGGCGGCTACAACGCTGAGTACGGGCGCTCGACCGGCGGCATCGTCAACATCGTGACGCGCAGTGGAACGGACGAGCTCCGCGGATCGATCTTCGGCACGTTGACACCGGGCTTTCTGACCGCCGCGACCAAGAGGACGCCGGTCAACGCGTCGTCGATCGACATCACCGCGAATCGCGCCTACGCCGGCGACATCGGCTTCGAGCTCGGCGGACCGATCATCGTTGGCAAGGCGTGGTTCTACGCCGGCGTTGCGCCGCGGTTGTCGCGCACCGACTACACCCGAACGACGAAGCGCCAGACCGATTGCCGGAAGACGCTCGCGAATGGCGAGCTGTCGAATTGCGTCCAGGCCAACGCCGACGGCGCACCCGACATCGATCCGAAGACCGGCTTCTTCTTGACCGATGCGATCGACACCGACGTGCGCAGCGATCTTTCGCGCTCGTACTCGATGCTCGGCAAGGTAACGCTCGCACCGACCGCTCGCGATCAAGCGCAGCTCAGCCTGATCGCCGTGCCGTCCTCGGGAGAGTCTCCCGGGTTACTCGGGCTTCCAACCTCGGGAACACGCACTTCGGGCCTCACGACCGATGCGGCGGCGCGCTGGACCTCGAAGCTCGCGGGCGGCAAGACCGAGCTCGAAGCCGTGCTTGCCTGGCATCGCTCGACGCTCGAGACCGGCTCGCTCGATCCGACACTCGATTCGCAACCGCTGCAGATCCTCACCGGTGGCAACCTCGGCACGTGGAGTGCCCTCGGTGGCGAATCCGCGGAGACCGCCCGCCAATGCATGGATGGCGGCGCGACCGATCCGTATCCCAACATCACGAACTGTCCGATGAGCTCGCAGTCGTACGCGGTCGGCGGCCCGGGCTCGATCGTTCACGATCGCGAAGAGCGCCGGATGGCGAGGGTCGGCGTGATCGAGCGCGTTCGGGCAGCCGGCACTCACGAGATCAAAGCGGGTCTCGACGTCGAAGCCGACAGCAAAGATCGCGCGCGCCTGTACTCCGGTGGCGCGTTCATCCAGAACTTCGTCGACAGCTCGGTGATCGTCAATCGCTGGGTCAAGCTCGCAGGTCCCGGCGAGACCGACCCTCGCTTCGATCGAACCTGCACGACACCGGCGCCCGGCACAGGCGTGGGCATGTCGAGCCAGATGGTTCGCTGCGAGTATATCGGCGGCACGGTCGGTGCACCCGATACGCAGATCGGCGGCTCGACGCTGAACTGGGCCGCCTATCTCCGCGATTCGTGGCAGCTCCTTTCGAATCTGACGGTCAACGCGGGCGTGCGTTACGAAGAGCAGCGGCTGCGTTACGCGGATGCGCTGCGCAACACGAAGGACGCGCTGACCGGCGAGCAGTTCGGCACCAATGCGATGACGCTCCAAGGCAACTTCGCACCGCGCTTCGGCGTGATCTACGATCCGACCCGCGAAGGTCGCTCGAAGATCTACGCGCACTGGGGTCGGTTCTACGAATCGGTCCCGATGGACATCAATGATCGATCGTTCGGCGGCGAAGTCAGTAGCGTCCAGACCTTCGCGGCGACGTCATGCGGGCCGACCGATCCGAAGATCGGAGGTCCGGACGGTGTCGGGTGTCTGTCGAAGACGGATCCGACGACCGAGCGCTTGATCGGCTCCAAGGGTGTGCTCGTCGCGCCCGGCATTCAGGCCGAGTACATGGACGAGATCATGGCAGGTGCCGAGGTCGCCGTGACCCCCGAGGTCGTGTTCGGCGTGACGTTCCAGCATCGCCGGCTCGGCCGCGTGATCGAGGACATCTCGACCGATGGTGCGAACACCTACGTGATCGCGAATCCCGGAGAGTGGTCGCAAGACTCCGAACGCCAGCTCGCACAACGCGTCGCGATGACGACCGACAAGCTCGAGCACGCGCGCCTGCAGCAGCAGCTCGACATGTTTCGCGGGATTCGCGCGTTCGACAAACCGACGCGCGACTACGACGCCCTCGAGCTGTCCGTCGGCCGCAAGTTCGCGAAGGGCCTCTACGTCCAGGCCTCTTATACGTACTCGCGCGCCGAAGGAAATTATCCGGGCAGCGTGTCCTACGATAACGGGCAGCTCGATCCGAACATCTCGTCGCAGTACGACCTGATCGAGCTCCTCGCCAATCGCCAGGGCCCGTTGCCGCAAGATCGCCCGCATTCGCTCAAGGTCGACGCGTACGACAGCTTCGAGGTTGGTGGCGGAAAGCTGACGCTCGGCGGAAAGATCCGGGCGATCTCTGGCATTCCCGAGAATGCGCTCGGTGCGCACTATCTCTACGGCGCATCGGAGTCGTTCCTGCTGCCCCGCGGTCAGCTCGGGCGAACCGAATTCGAGCACGGCATCGATCTCCATGTCGCCTACGGACACCGCCTGAGCCACCGGACCGCCGCCGAGCTCTACATCGACGTGTTCAACATCTACAATCGGCAGGGCACGTTCAACGTCGATGACACGTACGCGCCGTCGGTTCGTCACGGCGGCGGCGTCAACAACGTCAATCCGATCTCGGGCGGTACGTACGATGACTTGATCTGGGCCAAGACGATCGACGCGACCGGAGCCGAGAGCGCGATCCCGACCGCGCGGAATCCAAACTTTCATCGTCCAACGTCACGCTACGCAGGCGCGTCTGCGCAGGTGGGCTTCCGCGTCACGTTTTGACGGATCCGCACAGCACATCGGCGTTCGGAAGCCCGGTTTTGCCGGCATGCCGCCGCGCCTTCGCCCGGTACGGGACTTGCTGAGATGCTGCCCGATGAGACCCATACGGAAGATCGTCGTCCTCGGAGCGAATGGTGCGATGGGCTCGGGATCCGGAGCCGTGTTTGCTTCGTCCGAGCTCCAGACAACGTTCCTCGCGCGCACGCTCGAAAAGGCAGAGGCTGGCCGCACGCGCGCCGAACAGCTCGCGAAAGGCAAGATCGCTCCAGGCTCGATCGCCATTGGAACGTACGAGGCGGATCTCGCCCGGTGCGTCGCGGAAGCCGACCTCGTGTTCGAAGCGGTCTCGGAGGACATCGCGTGCAAGCGCCAGATGTTCGCGATGATCGACAATGCGATGGCGGTCGATACGATCGTCGCGACCGTGTCGTCGGGTCTCTCGATCTCCGCGATGTGCACCGGACGCAGCGAAGAATTTCGGCGCCAGTTCTTGGGCGTCCATCTGTTCAACCCACCGACCGCGATCACCGGCTGCGAGCTCATCCCGCATGCCGAAACCGACTTGCAGGTCACGAGCGCGGTTCGCGAGCTCCTGACCGCCGTGCTCGGCCGCGCAGTCGTCGAATGCGCCGACACGCCGGCCTTCGCTGGGAATCGGATCGGCTTCAAGCTGCTGAACGAGGTCGCGCAGCTCGCGGAAGAGCACGGCGTCGCGTACATGGATCAGCTCGTCGGCTCGCACACCGGCCGCTCGCTCGCCCCGCTCGCGACGATCGATCTCGTCGGCTGGGATGTTCACAAGGCGATCGTCGATAACCTGTACGACAACACGAACGACGAGGCGCACGCCACGTTCCAGCTGCCCGCGTACATGCAGCGAGGAATCGATGCCGGTCACCTCGGCCGCAAGACGCGTGACAAGGGAGGGTTTTTCCGTGTGGAAGGCAAAGGTCCAGCCGCTGTGCACTTCGTGCTCGATCCGGTCACGCGCGATTACAAGCCGCTCGCGTCGGTCATGCCGCCGATGCCGACGTTCATCGAGAAGATGAAGCACGAGATTCGCGCCGGTCGCCATCCGGAGGCGCTCGAGGCCCTCTGCCAGGCGGAGGGCAAGGATGCGCAGATCCTGCGTCGTGTCATGTTTGGATATGTCAGCTACGCGCTCGGGCGCGTCGGTGAAGTCGTCGAGAGCCCGCGCGATGTCGATCGGATCATGGGATTTGGTTTCCTCTGGGCTCCACCGAGCCTGCTCGTCGACAGCATTGGCGCCAAAAGGACGATCCAGATCTTGGAAGATCTCGAGCTCGCGATCCCCGGCGTCATTCTGGAAGCAGCGAGCCAGGGACGGCCCTTGTTCGATGATCCGGCGCTCGAGCCGAGCCGGTTCTTCATCGCTGCCTAGCTGTGCAACGATCGACGCGGACAGTGACGGCGCAAAAATATCGCTGACAGGCGAATCGTTGGTGCCGCGTTTTGCGGCAGGACTAGAAAAAAACTTCGCTCCTGTTTCCGCGCATTAATGCTTGGTGTTTTTCGTTCCAACTCTTGCCTCTATCTCCTGTCGGATCTACGTCTACGCATCGTCGTGGAGCACAAGGTCCAGGTTGCGGTTGTCGACGATCACCCGCTGTTTCGTGCGGGCCTCGCGGTCGCGATCCAACGTGAGGTGGGGTTCGAGGTCGTCGGCGAAGCGGGTGACGCGATGCAAGCGCGCACTCTCGCGAGGACGACGGTACTCGACGTTGCCGTGCTCGACGTCCTGTTGCCGAAGGTCAGCGGGATCTCGCTCGCGGCGGATATCCTCGATGCGCAGCCGAATTGTCGAATCCTCGCGCTGTCGACCGTCGACGAGCCCGTCGTGATCGCAGGCATGCTGCGAGCCGGCGCGAGCGGCTACGCGCTGAAGACGCAAGGAACGTCCGAGATCGTCGAAGCGATCCGGACCGTGCTCGGAGGCGTGCGGTACCTGCCACCACATGTGTCGCCGACTGCGATCGATGATCAGTTGCGCGCCGATCCCGATCGGCCCTTCGAGCGGTTGACGCCTCGCGAGCGCGAGATCTTCGATCTGCTGATCCGCGGTCACTCGAACGACGAGATCAGCGAGCTCCTGTTCATCGCGCGACGCACGGTCGAGACGCACCGGTTGCGGATCATGAACAAGCTCTCGGCGCGATCGATCGTCGAGATGATCCGGCTCGCCGCACGCAACGGGACGCTGCACGAGTGACGCCCGGCGCAATGGCCGTGTTCGTGGGTCCTACACACGACCTCGAACACGCCAATGACCGCTGGCGAACCGCGACCGGACTACCGGCGCACGAGGAGCTTCGGAAGTACATCGCGCAGGTCTATCAGTCCGGCGCTCCGATCCAGCTCGCAACGCTCGGTGCGCATCCCACGAGGCCCGGCCTCGAAGCCCACTGCGTCGCGACGTTGGATCCAGTGCACGGCTGCTTCGGCACGGTCATCGGTGTGGTCGTCACCTGTACGAGTATGGCCGGCGAGGTACATCCAGAAGACACGAGACGTTGCGGCGATCTCGACGCGCAGAAGCCAGGTCCCGCGATCGAAGCGAGACTGCGGGGTCCGGATGGGCAATGGCGGTGGCATCGCCTCCAGCTCGATCGCCATTGGCTCGTCGCGACCGACATCAATGACTCGCGAGGCGCCGATCTCAAGCGAGATCACTATCTGTCGGTGGTGTGCCACGAGCTGCGCACACCACTGATGTCGATGATGCTGTGGGAGAGCGTGCTCGGCGATCCGTCGGCCGATCCCGATCTTCGTAAACGCGCGCTCGATGCAATTCACGATGGCGTCACCACACAGTCACGCATCCTTGGCGACATGCTCGATGTCTCGCGTGCCGCGAACAACAAGCTGTTCGTCGCTCACCATCCGGTCGCGGTCGAAGCGATCCTGCGCGATGCAATCGCCGCCGTCACTGCCGATGCGGATGCCAAGCACATTGCCGTGCAGACCGAGATCGGTGCGCTTGGAGAGGCGCGAGGCGACGCGCGGCGGATCAGGCAGATCTTCGACAATCTCATGTCGAACGCGATCAAGTTCACGGCTCCGGATGGAACCGTGTCGATCCACGGACGCCGAGAGACCTCACAGGTCGTGATCGAGGTGAGAGATACCGGGTGCGGCATCTCCCTCGACTATCTCCCGCACGTGTTCGAGCCGTTCAGCCAGAGCGACGATGCGTTGGCTCGCCGAGAAGGTGGACTCGGCCTCGGCCTCGCGATCTCTGAACATCTCGCACGACTGCATCACGGCTCGCTCCGCGCGACCAGCGGCGGCGTGGGTCACGGAGCCACCTTCACGCTGACGATCCCCGCCGTGGATCCGTCGGAGCCGAGGACGGCGTCGACGCTGGCTCTGTCAGCCGCTCGCGTGCTGGTCATCGACGATGACGTCCACGTCCGCGACGCCTTGACGAGACTCCTCAGCCGGGTTGGCGCGAGCGTCGACAGCGTCGACTCCGCCGAGGCGGCACGCACCGCGATCGCGGCTCGGCCACCGAACGTCGTGATCTGTGACATCGCGATGCGCGGCGAAGATGGGTACCACTTCGTGACCTGGCTACGCGCGCGCGACGGCGACGAACGTGCGCTGCCCGCGATCGCGCTGAGCGCGTACGACCGCCGCGCCGATGTGGAACGAGCATATGAAGCCGGCTTCGACGTTTATTTGGTGAAGCCCATCAACATCGACACGCTCGTCACGAACATCGAAGCGCTGCTGCAATACACACGCGAATAATTCTTCTTGGTCTGAGAAGATTTCGTGGACCAGTGCAACCTGATTGGCCCACCGAATCCGGGTCGAACAATTGCGTAGATCCCCGCATAGCAACGCGATCCCAATCAACCATATGTGTCTCGCGAGCGCTCACAAGGAGATCTCGATGGAAGGGTTGGTTTCCACCGTGCCTGCTAAGCGGAATCAGGAAGATGTTACGCACATCGTTCATGACCTTAAGAATCCTCTCGCCACGATCGCACTCGAGCTGTGCTTGCTCGATTGCCGACTCGCGGGGATGGCGACCGAGGAAGCGAAACGTGCGCTGTTGCGGATTACCCAGAACGTCGAGTTCATGGATCGCTTGGTCCACGACTTGCTCGACCTCTCTCTGATCGATTCCGGGCACCTCGAAATCCATCGCCGATGGACCGAAATTCGTTCGTTACTCGAAGACGTGCTCGATCGGAGCGTGTCATCGCGCGATCGCGGCCGCGTGTTCTTGGATGCGTCGATGCCCGTCACGCTTGCGGTGGATGACATGCGGATCCAGCGCGTGGTCGCGAACTTGATCCAGAACGCGCTCAAGTACTCGCCTCCGAGCTCGGGCATCGTCGTCCGGCTGGAGCATCGAGATGATCACGCCTGTATCTCGGTCACCGATGCGGGACCCGGTATCTCGCCGGCAGATGCCGCGACGGTGTTCGAGCAGTTCCGCCGTACGAGCGAAGCTCGCGCGAAGGAAGGAACGGGGCTCGGGCTGTACGTGAGCCGGAAGATCGTCGAAGCGCACGGCGGCCGGATCGGGGTCGACAGTGTGCGCGGTGCAGGCTCGCGGTTCTATTTCGAGCTCCCGCGTGACGCGGAGCCCGCCGGAAATCAGTAACCGCAGATTTCAGCTTGTGTCTGCGTGACTTAGCCCACCGACGCGATCCCCAACGATGGGTACATTGTGATGGACCGCGGCGGGACCTTTATGGTCAAGTGCCTCGCCCTCACCAGGAGTATCCATGCGTTCGACTCGTCTCCTTCCCGCCATCATCCTGTTTGTCGCCTGCGGTAACAACGGCGCGACGCCAGACGCCCATATCATCGTTGGTGACTCGTCGACCACGATCGATGCTCCGGGTCTCAACCTGGTCGACTCGTACATGGACCGCGACACGTTCCAGTTCACGACGGGTGCGACGACGAACCAGCTGTCGCTGCGGCTCAACTGGCCCGGCAACACAGCGGACATGGACTACCTGGTGTTCCCCGCCAACAAGACCGGTGATATCGGCGGCGGGACCGCCATCGGCACGATGGAAGATGAGTTCACGACCTTGGCCGTGAAGCCGAGCACGCCCTATTGGCTGTGGGTCGGTCAGTACTCGCCGTCGGGTCCGCCCGCTGCGGTCGCTTACGATGCAACGATCTGCGGCGAGACGTACGCGGCTGGCACGCAGACCTGCCAGTACACCGAGATGTCGGACGCGACGAACGATTACAACGCGACACCGGCCGGCACGTTTGAAGCGACCGGCTTGACGAGCACGGCGGTCGTCGTATGCGGCACGATCAACAACGGTCACTTCAACACGAACGCGATGAGCGTCGATATCGACAGCTACCAGTTCCGCACGACGGCCGCGGCGGATGTCATGATGACCTTCACCGCGCCCGGCGCGGCAGCCCTCGACGCGGTCTACTTCTTCCTCTGGGACATCACGGCCAACCAGTCGGTCGGGATCGGAGGCCGGTTCGTCGGCGATCACGGCGTATCGATCGGCAATCTCCCTGCAGGAAACTACGAGATCGACATCGAGGCCTATGCGCCCGCGGACATCGCGGCCGGCCTCCCCTACAAGGTCAAGATCGCGGTCGACACGCCCGCAACGCGTTGCACGAAGTCGACGATGACGGCGAGCTACACCGAAGCGAACGATGGCGCCGATAACAAGGGCAACGACATGATCCAGATCGACTACAACGCGATGACCCCGACGCCGACCAATACACTGACCACGTCGACCACGGACATGGCCGAACCGACCGGCCTGACCGTCGCACCGGCAACGACGTACCGGATCACCGGCAACTCGGCGCTGATTCAGTGACCCTCACCGTGCGTTCGCGCCACGTGTGACGTGGGCGAACGACGGCGGTTTTGGCGGTAGTTCGAGGTGTTGCGTCGTGGCGCGCGCGATGCACCACCTCGTTACATGGAGATTCCGCCCGAGATCGAATTCAAAGGGTTCGACGCCAGCGACGCTCTCACTGCGCGAATCCAGGAGTTGGTCGCGCGTCTCGAGCACATCTACGATCGGATCATCCGATGTCAGGTGTTGATCGAGACGCCGCACCGGCATCATCGCCAGGGGCGCCAGTTTCACGTTCGGATCCGCCTCACCGTTCCTGGGGGCGAGATCGTGACGAGCCACGATCCTGGAGCTGACGAAACGCACGAGGATGCGTACGTTGCGGTGCGCGACGCATTTGCCGCCGCGCGCCGGCAGCTCGAAGATTACGCTCGCAAGCCGCGCTCGGACTACAAGCGTCACCGCGTGCCTCGCATCGGCACGATCGTGTTCCTCGACGACTCCGGTACGTGGGGCTGGCTCGAGGTCGAGAACGGCCGGCGCGTTCACTTCGATCGCGCCGTCGTTGCCGCCGGCCTCGAACACTTGGCAGTCGGTGAGCACGTCCGGTTTGTCGAGCAAGATGGCGAGGCGCTCAGCGTCGATTCCGCGTCGGGACACACTCAAGAATCAACCGCGATGTAACAGCCCATGGCACATGCGGTGCAGTTTCGGCGGTCAGGAGGATACTCATGACCGACGGAAAGATGACGCGCGCGCTCGGCGCGACGGGAATCGGCATCGGCCTCACGGAGATGTTTGCTCCGCATTGGCTCAGCAGAACGCTTGGCGTGCGTGATCGCCCGTTGCTGACGCGCGCGATGGGTGCACGCGAGATCGCTTCCGGTGCCGCGATCCTCGCCGGCCGTGAAGAGCGAGGGCTGTGGGCGCGCGTCGTCGGAGATGCGATCGACATCGGCCTCCTCGGGTTCGCGTTTCGCCGCAGCCGCCGGCGCAAGGTGGTGTTCGCGGTGCTCGGCGTGGTCGCCGCGATCACCGTGCTCGATGTGCTCGCGACTCGCCGGCTGTAGTGCAGACGTAGGCACTCCCGGTTATACGTGCTGCATGGCACTCAAAAGATCGAGCAACGTGGTGTGGCATGGCACGGGACCCAAGGGCAGCGGAGCGATCACGACGCTCAGTGGTGCGCTGAAGGACCAGCCTTACAGCGTCAATTCGCGGTTCCAATCCGAAGATGGCCGCGCGGGAACGAACCCCGAGGAGTTGATCGCCGCGGCCCACGCGAGCTGCTTCACGATGGCGCTCGCGTTCGCGTTGACCAATGCGGGACACGAGCCGAAGGAGCTCCGCACGTCGGCGGTCGTCAGCATGGACAAACAGGACATCGGCTGGACGATCACGCAGATCGATCTCGACGTGAAAGGCTCGGTTCCGAACGTCACGCCGGAACAGTTCCAGACGATCGCCGAAACCGCGAAGAAGAACTGCCCGATCTCTCGCGCGCTCGGCGGCGTCTCGACGATCACGCTGTCGGCGCAGCTCGCTTAGTCCAGATCGACGTCGACGGACTCGAGCTCGAGCTGCTTGTCCGCGTAGGCCGCGCCGAGCAGCAGGTCACACATGGAAGGATCCGGTCCGAGATCGACCTGAGATCATTCTACACTTGTCTCGTGTGGCGCGATCGAGGTGGCAGTAGAGTACGGCGCATGCGCGTCTTCATGCTCGCTGCGGTCGTGGTTACGGTCGGGGTTCCGTCGCCGGCCCGCGCCGATGGCATCGTCGAGGTCGCAGGAGCGGTAACGTTCCCGATCGGCGACGACAACTGGAAGAACACCGTCGAGCCGAGCCCCGAGCTCGGGATCCGCGCCGGCGGCGGAAATGACGAGCTCGCGGGACTGATCGGTCTGGCCTGGGTCCCGGAGCAGCTCGATGCACAGCCGGCGTTCACCAGCGTCTCGGGTCATCGCTTCCGGATCCTCGGCAACCTCGAGCTCGGCCACCACATCGCCCCAAAGATCAGGCTCGGCGGGCGGATCGGCGCCGGCACCGACATCACCCACGGTAGCTACACGGTGATGTTCGCCGGGACGACGGCCTCGAAGTCCGACACCGATTTCGGTTTCGCCCTCGATCTCGCGGTGAGCCTGCTATTCGATGTCGGGTCGGTGCAAGTCGGCCCCGAGCTCGCCGTGCCGATCGGTTACCACTCGAAGAAGGCGATGAACCTGGGCGACCTCAGCTTCGACTACACGCAGACCGATATCGAGCTGTGGTTCGTCGTGCGGTTCGGCTCGCACGCAAAGTAAGCTCATCCGCCTCCGGAGATTCCGCGGCGTCAGGGGCGCAGCATCGCACCGGGCGGCGCGATGGCTTCGACGCCACCGCGGAGCTCGGTGAGCACTTCACCGGGGAGCGGGAACCAGCGCAGCTCTTCGAAGTCGATCGTGCGCGCGGGATCGTTGATCGCGAGCGTGCGGCATTCCTCGGTGACATTCGCGATGATCTTGCGTGCTTGTTCGAGATAGTTCGGCAACGCCCACTCCGGCTCGGTCGCGTGACGCGACCGGTACTCGATCTTGCCGGTCCGATACGAGACCTCCGCGAGGCGCATCACGCCGGTGGTCGCCGCGAAGTTGCGATGCCGCCATTCGCCGGTGTCCGGATCGAAGTTGTAGTGCGGCAGCAGGCGCCAACCATCGGTCGCGATCAGGTGGATCGCGTCGAGGATAAATTGGAACTGGGTCTCGGACAGGAAGTAGTTGAAGTTGACGCGGACCCAGCCGGGCTTGATGCCTTCGCAGCCGCGCACGATCTCGCGCTCGAACTCTTTGCTGTGATCCAGATCGATCCCGAGCAAGCGATGGCCGTAGGGGCCGGCGCAGCCGCAGCCGCCTCGCGACTGGATCCCGAACAGGTCGTTCAATAGTGCGACGACGAAGTTGTGATGGAGGTACGCACTGCGGTGGCGCACGATGAACGAGACGATCGACAGCCGCCAGGCCGCGACGTTGCCGAGAATCGCGAGGTTGGGATTCGCCGACCACGAGGCGATCGCGCGCTGGATGAAGTCGACTTCGAGCTCGCGGATCGTCTCGGCACCAACCGCTTCCTTGAGCTGAAACACCAGTCCGGCCCGAACGGATTCGATGATCGCGGGCGTGCCGCCTTCTTCGCGCAGCACCGGATCGGTGACGTAGAGATGGTCTTGCTGGTTGACGTACGCGACCGTGCCGCCGCCCGGGCATGCCGGCACCGTGTTCGTGAACAGATGACGCTTCGCGACGAGCACGCCCGGCGTCTGCGGACCGCCGATGAACTTGTGCGGCGAGATGAAGACCGCGTCCTTGTAGGCGAGGGGCTCGACCGCATCACTCATCTTGATGTCGACATACGGACCCGCCGCGGCGAAATCCCAGAACGACAACGCACCGTGCTCGTGCAACAGCTTCGCGATCGAGCGGCCGTCGGTCGCGATCCCGGTGACGTTGCTCGCGGCGGAGAAGCTGCCGATCTTCAGCGATCGTGCCGCATACCGGACGAGCTCCTCGCGCAGGTGCTCGAGGTCGACGTGGCCGTCGGGGTCTTCCTTGATCACGACGACATCGGCAATCGACTCGCGCCACGGCAGCTCGTTCGAGTGATGTTCGAACGGACCGATGAACACGACGGGACGTTCGATGAGAGGAATCCGCGTCGCGAGCTGATAACGCGTGTCGAGATCCGCGGGGATCCGCAGGTTCATCACGTCGATCAGCTTGTTGATCGCGCCGGTCGCTCCCGAGCCGCAGAAGATCACGAGATCGTCGGGCCCGCCGCCGACCGCGCGATGAATGATGTCGCGTGCGTCTTGCCGGAATTGCGTCGTCTGCCGGCCGGTGCCGCTCGTCTCGGTATGCGTGTTCGCGTAGAGCGGCATCACCTCGTCGAGGATAAACTCCTCGATGAACGTCAGCGATCGACCCGAGGCCGTGTAGTCGGCGTACGTGACGCGACGCAAGCCGTACGGCCCTTCGAGCGCGTGATCGTCACCGATAATCGACGCGCGAATCGTCTCGATCAGGCGCGTGCTCGCTGGATGCACGCCTTGGGCATATCACGTTCCCGCGACCGCGCGACCTCGCATCGCGCGCGGTGCGCTGCGTCATGATGCGCATCGCGTGCATCACGTCGTCAGTACGATCTTGCCGAATCCTGCGTTGCTCGCCATCCGTTCGTGCGCGCGTGCGGCGTCCGCGAGCGGTATCACGCAATCGATCACCGGCTTGACGAGCCCTCGCGCGAACAGCGGTACGACTTGCTCCTCGAAGGCGCGCATCGCCGAGATCTTCTGTTCGAGCGGACGCGACCGCAGCATCGTCCCGAAGATCCGCACTCGCTTGTGAAGGACGAGGCCGAGATCGACTTCGGTCTTCATCCCGGCGAGGAGCCCGACCAATGCGATCCGCCCGAGCGGCTGCACGCAACGGAGATCCTCGGCGAGGTAGTTGCCGCCGACCAGCTCGAGCACGACCGCGGCTCCATCGGGTGCAGCGGCGCGTACCGCATCCGCGAACTTGCCGTCCGCGGTCGTGATGCCGACGTCGAGCCCGAGTGGCTTGGCGCGATCGAGCTTGTCGCGCGTGCGCGCGGTCCCGATCACCGTCACACCGTAGGCGCGCCCCAGTTGAGCTGCGGCCGTGCCGACGCCGCTGCCGACCGCGTGTACGAGCAACACCTCGCCTCCGCGCAGGTTCGCTTGCGTGACGATCGCATCGTGGGCGGTGACAAACGCTTCCGGAACCGCCGCGGCTTGTTCGAACGACATCCCACCTGGAATCTTGGCGAGCGCGCGCTCGTGGCTGACGATCGCCTCGGCGTAACCGCCGCCACCGACGAGGCCAAACACGCGGTCGCCGATCGCGAGTCGTGCGACGCCGGGGCCAAGTGCCTCGACCTCACCGGCGATCTCGAGGCCCGGGATATCGGGAGGCGCGTCCGGAGGCGCGGGATACGCGCCCATCCGTTGCAGAAGATCCGCGCGGTTGACCGCCGTTGCACGAACGCGCACGCGCACTTCGCCGCGCATCGGCTCGGGCAGCGGACGCTCGACGAGAGCAAGGACATCGGGACCGCCGGGCTTCGTGATCGTGATGGCGCGCATGGCGATGCGAGGTGTAGCATCGAGGCATGCGAATCGTCGCTCTGCTGGCCGCAGCGTCGATGTTTGGTTGTGGTGGTCAACCCGCGCTCGCGAATGCGCCGCATCCGGACACCGGGGCGGTTGCGGGGGTTGCCGCTGCTGCAGCGGCCGCCGCGGTGCTCGCAGACCCGGACGCGGCGAATCGCAAGCCGGAGAAGAAAGAAGTCGAGAACAAGCGCGAGATCGAGGTGAAGGAGAACGTGCCCGCCTCGGTGTTCGATCATCTCGAGCAACCGGCGGCCGCAGGTTCGGGATCTGGCTCGGCCGAGCCGGTCAAAGCGACGCCCGCGGTGAAGCGCAAAGGACCGCCGCCGAAGATTCCGCTTCCGAAAGACGTTGCCGACCCCGCGAACCGCGACGACGCGAACCGTTAATCGCGCGTACGAACTGAGGCGCCTCGAAGTCGCTCGTACGTTCGCGGTTGATCTCGCGGACACGGCGACCGGAGTCGTCGATTCGCGAAGACTCGGACGACCGCGAGGCCGTCTTTCGGACCGTGGATCTGGCTATTCGATCCGCCAGATCGAGCCCGTTTGGCACAGCCAGATCGTTAGTTAATGCACCTCAATATATCGAACCTACTGTGATTTCACGGTGGTCGAACCACTGGTGCACGCCTTGCAACGCGATGCGTCATATGCGCCTCTACCTAGCCTTGTTGCTCCTCGCGTCGGCCTGCGCCTCGTCACCGCCGTCCGGCGAGCCCACGTATTCATCGGTTCGCGATCGACTCGAGCGATCGCCGACGCGTCTCTTGATCGGCGCCGCGGGCAGCACCGGATCGATCACCGCGCGGCGCTACACCCACGACGGTTGGGTCGACGGCCTGACACCGCTCGCGACCTCGAATGGCGAGCTGACGGCGCACCTCGATCAGGCGGGTTTGCTCGAGCTCTCCGCGTTCGACGTCGGCGTCGATCCGATCGAAATTCCCGACAGTGTGTTCGGCAAGCCGGCGCAGCTGCGCGACGTGCGCGTGACCCTGACGAGCCGGCCCGCCGCAGCGCCGCAGTGGACCGACAGTGATGATGCAACCGCGACGATCATGATCGATCTCGATCTGTCGTGGTCGATCATGGTCAACGGCGGCACGGCCCCGCTCGGCGCGCAGCATCTGCCACCGATCGCTGCAGACCTCACGCTCACCGGTGCCGGCGATCACATCGATGCGAAGGTCTCGCTCCACGCGATGGGCGAGCTGTGGAGCTGGGCCGGCCTCATGAAGCTCAGCGAGCTCCAGATGTCACTCGCCGCCGCGACTGTCGACTAATCGATCACAACTGAAACGATTGCGAGCACAATCCCGCGGGACCGGTGCCTGCGATGTGATCGACGGCGGCTGGGGACTACGCGGGCTTCAGCGGAAAGGCGTCTACCGGCAGCATCGGAACCGGTTTCTCGACGGGGGTTGGCGCGTCGGCGAGATCCATCGCCGCGGGACCGTTGAGCACGCGGCCGAGCGCATCGAACCGCGAGCCATGGCACGGGCAATCCCAGGTCTTCTCGACCGCGTTCCAGCGCACGACGCCGCTCATGTGCGGGCAGCGCGCCGACTTGGTGTGACACGCGCCGGCCTCGTCGCGATAGACCGCAAGCACGTGCACGCCGTGACGAACGGTCGCGCCGCTGTCCGGCATGATTTGCTTTACGGAGCTGACCTCACCGCTCGCGAGCCAGTCGCGATACGGCAAGTTCGAAGACACGGCCTCTTTCGCAAACGTCAGCGCCGCGCGCAGCCGCGACCGCTTCGGTGCATAGAGCTCGGCCCACGGATGTTCCTGATCCTGGATCAGCGCCGGGATGAGCAGGCCCGCGATCGCGCCGTGCGTCAGCCCATTGCCGGAGTCACCGGTCGCGACGAACACGTTCTTCTCGCGAGGCAACGCCCCGATGTACGCGAGGCCATCGACAGGCTCCATGATCTGCCCGGACCATTGCGCGACGATCTCACCAGTGCGCGGAAACCGCTGCTCGGTCCAGGCGACGAGCTTGGGAAACGCCTGCTCGGGATCACCCTGGCCGACGCGATGATCTTCACCGCCGACGAGCAGCACCTCGCGGCCGTTGTCGCCCGGTGCGACGCGAATGTAATGATACGGATCCTCGGTGTCCCAGTAGAGGCCGTGCGGCACGTAGCCCGGCGCGACATCGAACGCGACAACGTACGATCGATACGCTGCCTCGCGCGTCGGTAGGTTGAACCGACTCGAGATCGCGGTGTCGGTCGTATCGACCGCGGCGCCCGCGTGGATCTTGCGCCCGTCTTGGGTCTCGATCTCGACCTGCGCACCGCCCGCGATCTTCACGACGTGGACGCCGTTGACGATCCGTCCGCCACCGGCGATCACCGCATCCGCGAGACCGCGAACGTACGCGAGCGGATGAAACTGCGCTTGGTTCGCGAAGCGAAGGCACGGTCCCGAGTCGAACGGCAGAGGCGCGCGATCGACATCGTCGACGAGGAGTCCTGCGCGACGCGCGGCCTCGCGTTCGCGCGACAGCTCCTTGCGCGCGTGCTTCGAAGGGCCGAACAGGTAACCGTCGACGCGCCGGAAGTCGCAGTCGATGCCGAACGTTCGCGCCGTCGTCTCGATCGCATCGATCGCGGATGCGTGGCTACCGGCGGCGAGCTTGGCGCCGCGCTTGCCGAATCGCTTCTCGAGCATGTAGAAGCGGTCGTCGAGCGCCGACGCGAGGTGCGCGCTCGTCCGTGCGGTCTGGCCGCCGCCGATCGGACCTTGATCGACGACGAGCACATCGAAGCCGTCCTGGATGAGCGTGAGCGCGACACTGAGCCCGGCGATACCCGCACCGACGACGCAGACGTCCGCATGTGCATCGGCGGGAATCACCGCGGCGAAGCACGGCACAGCCTCGGACATCCAGGTCGAGGTCGTCGCGCCGGAGTCGTTCGCGATCGTGAACTTCATGCCACGAAACGCAGCAAGCGACGGGCCAGCGACATGGTCGGAACGTTTCGGAGCCGCGCACGATCGGGCGCTCCCGCTCGCAATTCGAGCGGCGAACGCGCCGACGGCCATCACCGTAGGTGGCACGCGTGATGCTGCGCGTGGTCGTGGAGGTACAACATGAAGGCAACACGAGTCTCCGCCTGGCTCTTCGCCGCTGCCGTCGCCGGTGGCTGCACGGGAACGGGCGACGTTGAATATGGCGGCGAGGTCTCGGTGGCCTCGCCGGATCTCGTCTATGTCGAACCGGGCGTGCAGGTCGTCGCCGATGCCGACCAGCCCCTGTTCTATTCCGATAACTCGTACTGGCTGTATCGCGATAACAATTGGTATCGCTCTGATTCGTATCGCGGTGGCTTCGAGCCGGTCCACGCGGTTCCGCAGCGAATCCGCGAGATCCGCGAGCCGCGCGCGTACGTGCACTACGCGCGACATCACGGCGGCGATCGTGCGTGGGCCCGCGAAGGTGCGAACCGGCAACGGGAATCGCAGCCGCCACGGCCGACGAATTACTACGATCAAGCGCAGCCGCAACAGCAACAGCAACAGGACTGGCAGCGCACCGATCGACCAGAGTGGCAGCGCGAGCAAGACAACCAGTCGCGCGGCCAGCCGCAGCGACCGTTGCAACCGCAACAACCAGCGCGGCCACCGCAGGCCAACCCGATGCCGCAACCTAACGCGGCGCCGCCGCCGCAACCAAACGCACCGCAGGTCCCGCCCGATCAGCGCGTGCCGCAGCCGGTCCCGCAGCGCCAGGGTGACAACGCTCGCTACGACCAAGACCGTCACGACCTCGGCAATCGCCCGGTGCAGGACGATCACCTCAATCGCGACGATCGGACCGATCGTAACGAGCGCACCGATCGCGGAGCTCGCAAGACCGACGAGCCGACGCCGAAGGAAACCGATCGCGAGCGCCGCGACCGTGACAAGGCCGACCGGCATCGCGACGAGTAACGGTTCCCGACCGGACACGACCCGCGACGCGCGGTGCACATCGCAGGGCGCGTTTGCGGATTACATCGGGGTCGCCGGATCGGCGTGCTTACCGATCCGCCGCGCGAGCTCGCGCTCTTGGTCGTCTTGCGCGAGCAGGCAGACCTGCATCAGCCAGTCGGTCGCGCACACCGGCACGAGGCGATTGGCCGGATCTTGCTCCGCCTTCCAGCGCCACAGGACGCCGAGCGAGGCGCGCTCTAGAATCCGGATCAGATTATTGACGTAGCCTTCACTGCGTCCGAGCGTCCGGGCGATCTGCGGTCCGGTGATGCCGCGGTCGCGAAGCAGCTTGCACCAGACGGCGAGGTCGTAGGTCCCTGCGAACTCGATCGGGGTCGTCGTCTCCACGCAACATCAACGCTCGTGATGGTCGACTCATTCGATGGTGCAACGCGTCCGCCGTCGGCCACGCTGCAGACATGCGGTTCACCGACAAAGTGTTTCTGGTTACCGGCGCGGGGCGCGGTATCGGACGCGCGATCGCCAAGCGGCTCGCCGAAGAAGGGGGCCGGGTGTGCGTGGTCGATTCGGACGTCGCCGCCGGGCGCGATGCGGCCGACGAGTACGGCGACCGCGTCCGGTTCGAGCGGTGCGACGTGTCTCGCGAGCCGGACGTTCGTCGTGCGGTCCGCGCGGCGGTCGCCTGGGGCGGACGGCTCGACGGTGCCGTCGCCAACGCCGCGATCGTCCACCCCGAGGTCGGACCGACCGAGCGGCTCGCGCTCGCGACGTGGCAGAAGTACCTCGCGGTGAACCTGACCGGGACGTTCCTGCTCGCCAAGCACGCGATCCCACACCTCCGGCGCTCGCACGGCTCGATCGTCACCCTCGGATCGACCCGCGCGATCCAGTCCGAGCCCGACACGGTGGCGTACTCGGCGACCAAAGGTGGCATCGTCGCGCTGACCCACGCGCTCGCGATCAGCCTCGGTCCCGAGATCCGGGCCAATTGCATCAGCCCGGGCTGGATCGCGACCGACGAGTACGCACCCCGGAAGTCCCGGAAGCGTCCGGATTTACGTGCCGTGGACAACGCGCAGCACCCGGTGGGACGTGTCGGTCGACCGGAAGACGTTGCCGGACTGTGCGCCTGGCTACTGTCCGAGGAGGCAGGCTTCGTGACCGGGACGAACTACATCGTGGACGGGGGGATGACCCGCAAGATGATCTACAAGTGACGCGGCGCGCTGCGATCGGTTCGTCCTTGCCTGATCCCGGCGAATTCCCCACACTAAAGAGGATGTATCGCGACACCGCGACGGATCTCGACGAGCATGACCGCGCAGTCGGCGCGATCTTGATCGGCGAAGCGTTGATCGACGAGTGCGAACGCGCGGCAACGCGTTCGCGACAGACCGAAACGGTGCCGGCCGCGGAGCGCTGGCGTGCGATGACGGAAGTGCACGACACGTATCCCGAGATCTGGCGACACCTCGATCGCGCGCAGCACGTGCTCGCCTCTCGCGGCGCGAACACGATGGCATACGACGAGATGCGACCGCTCAGGCGCCGCGCGGCAACGCAGGACGGACCGGACGGCTCGCAGTCGATCGACAACGCCGCACTCGAGGATGCGAAGCGCGCGATGGCCGAGCTCAAGCTCGCGGTGCCCGGCGCCGACTGGGACGCGATCGACGCGCGCACCGAAGGCCTCGTTCGGGCGCCGCTGTCGTTCCACAAGCGCCAGCGCCTCGTGATGGTTTCGGTCGTCACCTTGTTCGTGCTCGCGGTCATCACCTGGGCCGCCGCGATCGTCCCGAGCCAACGGCCCGATCGTAACGCCGAGATGCGGCACGAGCTGCAAGACATCGCGCAGCAGCGCAAGCAGCGCATCGAGACACTTCAGGCGCAGGTCGGCACGCGCTGCGATCCGGTCCAGGTTCACGAGCTCGTCAAGTTGCTCGTCCTCGATGGTCGCGGTCCCGATGCGGCAGAGTTCGGGGATAGCTACATCGATCGGTGCGGCGAGGACATGGTCGTCGAGCACTGGGCGAACGCACCGCGTCCCGGTCACTGACGAAACATGCGACGATGCTCGCGCGATGAGCGAGCGCCCGATGCACACGGTTCCGGGTCTGTTCGACCGGCTGACCCGTCTGTACGGGGAAGGTGAACGCGCGCTCGCAGAAGGTCGCTTTCAGGATGCGATCGGCATCTTCAGCGAAGGCCTTGGCCTCGACGATCAATTCCGGCTGCGATACGTCACGATGTACGCGCAGCGCGCGTTCGCGAAGCAGCGGATGGGCGATCACCAAGGTGCGATCCCGGACTACACGAAGGCGATCCAGATGGAGCCGCCGATCAATCAGGCGCAATACCACTTTCATCGCGGGATGTGCTTCGCCGATCTCGAGGACTATCAGCAGGCCGTCTCCGAGTACGCGAAGTCGATCGAGCTGTTCCCCGACCATCCCGGCCCGTACCACCTGCGGGGCAAGCTGTTCGCGACGAAGCTCGAGCGTTATCAAGAGGCGATCGCGGACTTCGATCGGATGTTGCAGATGCACGGACATCCCGAGGCGCTTCAGTTGCGCGGCTTCGCGAAGCTGAACCTCGGCCGCGGTGCCGAGGCGATTCCGGATCTGTTCGAGTCCAACCGGCTCGAGCCCGACACGTACACCGACTACTTGCTCGCATGGGCGGGCGCGATCGCGCCCAACGACGAGCTGTTCTATCACTCGATGGAAGCGGTGCTGCGCGCCGACCCGGGCTACAAGCAGTATTTCTTAGATAACGACGACTACGCGCGATTCGCAGGGCAGCCACGGTTCAAGCAGATCGTCGGCGCCTTTTAACGACGCGATTTCGGCGTAGATTCTGCGCGATGCATCGCGGTGTTCTCGCGCTCGTGCTCGTGGCTTGTCATTCCCCGGCGTCACCGCGGCCGCAACTGCCGCTCGTCACCACCGGAGAGAGCTCGCAGTGGATCCGGACCGGGCACTACGACGAGGCGGTCGCGTTATGTCACGACTTCGCGCGCGTGTATCCGAGCGTGACCTGTGACGAGATCGGCAAGACCGGCGAGGATCGACCGATCGTCGCGCTGCGAATCGCACGGCATCACGCGCAGCGCGTGCCGGTGATCTACGTGCAGGCGGGCATTCATGCCGGCGAGATCGAAGGCAAAGACGCGGGGTTGTGGTTCCTCCGCGATCTGCTCGATGGCAAGGTCGCGCCCGGTGCGCTCGATGCGGTCGACGTCGTGTTCGTCCCTGTCGTCAATCCCGATGGCCACGAGCGGTTCGGACCGAACAACCGCCCGAATCAGCGCGGCCCCGAGGAGATGGGCTTCCGCACCAACGCCGCGCGCCTCAACATCAATCGCGACTTCGTGAAAGCGGATACGCCGGAGGCGCAAGCGCTGCTGCGCGTGATCGCAGCACGCGATCCGGTGTTGCTCGTCGATCTACACACGACCGACGGCGCGAAGTTCGAGCACGACATCAGCTTCAACACGGCGCCCGTCGCCGCGCGCCCCGGCGATCAGCTCGCCGAGACGGCGCACGCGTTGTCGGATGCTTTGATCGAGCGGATGACCGCGCTCGGTCACCTGCCGCTCGGGTTCTATCCAACGTTCATCAGCGAAGACGATCCGCTCTCGGGATTTGCGATCGGCGAGGCGCCCCCGCGGTTCTCGCAAACGTACATGGCGTTGCGTAGCCGGCTCGGCGTGCTCGTCGAGACGCATAGCTGGCGCACGTACAAGGAGCGGGCGCAGAGCACGTATCACGCGCTGCAGTCGATCTTCGAGCTCGCGACTCGCGAGGCGGCGCGATGGTCGGCCGTGGAGCACGCCGCGGACCGCGCCGATCAACAGCTGCGCGGCAACCCGCTTCCGGTCGTGTTCGAGAATGGACCCCACACGACCGAGATCGCGTTCCGTGGTTACGCGTTCGAGAAAGTCCCGTCGGACATCTCGGGCGGAACTTGGACCAAATATGCCGAGTCCAAGCCCGAGGTCTGGCACGTCAAGCTCCACGACGAGCTGATCCCGAAGGTCAGCGTTGCCGTCCCGAAGGCGGGTTACATCGTCGACGGCGGCTTCGCGCCGCAAATCGGAGCGGTGCTCGCGCGGCATGGAATCGCGTACAGACTGCTGCCTGATCAGCTTCGCGGTGACGTCGAGGTGTTTCGCGCGACGAAGGTGACGTATCAACCTCCCTTCGAGGGCCGCACGCGCACGCAGCTCGAAGGCGCATGGACGCGTGAGACGCGGACCTTCGAGCGAGGCGCGATCTTCGTCCCGCTCGCGCAGCCGGCGGTGCGCCTGATCGTGCAGCTACTCGATCCGGCCGCGCCCGACTCGCTCGCACAATGGGGCGAGCTCAACGTCGTGTTCGAGCGCAGGGAGTACATGGAGCCGTACGTCGCGGAAGAAGCCGCGCGCGCGATGATCGCGAGGGACCCCTCACTTCGGACGCAACTGGATGCAGCCGTCGCGGCGGATCCCGAGCTCGCCAAGAGCCCGACCCAGCGCCTGGAATGGTTCTATCGCCGGCATCTCGCGTGGGACGAACGTACCAACCTGTTGCCGATCTATAAGACGGACCGCGATTTCGCGAGGCTTGTGCCGTAGCCTGTAGAGGTGCCACGCGGTCTCGGCATGCTCCTCACAATGGTTGCGGGCTGCGGCCGTTTCGGATTCGGCGACCGCACGGCGAGTGACGCGGCGAACGATTCGATGAGGGCCGGCGACGCGCGGCCGTGCATCGCGGTCGGCCACGACGAAGATACCGACGGGATCGATGACGCCTGCGACCTGTGCCCGCATCTCGCGGATCCGGCGCAGACCGACAGCGACGGCGATGGCGTCGGTGACGCTTGCGATCCTCGGCCCGGCCTCGCCGATCACATCGTGATGTTCGATCCGATGATCGGTCCACGCACCGACTGGACCTATGCGGGCGCCGAGACGTTTGTCGGCGACTCGCTCGACGTCGCCGGTGTCGCGAACTCGGTCGGAGAGCACCTCGTGACGCCGCCGGCGATCGAGCTGTTCGATCTCGGCGGTGTCGTGTCCGCCGTCGGTGCGGGCGCTCGTCAACTGTCGTGGCAGGTCACACCCACGGTGGGTCAGGCGTCGAACTACTGCGAGCTGTACGAAGCGCCTGCGCTCGAGCTCAATTACGTCTACACGCTCGATGGCATCGGACGAACGCACGTACAAGTCACGCCGATTCCCGGCTCGCTGACCGGTGTCCCGATCCGGTTCGCGCTGTGGCTGCATCCACCCGCGCTCGATTGCATCGCATTCGTCAACGGCATGATGTACACGGCGGGCGGTCAGCTTCCCGCGGGCGTCGCGCGCGAACAGGTCTTCCTCGCGGCGAATAACCTCGACGTCCAGATCCGGTCGTTCGTCCGAATCGCGACGCCGTAGGGAACCGCCGCGCCATCGATAGCCATGGCGTCGAGATGGTTCACCGCGAGGCGTGCGCGCAGCGTGCGGAGATGCGCGGCGTACGCCAGTCCACGCCGGCCCGGTTGCAGCCAAACCTCAACAGCGAGCGTTCCCGCTCGGATCTTGAAATTTTCCGGTGCTCGGAGGGGCTCGCGCACTCGGGCCCGAATCTCGGGTAGCGCTATGACGGGCTCGCGCGGTCGAGCGAGCGCGACCGTGACAATTGCGAGCACGAGCGCGTAGGTCCTCGTTCCCGCTGCCGTCGGCCGGCGGTACGACCTTTGCTGAAAGCAGTTCTCGTCTAACCAGGAGCCAAGCCGCCATGTCTCGTCTGCCGATCTATCTCGGAGCCTTCTCGTTCGTCGCCCTCGTCGGTTGTGCCACGACCCAGGACAGCTCGGACACCCAGGACAAGCTGTCGCCCGTCGCGCCGGTATCGGTGCACACGCCAACGCCGGGTTCGGCGAAGATCCTGCCGAAGTTCTACGCGTCTTACGCGAGCGGCTTCCGTGCGCTCGACGACACCTTCGAGCTCGGCGACGAGGTCTATCTCGCCGTGCATGGCGGCAACCAGTCGACCATCGGTGATTACTACTTCCATGTCGTGGATGGAGCGAATGCCGCCGTCTCGCTCTCGACCGATGATGTCTCGTGCCGTCGTATTCATCTCAACGCGATCGGCATCATCGACGCCGTGTACAACGGCATGGACAACGGCGCGAGCTGCACGCACGCGACGAGCGTCGACACGATCAGCATCGACGGCGGCCTCACGGTGAAGCTGCTGCCTTATGCCGACTCGTCGGCCGTGACGGTGAATACCGATGGCTCGAAGAAGATCCACTACGCGATCGAGCTGACGCCGGTGCGCGACTACGAGGGCTTGCCGACCGAAGGGCAGCTCGCGCCGTTCGCGATCTACGTCCCGCAGCTGCCGAACCCGCTGTGCGGCAACGGCGTGGTGGACGAAGGCGAAGAGTGCGACGACGGCAACCGCGTCAGCGGCGACGGTTGCACCGCGTCGTGCCTGTGCGAGCCGATGTAATCGGAGCGGTCGCTCGCCGGGCGCAAGGATCTCGCGAGGGATCCTTTTCGTCGTTTCGGCCGTTACTTGCGCCGCGCCGCGCGCGTGACGTGCTGATCGCCGACAAATACGACGAGGCGCCGCTGCGCCCCAACGACGTCGACGACCGCGCGCGTATCGCCCTCGCGATCGCGCCAACCAATGAGCTTTCCGCGGGTCTCCGCCGGCAAGGCGCGCCAGATCTGCGGAACCGTCTGCGAGACGCGCGCGACTTCGGCGAGCACCTCGCAACGGAGCACGACTTCATCGCCCACGCGAGGCGAGAACAGCAGCGGTGGCGCCTCGACCGCGATCCAGCCCGAATCGATCAGATCATCGACGAAGCGCGCGACCAGATCGGCGTCGTCGGCATCGACTTCGAGGGTACGGCGGTCACCGCGGGCGAGTGCGTACAGCACCTGGGGCAGCGGTGACTCGTACAGCACGAGGCTCGACAGAAAGCGGTCCCCGGACCGGCCATTGACGGTGATGGTGGTCGTCACGTCGAGCATGACCCAACACTACCGATCGGGGCTGACACAACTCGCGCATCACGGAGCACATCACGCCTTTTTTCGAGGACAACAGGACCAGCCACGCGTGCATCCTGGCGAGTCGATCAGCCATGCCGCACGGGGCGCCGGCAATGCAAAGTCCCTACAATTGCTCGGTCGGACGTCGTCGCTGGGCGCGGCACGGTTGGTGCTCGTGGCGCGCTTTGTCACGACTCGTTGGATCGCACTTCTCTCGTCGAACGCGATGCCTAGGACAAGAGGTCGACGCCAGCGCTGTGGGACATCGACGAGTCGATCTTGTTCGGTGGCTCCGTCGGGCCGCGCCCGTTGTAACGCTTACGCAGCCCTTACGCCGCGGTGACGAGAACCGCGCCATCGTACGAGCACGCGCAAATCACTGCGCTGGAGGCTCCGATGCGACTTGTCTCTTCGATCGTGTGTGTGGTGATCGCTGCCTGTGGCAGCCAATCGTCCTTGAAGGCCGAGGCGCCCGCGGCGCCGAGTCTGCGAAGCGAGCTCGCGGCGAGGCGCGCGATCCAGATCGAGCGACTCCACGACTATCGAGTCGCCGGTGAGTTCCCGATGGACGGCGGATTCCCCGCGAGCGTGTTCATCGATGCGGCGGGCCGCCAGTGCCCGATGGCGGCGTTGATCGCGCAATCGGGTCATGAAGCGTTGGTCGACGAGGTCGCACGCAAGAACAACGAGCTGCGGCTCGCCGATGTTCACGAAGGACCGCTCGTCGATTGGATCCTCGAGTCGGGGCTCACGAAGGACGAGGTCGTCGAGATCCAGGGTGCGATGACAATCGAGTTCGGTCCGGGAGAGCTCGAAACGAAGTCGAATGTGATGACCGCGCTCGTGGAACACATGATTCGCGAGAAGCTGCGCAAGATCGAAGACAAGCTCCGCGTGACGACGGCGGTGAGCCTGCTGGTCGCCGAGGCGCGCTCGCCGAAGGGGCCCCATGTCCCGTCATTGTTGCCGGCGATGCCGAAGCAGCTCGAAGCGAAGACGCCCTGGATGCCGAGACGAACCAGCCCGTACGCCATGCTGTTACGGCCGCAGCGCAAACTCTAGCGGTGACGCCGTAACACCCGTAGCCTTCCGAGGTGGTCACGCGCGCGATCGGCTGCATGCGGCTGTCAACCGACCCGGCTCGCGACGAGACGCGGTCGCTGGCCGTGCTGGCGGCTGCCCTCGATGCGGGCATCGACGTGCTCGACACCGCGGATGCCTATGCGCACGACGACCGCGAGATCGGCCACAACGAGCGCCTGATCGCGATGGCGATCCAGGGCAGATCGGTCCGCGTGGTGACGAAGGGTGGGCTCGAGCGTCCAGGTGGCGCGTGGGTCCCCAACGGACGCGCGAAGCACCTCGATGCGGCGGCGCGGGACAGTCGGCAGCGGCTCGGCGTGGCGGCGATCGATCTGTATCTGCTGCACGCGGTCGATCCGAAGGTGCCACTGCGACGAGCGTGCGTGCGCTCGCGAAGCTGCGCGAGACAGGCGTCGTGCGCGCGATCGGGTTGTCGAACGTCGGCGTGCATCAGCTCGAGCAAGCGCTCGCGATCACGAAGATCGACGCGGTCGAGGTCGAGCTTCATCCGTGGAAGGTCGATGCCGTGCGCGGCGGGCTCGTCGCCGCATGCGAGCAGCGTGGCATCGAGCTGTTCGCTCACCGTCCGCTCGGTGGTGCCGCATTCGCGAAGCGCGTCGCGCGCGACAAGGAGCTCGAGGCGATCGCGAAGCGCCTCGGTGCAACGCCGGCCGAGGTGATCCTCGCGTGGCTACGCTCGCTCTCGCCGGTGATCGTGCCGCTGCCCGGCCCGACGCGCGTCGAGACCGCGCGAAGCTGCGCGCGTGCGATCGAGCTCGATCAACCGGCGCGCACCGCGCTCGCGACACGGTTCCTCACGATCAGCGATGCTGCGCGATCGCGAACGAGCTCCACGTCCGGCTCGGCGGTCGGAGCCCCGAGCGTCTCCGACGCGCACGCAGGGCCGCCGGCCGCCGGCGCCGGCTCGCCGATCGGTGCGAACCCGCCCGGCTCCAGCGCCGGCTCGCCGATCGGTGCGAGCCCGCCCGCGTCCAGCGCCGGCTCGACGATTCAGCCGCTCTCGGCCGATCGCGAGATCGTGATCATCGCCGGCATGCCGGGCGCCGGGAAGTCGACGCTCGCCGCGAGCTACGTCGCGCGGGGCTTCGAGCGCCTCAATCGCGACGATCGCGGCGGCAGCCTCGTCGAGCTCGCACAGGCGCTCGATCGAGCCCTCTCCGCCGGTAGCGAACGCGTGGTGCTCGACAATACGTACGGCACGCGCGCGTCGCGGGCGACGGTGATCGAGATCGCGAAACGGCACGACGTGCCGGTCCGGTGCGTCCTCCTCGCGACTTCGATCGAACAGGCACAGACCAACGCGGCCGCGCGGATCATCGAGCGTCATGGGCGGCTGCCCGGCGATCTGCGCGGTGAGATCCTGCCGAGCGCGCAGTTTCGGTTTCGCCGATCCTACGAACCGCCGCGGGTCGATGAAGGGTTTGTCGCCGTCGAGGAAGCGCCGTTCGAGCGCATCGCGACGTCCGGACAGCCGGCGCTGATCACCGAGCTCGACACGATCGTGTGGACCGGACGCGCAGCCGATCCGGCGAACCTCGAGCTTCGCCCGGGCATCCGCGAGCAGCTCGCGGCATGGGCGGCCGCCGGTTTCGCGCTCGCCGGCACGCTGTGGCGGCCAGGTCAATCCGCCGACGTCATCAAGGAGCTCGCCGAAACGCTCGGCGAGCAACTCGGGCTCTCGATCGATCTCGCGTGCTGTCCGCATCCCGGCGGACCGCCGCAGTGTTGGTGTCGCAAGCCGTTGCCCGGGCTCGGCCTCGTGCTCGCGCGCAAGCATCACCTCGATCTGTCGCGGAGCATCCACGTCGGTAAGGGTCCTGCCGATCGCGGCTTCGCGGCGCGACTCGGCATGCGTTACGTCGACTTCGGGACGGGCTTCCCGGACGCGAACGCACGCAGCTCCTGAAACCACGGCAGCTTCGTCGCGAATGTTGGAAACGACGCGTTGAGACCGCTCGGATTCGGCAGGACGAACACGCGGGCGCCTTCGATCGTGTCGGTCTTCGCGCCCGGACCCGGTTCGCCCGTTCGGCCGCACACGATCGGATAGAGCGTGATCCCGACGAGCGCGACGGTCTCCGGCCGGATCGCGCGGATCTTGTCGACGAGCTTCTTGCGGCCGCGCGCGAGCTCCGATCGCTCGAGCTCCGAGGCAGTCTTGGTCGGCCGCGCGCACAGATTCACCAGTGCATAGCCCCACTCCGGCAACCGATGATCCTCGGCCGCGGTGAGGAGCTCGGGCACGAGCCCTGCTTCGTGGAGCAGCCGATAGAACGGATTGCCGGGCCCCGCGAAGTGATGCCCGACCTTGCCCGAGGTCGCGCTTGGATTGATCCCGACGAACAGGATCCGCGGATGTTGGCAGAGCACGTCGGTCGGGCGCGCCATCACCGGCAGTCTTCGCCGGACGAGTACGCGAAGCCGACGTCGCGCCCGACGAGCTGCTCGATCAGCGAGAACCCCCACGGCTCGACCTCGTAGTCGGTGCACTGCTCGCGCAAGCCATTCGTGTGCTGACACGTGTTGCCGGCGTAGCCGCACTCGACCTTCTTCGGCAGCGCGAACGCGACGACGAGCCCGAACAGAAACGCCCAACGGCGTCCGCTCGAAGTCATCTTCGGGTGATTCACGAAGCGATCGTAGCAAATGATAGGGTCCGCCCATGGCAGAGAGCGAACATCCTTATCGCGTCGGGCTCGAGGCAATCGAGCAGCTGATCGTCACCACCGGCAACGAGGTCGCGGGGTATCAGATCGTGAAATACCTCGCGATCGTGCGAGGCATCATCGTCCGCACCCCGACGATCGGCCAGTCGTTCTTTGGCTCGCTGAAGTCCCTCGGTGGCGGCAACATCCAAGAGTTCACCGACGTCTGCGAGGCCGCCCGTCACGAGGCCTACCAACAGATGCTCGCGCACGCGACCGAGCTCGGCGCCGACGCGATCATCGGCATGCGCTACGACGCCACCGAATTCATGCAAGGCACGACGGAGGTGCTCGCCTACGGCACCGCCGTCCGGCTCATCGCCGATGCCCCGCGGTAGGGACGGTGCACCGTCCCTGGTTCGCGGGCGGTTTAGTTAACGGTCCACTGCCGATCGGTTCCGAGCGCCGCCCACGCTTGCTCGCAGTCACGAACGAGCTCCGAGATCTGATCCGGGCACAACGTCGAGCCATCGCCGCGCAGCTTGAATCGCTTCTCGACGATGCTCGCACCGCGCGAGATCGCGGCGCGCGGAATTTCGGAGCACGCCGACCGATCGACGATGCCGAGCACGGCGCCATGCCGCTGCAGCTCGTCGAGTCCCTCGAGATCGGCATCGAGCACCGATTGCACGAGCGCGATGCCGCCGTCGCCGTTCGCCCGCGCGGTCGCGATCACCTCGGCGAGCTCGGCCTGCGAGGCCGTCCCGACCTGAATCATCAGCGGCTTACCCGTGCGCGCCGCCCGCGCGACGAGCTCGAGATCCGACCAGTCGAAGGTCAGATAAAACGCCGGTGCGCCGAGCCAATCGAGGCGCTCGACCGCAGACTCGTCGAGCGCGGTCGCGAGCATCGCGATATTTCGAGTCGCCGCGTGCTCGAACAGCCTCGCGCTCCACTCCCACGGCATCCTCGAGAACTTGATCGCGTCGAAGCTGCCATCGGCGGCGGCGTCGATGGCGGCGATCGCTTGCTCGAGAGTCCCCAGCTCCCGACAATCGAGCGACGCGATGATAAATGGCGGATGAGCCAGCCCCACGGGTCTACCGAAATCCATCACACCTCCTGGATCGACCCATCTTGACGGATCTGTACCCGCTTGTCGTGGGACGCTGCGTCTCGGACCCTCGCCTACGAGAACCTCGCAGCCGACGATGAAACCTCGTTTCTACACGACCCTGTATTTTCGCGTGCTCGTCGCGATCGCGCTCGGCATCGCGGTCGGTGCGGCGTTTCCCGACGTGGGCGTCAAGCTCGAGATCCTCGGCACGCTGTTCATTCGCCTCGTCAAGCTGACGATCGGCCCGCTGATCTTCTGCACGATCGTCACCGGGATCGCCGGCGTGAGCGGCATGAAGCAGGTCGGCAAGGCGGGCGGGCTGGCGATCCTGTACTTCGAGCTCGCGAGCACGGTCGCGCTGGCGATCGGGCTCGTCGTCGTCAACATCGTGCGCCCCGGTGCCGGCATGAACATCACGCCCACCGAAGCCGATGCGCAGCGGGTCGCCGGCTTCCTCGGCAAGAAAGCCAGCTCGATTCCGGTACTCGACTGGATTCCCGATCTCAGCAGCCGCCTCGTCTGGGTGCTCGGCATCGCGATCGTCGTCGCGATCCTGCTCTACATCATCGGCGCGCCTGCCAAGCCCGTCGTACGTGCGGTCGATCGCGTCGGTCACTTCGTGTTCCGCGTGATCGCGCTACTCATGCAGCTCGCACCGATCGGCGCGTTCGGCGCGATGGCGTTCACGGTCGGTAAGTACGGGATCGGAACGCTCGCGGCGCTCGGCGAGCTGATGGCGTGCTTCTACGCGACGTGCCTGCTGTTCGTGTTCGGCGTGCTCGGCACCGTTGCACGCATCCACGGCTTCAGCATCTTCCGGTTCGTCCGCTACATCCGCGAGGAGCTGTTCATCGTGCTCGGTACATCCTCCTCGGAGGCCGTGCTGCCGCGGATGATCGTGAAGCTCGAAAAGCTCGGCGCCAGCAAGTCGGTCGCTGGGCTCGTCGTACCCGCCGGTTATTCCTTCAACCTCGACGGCACGGCGATCTACGTCACGATGGCCGCCCTGTTCGTGGCCCAGGCAACGAACACACCTCTCGACCTGACCCACCAGCTCGAGCTACTGGGCCTCGCGATGCTGACCTCCAAAGGCGCCGCCGCCGTGACCGGTAGCGGCTTTGTCACGGTCGCCGCGACCGTCGAAGCGTTCGGGACGATTCCCATCCCCGGTCTCGCGCTGATCCTCGGCATCGATCGATTCATGTCCGAAGCGCGCGCGCTCACGAACGTCGTCGGTAACGGAGTCGCGACGCTCGTCGTCGCGAGGTGGTGCGGAGAGCTCGACAGCGAGCGCTTAGCCCGCGAGCTCGGCGCTCAGAAGCAGCAAGAATCGCGATAGCCGCAGTTACCGCACTTGTAGTGCGCGTGCTCCGGCTGCATCAGCGTGCTGCAGCTCGGACACGTCGTCGACAGATCGCACTCCGGTTTGCGAGCCTCGGGCTCCACCTGCTTCGGCGGCTCCGGGCGGGTCACCGCGTTCGGAGCGATCGTGGCGACTGCGGCAAAGGCAGAAGGCGGCATCGTCCCGCGTGGGAATCGTTCCATGTTGCCCGCTCGTATCACGACCCTCTGACATCGCGGACCCGCGCTCGATTCTCCGACGAGCGGTCCGATCTTCACCGACTTCCGCGACCTTTGCGATGCCGTTGCGGGAGGTAGCCTTGTCAATGATCAGGAAGCTGCCCTCCGGCAAATACCGCATCTACTCGCGAAAGACCGATCCGAAGACGGGCAAGCACAAGAACCTCGGCACGTTCGAATCGAAAGAAGCGGCCGAGAAGCACGAGCGCGCGATTCAGTTCTTCAAGCACCGCAAATGATCGAACACGTGCCCGCGATCCGACGACCACACGCTCGACTCGTTCGATCACCCGCGCTCGAGTCGTTCGATCGGCCCGCGCTCGGATCACCCCTCGAGATCACGCGCGCGCTTGGACGATCCGCTACTTCTTTGCGGGTGCCGCGGCGGCCGGCGGCGGCGTCATCGCGACCTCGACCGGATCGCCCTCGAGCAGCGAGGGCACCGCGATCTTGAGGATCCGCTCGTCGCCGGTGAGCCCGGCTGCGACCCAGATCGTCGACCCGGTGTCGCGCTCGATCGTGATCGCCGCGTAGTGAATCTTCTGCTGCGCATCGACGATCGCAACGCGCACGCCTTGCGAATCGTTGTAGAGCGCGGTCGCCGGAATCTCGAGCACGTGATGCGGCACCGGGAGCGACAACGAGGTCTGCACGTACATCCCCGGCAAGAGGGCCGACTCGGGGTTCGGAACCTGAATCTCCGTCGACATCGTGTGCAGATCTGGATCGAGCGCGCCGGCCGAACGCGTCACCTTGCCGGGGAACACGCGACCTGGAAATTCGCGGACCGTCACCGTGGTCTCCGTGCCCGGCTTGATCGTCGCCGCGACCGTCTGCGGCACATCGACGAACACGCGCACCGGATCCGTCGCGACGATCGTGTACATCGGCGTCGTGGTGCTCGTACCGACGAGCGCGCCACGCTCGACCGAGCGTTGCGTCACCGTCCCTGCAAACGGCGCCGTCACCTTCGCGAAGCCCTGCAGCTCGACGAGCCGGTGCACGTTCGCCTCCGCCGCCGCGACGGCTGCCTCCGATGCGGCAACCGTGGCGACACCGGTCGCGGCTGCAGCCTGCGTTTGCTCCACCTGCGACCTCGAGACGAGCTTCTGATCCGCGAGTGTCTCGAACCTTGCCGAGTTCGATTTCGCGTAGTCACTCTGAGCGGCCGCTTGCTTCACCGCAGCATGGGATTGCGCGAGCTCGGCACGCGCCTGCGCGAGCTGCGCGTCGAGCTCCGGCGTCTCGATCTCGATCAGCAACTGGCCTTGCTTGACCTTGTCGCCGATGTCGGCGAGCCAGCGCTTCACGTACCCGGAGGTACGTGGATAGATCTTCGTCTCCTCGAGGGCACGCACCACGCCAGGGAGCGCGAGCGCGCGATCGGTCGTCAGGCTCGCCGGCTTGGTCACCTCGACCCGAGAAACCCCGATCCCCGCCGCGATCACCGGCGTGTCACCCCGCGCCTTGCGGTGCTGGAAGTAGCCGAAGGCGAACGCGCCCGCGATCAACACGACGAGCACGACCAGCACGCGTGTTCGCGAGCTCGTCGCCGGTGCGGGTAGCTCGAAACCGAGATCTTCAGGCTCTTGGGTCATACAATGTCATCAACGTGGTTGTGCTTGGGCGCCTTGCGCCGCAACAAGCTGTACATCACAGGCACGAAGAATAGCGTGGTCAGGGTCGCGAGACCCAAGCCGCCGATCACAGCGCGGCCAAGCGGCGCGTTTTGCTCGCCACCTTCGCCGAGCCCGATCGCCATCGGCATCATGCCGAGGATCATCGCGAGCGCAGTCATCATCACGGGACGCAGGCGCGTCATGCCGGCGGCCAGCGCAGCTGCCCTCGCATCGGGCTGGTGCGCGCGCTGCTCGTTTGCAAACGACACCACGAGGATGCTGTTCGCGGTCGCGACACCGACGCACATGATCGAACCGATCAGCGCGGGCACCGACAACGTCGTGCTCGAGAGGTAGAGGATCCAGACGATGCCCGCGAGCGCGCCCGGCAGCGCCATCAGAATGATGAACGGATCGAGCCATGACTGGAAGTTCACGACCATCAGCAGGTAGACGAGCAAGATCGCGTAGACGAGGCCCGACCGCAGGCCGCCGAACGAGCTGTCCATGCTCTCCGCCTGACCTTTGACGATGATCCGTGTGCCCGGCGGTGCGGTCTTGCGCATCGCCGTGACGATCACGTCGATGTCGTCCGTGACCGAGCCGAGGTCCACGCCGTCGACGTTTGCCTGCACGTCGAACGTCCTCGCGACGTCGTAGTGCGTGACATTCGCGAGACCGAACGATCGTTTGACGACAGCCAGGTTGCCAAGCGTCTGCGGCTTCCCCGTCGTCGTCGAGATCGGCGTACTCTTCAACGCGTCGATCGTGTTGACCGCGTACTGGGGCGTCTGCACCGACACGAGATACTGCACGCCACGCTTGTCGATCCAGTAGGTCGGCGCGACCTGCCCGCTCGAAGACAGCGAGACCAACAAGTCACTCGCGACATCGCGCTCCGAAAGTCCGGCTTGTTGAGCCTCGGTGCGATCGATCTTGACCTCGAGCTGCGGCACCCGCGTGACTTGCGCGAGGTGGACGTCCGCCGTGCCGGTGACCTTGGCGACCTTGTTCGCGAGCTCCTGCGCAAAGGCGAGCGACTTCGCTTCACTGCCGATCGGGCCGATGACTTGAAGATCGATCGGTGCCGCGAGGCCGAAGTTCAGCACCTGCGTCGAGATATCCGGCGCGAGGAAGAAGAACGTGGTCTCCGGAAATGCGCGCCGTAGCGAAACTCTCAGCGCCCGTATGTAGTCTTCGGTCGCCCGGTGGCCCGGCTTGAGGGAGATCAACACTTGCGCATCCGCGGACGAGATCGCCGCTCCCTCGCTGAGCGACAGGTTGATACCGGAGTAAGGCGTGCCGATCACGTCGAGCATCGTCTCGGTATCCGATGCGGGGACCACCTCGCGAATCGAGCGTTCGATCAACGCGAGCCGCTTCTCGGTCTCCTCGATCCGCGTGCCGGGCGAGCCGCGCACGTGCAGCTTGATCAGGCCGGCGTCGACCGACGGAAAGAAATCGCGACCGACCAGCGGCAGCATCGCGAGCGATCCGGCGACGAACACCCCGAACGCCACCGAGACGAAGCCTCGGTTGTGCAGACACCACGCGAGCCAGCGCCCGTAGCCGTGGCGCAACCGGTGAAACCCGCGGTCGAACGCGGCGATGAACCGATTCGGCGTGTGATGCCCCATCGCTTCGCGAGCGAGCAGGTAGTGGACCATCGTCGGGACGAGCGTTCGCGACAGGACGTACGACATCAGCATCGCGAACACGACCGACATGCCGAGCGGCACGAACAGCGAGCGCGCGGCGCCGGTGAGAAACGCGATCGGCGCGAACACGATGCAGATGCAGAGCGTCGAGACGAGCGCCGGGACCGCGATCTGCTGCGCGCCGTCCATGATCGCCTTCACGAACGGCTTACGCTGGCCGATATTGCGATGGATGTTCTCGATCGCGACGGTCGCATCATCGACGAGGATGCCGACTGCGAGCGCGAGCCCGCCGAGCGTCATCACGTTGAGCGTCTCGCCGAGCAGGTGCAGCACGATCACCGAGAACATGATCGAGAGCGGGATGCTGATCACGACCGTCAGGGTCGAACGCCAGCTACCGAGGAACATCAGGATCATGATCCCGGTCAGCGCGGCGGCGATCAGCGCTTCGCGCACGACACCATTGATCGAAGCGCGGACGAACACCGACTGATCGAACATCGGCTTTACCGTGAGGTGACCGCGCGCTTCGGCAGGCAGCCGATCGAGCGCACGCGGAATCGCCTCGAGCACGGCGGCG
Organism: Myxococcales bacterium; assembly: GCA_028287115.1. Classification (GTDB taxonomy): domain Bacteria; phylum Myxococcota_A; class Polyangia; order Haliangiales; family Haliangiaceae; genus JABFXX01. The sequence continues at coordinate 67,131 of JAQBQF010000343.1, forward strand.
TTGACCGCGAGCGTCGAGGCATCGCCGTTCTTCAAGATCGGCTGGAGGACCGACCTCCGGCCTTCGACATGCACCATGTTCGTCTGCGGCATGTTGCCGTCGCGCACCGTCGCGACGTCACGGATATAGATCGTGCGCCCATCGACGGTCCGGATCGGCAACCCGGCGAGCTCGTCGAGCGTCTCCGGCGTCGAGCTGATGATCACCGGATACTCGTTAACGCCGAGCTTCGCCGTTCCCGACGGCAGGATCACGTTCTGCGAGCCGAGCGCCGTGTTGACATCGCGCGGCGACAAACCCCACGCGTGCAGCCGCGCCGGATCGATATCGATCATGATCTGGCGCTGCTTGCCGCCGTACGGATACGGAATCTGGGCGCCGGGGATCGTGGAGATCTCCGAGCGTACGTAGTTGATCGCGTAGTCGAACAACTGCTGCTCGGACAGCGTGTCGCTCTCCATCGCGAGCATCATGATCGGCACGCTGGTCGCGCTGTACCGCATGATCAGCGGTGGGACCGCGCCCGGCGGCATCTGCCGCACCGCCGACTGCGCGATCGCCGTGGTCTGCGCGATCGTCTGCGCCATGTCGGCGCCCGGCTGCATGTAGATCTTGATCACCGCGATGCCGGTGAGGGTCTGGCTCTCGATGTGATCGATGTTGCTGACGATCGTGGTGAGAAACCGCTCGAACCCGTTCGTGATCCGCTTCTCCATCTCCTCGGGAGGCAGGCCGCCGTAGTTCCAGATCACCGAGACGACCGGGATGTCGATGTTCGGAAAAATATCAGTCGGCGTCTTTTTGGCCGAAAGCGTCCCACCGATCGCGATCAGCATCGCCATGACAACGAAGGTGTATGGTCGTCGTAGCGCGATCCGGATCAACCACATCTGGGGTCTACCAGTTTGCCGGACCCTCGACGTCTGTCCAGCGTTCCGGGTGCACCGGAACGTTGCTTGACAGTTCTTAACCTAGCCGTGCGGGCAGGATCACGGTGCTTGCGTGACCGTATGCTGCCCCTCGACCTTGCGGTTCACCGGTGGCACTGACTTGAGAAAGACCGCGATCGAGTACGCGTCATCATCTCGAAGCTGGGACCAGGCATCGACGTAGGACGCCATCGGCTCGCGGATCGCCAGACCATTCGGAAGCATCATCGTGCGCAGCGCGATCACGATGTCATCGTCGGTCCACTTCCCGATTCCGGTCTCGGGATCGGGCGTGATGTTCGCGCTGACGACCTCGACTCCTTCGACCTGAAACTTTTCGCCGCCTCCCAGGTCGGGGCCGTGACACGCGGCGCAATGCATGAGGGCGGCGAGATAGCCACCGTGGCCGCGTTTGTCGTTGACCGGATCGAAGTTGCCGTGCGGCGGCGGCAGCATGACCGGCTTCATGTTCGCCTCGCTGCGTGCCACGCGATGCTCGACCGGCGGTTGCACGCGCAAGAACGCGACGACCGCCTTCGCATCCTCGTCGGTCATCCGATGATAAAATGGGTACGGCATGACCGGCAGCAGCCGATTGTGATCGGGACGCACGCCTTGCCGGATTGCCGTGATGATCTCGTCGTCGGTCCACATGCCGATGCCGGTGAGAGGATCGGGCGTGATGTTCGACGCACGCCAGACACCACCTTTCGGGAGCTTTTGCTCGAGCCCACCTTCGAGGGTCTTGCCGTGGCACACCATGCAACCTGCGATCGTCGCGACATAGCGCCCGCGTTCGATGTCGACCGGAGCTTGCACGACAGGCGTTGGCGCGACGTGCGGCGGTGTCGGCGCGGGCTCGCGATGACAGCCCATCGCGACCAAGATCAAAGCAATCCGGCTCGACATGCGTCCTCCTGCGACGCTTTGGAGCAACGGATGTGCCGCGCTGCTAGCGCTTCCGCGTCAGTGCTTTCGCCTCGAGCAAGTCGGAATAGCGATTCCACTCCGCGGCTTGCTCGGGGCTGCCTTTCTCGAGCGTGAAGTGGCACGTCGGCGCGCCCGCGGGGATCGTCGAATCGAACTTGACCTGCCATCCCGCGCCGAGCGCGTGTGCCTGCGCGGCTTCGATCATGCCGCGCACGAAGTAGCGCTGGATCCGGCAGTCGAACGCCTTGTAATGATCTTGATGCGGGCACCACACGATATCGAACGAGACCTTGCCCTCGCTGTCGATCTTCGGTTCCTCGAGAGACGCGTAGGCGATGCGGTTGATCACGGTCGCGTAGAACGAGAAGAACTCGGCCTGGGTCATGCCTTCGGGCACGATCGTCCCTTCGAGGATCTGCCGGCCGACATCGAGGCCGATCTTCGAGATCGCCTCTCCGACCATCTGTTGGCCGGCCGCGCCGAACTGCGCCTCCGCGGCTTCGAGGACGCCGACGAGCGCCATCGCTTGCATCGTTCCCCATTGCCACAGCGTCGCCGGATCGAAGTCGGTCTTCGCGAGCACCTCGGTCCTCAGGCGCGCGAGGCCTTTCGCGTACGGCTGGTTGAACTTGAACTGCTGCCAGGTCGGCTCTTCGCGATGTTCCCAATGCGCCATGACTGCGCGCAGCTTACACCTCGGCCCGAGGTACGCGAATGCGGATGATTCCATCGGACGGAATCGGCAGATCGAGCGCACGCGACGTCAACTCGCGAGCGAGCTCGAGCGCGCGATGACCCTCCGGAAGCCGGAACGGACCCGAGCGCGGCAACCCTTCGATCACGAGCGTGACCATGCCCGCGCGCTGGGGAATCGGGAGGGTCGTGCGCCAGGGTGAACGCGAGCTGATGTGATGAAACAGCACGCGCTCGCCTCCGGGAATCCCGGCAAGCCCGGGTCGGTCGAGGATGCCGCCGTCCCAGTACGGACGCCGATCGATCCACACCGGATGAAACAAGCCGGGAACCGCGCACGAGGCGCGAATCGCGCGCGCGAGGTCGCCCGTGCGAACGATGTGCGTACGACGCCGCATGATGTCGAACACGCTGACGAGCACGGGCACGCGGCAGCGCTCGATCGCGGTCACCGGAAGCATGTCGCGGAGCAAGCGATCGAAGCTCTTGCCGGCGAGCAAGCCCGCACCCGGCGCCGGATCCCAGAAATCGGCGCGTCGCAGCCGGAGCAGCTCGGCCGCGAGCTTGTGCGGCTCGAGGCCCGCGCCCCAAGCGCCACCGACGAGCGCACCCGCACTCGATCCGGAGACGAGGCGAGGCATGAAGCCTTTCTGCGTCAACGTCGCCAGCATGCCGGTGTGCGCGAAGAACGAGAAGAACCCGCTCGACATCGCGAGCGAGAACGGTCGCTCGGCGAGCCAACTCGCTAGCACGGGTCGAACAGACCCCGGGTCTCCAAGAGTTGCCATCGCGTGAACCTTATCTCGTACACTTCGGGAATGCGCGCAAGGCTCGTGGTCGTCGTGGTGATCGGGCTCGCATCGCGAGCATCGGCGGATTCTCGGCTCAAGAACCTGCTCACCGGATACGAGAAGGAAGCGGCCTCGTGCCAGATCCACGCGGATGGCGTCGCGAAGGTTCGCGATGGCACGCAAAAGCTGTTCGACGAAACCAAGGATCCGTCGCTCGAAGGAGACCGCGTCGAGCTCGCCGTGGGCCATGGCGAGGTCCAGACGTACTGCGACGCGGTCACCAGCGCGGTTCAGTTCCTACAGAGCTCCGATGGAGCGAGCTACAAGTCTCTGGAGAAAGAGCTCGACGAGCGCGACAACAAGATCCGCAAGCTGCGGAAGTCGAGCAAGCAAACCCTCGACAAGCTCCAGCCCGTGATCCAACGGATGATTCCGAAGATCAACGCGCGCGTCGGATCCGCGGTGCCCGTCGAGAAGAAACTGCCGGGCACGTTCCCGAGCGGGCGCAAGGTCGATCTACCGGCGTTGCCAGGCACGTGGAAGGTGTCTGGCTCCTCGGCGACGGATACCGTCGAGTACACCGAGCAAAAGCTCGTCGCGACCGTTTCGGTGCGGCCGTTCTCGGCGGCGACCTGCGACCAGCAGCGCAAATCGCTGACCGCGAGAGCCGATCATCTCGATGATGTCGAACAGACCGATTCGACGAAGAAGCTCAAGATCGTGTGGAACGTCGCGTACACGAAGAATGCGCGCGTCGTTCAAGTCGCGTGCGTCGAAGGTAAAGCCGGTGGCTGGCTCGCGACGATCGATGCACCGATCGACGCGAAGCTGCCGCTCGGTACCGTGATGGCGCGGATGCTCGCGGCTCAGATCGCTCAGCCGTGAAACACGCGGCTCGCGACGATGCGGCCGCCCGAGATCTCGAGCACCTCGGCGATCGGCAGGTCGGGCTCGCCGTCGACGTGGCGGATGTACTCCATGAACACGCGGCGATCGTCGGCGGTCAGCGCGGTCGGTTCGTAGCGCATCGAGGGCAACCGATCGAACGAGTGTTGCCACCACGCGCGCATCGCGGACTTGCCGCGGAGTAGGCCGCCGGTCTCGGGATGCCGCGCGCGGATCTTCGGCGAGGTGTGCGTCGCGTCGTCGGCGTAGAGCGAGAGCAGGCCATCGAGGTCGCGGCGGGCGAAACAGTCGAGCCAGCGCTTCGCGAGATCGCGCAGGTCCATCGCGAGACTATGAGTGCAACCGCGTGTCTGCGGCTACTGCCGTGAGTGGCTACTCGACCGGCCGGACCATGTCACTGAAACCATGCGCGTCACCCCTGGCATCGATCTTGATGCGGTGCGGCGAATGCGCCGTTATCTGTTCGTCCTGGCTGCTCTCGTTGCCTGCGACTCCGCCGAGGAACCGCTCCCCGACGACGAGTCCCCGGCCGACCCGGCGAAGGACGACCTGCCCGGCTACAAGGTCACCGGCCAGCACGCCTGGTACCTCGCGGGGGATGCACTCACCGCGGGCCAGGACCACCTCGAGCTGTCGGCGGCGACGCCCGCCGCGACTCACTACGTCGACCTGTTCATGGACGGCAAGTACGTCAAGCGCGCGCATCGTGCCGCCGGCGTGTTCAAGTTTTCGATCGATCTGAAGACCACCGCGATCGGCGCGCACAAAGTGTTGCTCGCGGCGGATGGCTCGCATACCGCGTTCTCGTCCGTCAGGTTCCAGCGCAGCTATCCGCTCTACGTCGCGGTCTCGAACGACTGGGACACGTCCGATCACGGAGACGACAAGCTCGAGCGCCAGGATCGCCTTCACGCCGGTCACCCGCACCTCGTGATCACGCACTTCGTCGGGCCGTACACGTTTACCGATACGACCGTCGCGCCGACCCGCGTGCAGTACCTCGTCGACTGGCTCAAGAAATATCGCGACACCGCGGGCGACGAGATCGGCTTGCACGTTCATCCGTACTGCAACTTCGTCACGGCCGCGGGTGTCACGTGCCGGACGTCTCCTTCATTCGCCAAGGCGAGCGATGCGACCGGTTACACCGTGGTCCTGAGCTCGTACACGCAGGCCGAGCTCGAGAAGATGTTCCTGAAGGCGGCATCGCTGTTTCAGGCGCACGGTCTCGCCAGGCCGACCTCATTTCGCGCGGGCGGCTGGACGGCGCAGCTCCACGTGATCAAGGCGCTCGGCACCGCGGGACACGTTGCGGATTCCAGCGGCTGCAACTGGGCGCGACTCGAAGAATGGCAGAACGTCGCGGGTGCGCAGCTCTATCAATGGAACCAAGCGAATTGGGGCCCGATCGACGAGACCAGCCAACCGTATTATCCGTCGACGACCGACATCCTCGCCGACGCCGCGCCGCACCTGCCGGTCCTCGAGGTTCCGGACAACGGCGCGCTCGTCGATTACGTCACCGCGGCCGAGATGATCGCGATGTTCAAGAAGAACTTCGCCGGCGCCGCGCTCCCGGAAGTCCGCGTCTATTCGATCGGCTATCACCCCGTCGACTTCAGCGAGGAGTTCTTCAATCGGATCGACGGCGCGCTGACCGAGATCGACAAGCACCTCGCAGCCGACGACCGCGGCCCCGTGATCTACGCGCGCGTCTCGGATCTGACGAAAGTGTTTCCCAAGCCCTGATACGCTCGACGCGTGCTGCGCGCTCACCTCGATCCTCGACTCGGTGTCCGCGTGATCGCACAGCGAGCGCTTCACTACGACACGCCCGCTGCCGCCGCTGAAGATCGGCCCGATCACGTGCGCGCCGCATCGGGGCTCGCACACGTCGGCGATCGCCTTGTCGTGATCCAGGATGACACCTCGTTCCTCGGGGTGATCACTCCAGGTGGCGTGTCTGCGATCGCCTTGCCGCGCGGCTCGGACGGCCGGCGCCGGTTCGAGGTCGCGCTCCGCAACAAAGCAGAGAAGCTCGATCTCGAATCGTGCGTCGCGATCGATGGCGAGTTGTGGGCGTTCGGCTCGGGCTCGACGCCGAAGCGCGAACGGATCTGTCGCGTCCGTGATGATGTCCCCTCGATCATCGACGCGGGTCCGCTCTACGCGCGCGTGCGCCAAGTGCTCGGCGGGTCGCTCAACATCGAAGGCGTCGCGTACGTCGCGCCGGAGCTGTGGCTGTTCCATCGCGGCAATACCGGACTCGCAGATCCGGGACCGGCGATCGTTCGAGTCTCGTTCCCCGTCCTGCGCGCGTGGCTCGACGGTTCGTCGGAGATGCCGGCCGTGCTCGACGTAAGGCCGTGCGACCTCGGCTCGATCGGCGGGACGCGGCTTGGCTTCACCGATGCGGTCGCGGCCCACGACCGCGTGTACTACCTCGCCGCCGCGGAAGCGTCCGCCAACGCCGTCGACGACGGCGCCGTGCTCGGCTCGCAGGTCGGCGTGATCGCCGGCAACACGATGCGTGCCGCGCCGATCTGCGGGCCCGATGGTGTGCCGATCAAAGCCGAAGGTTTGGCGCTCGCGCCCGGGCGCGTCGATCGCGCATACATCGCGGTCGATCCGGACGATACCGATCGCGCCGCGACGCTCTACGAAGTCGAGCTCACCGGTCCGTGGTGATCACTTCGTCGCGGTGAGGTCGCGCGAGCTTTGGAGCTTCCAGCCATCGCCGGTTCGCATCCACGTCTCTTCGTGACGCGACCCGCCGGCCCGCTCGGCCGTGAACACCATCGCCGACTGCTCGGTCGTGTGGCCCATGCTCGTGACGACGCGCCCTTCCGGCAACGCGAGCTGGATGTCATGACGAATGAACGCGACGTTCACGGGCCGTGGCCCTTGGGCCGCCGGCGCACACGCGAAGAGACCGAATGCAAACAGGATAGGGAGGTTACGCATGGCCCTACAGAGCCACGAAGGTCACAGCCGGTTGACGTCAAGGCTTGAATTCAAACGCGCCGATGTCGTTGCGAAGCCCCTGAGGTCGAGCGAGTCCCTCGAAATCGATTGCATCCACCACTGTTGTGTTCGCCGCATCTACCGCCGGGCTCCCAAGTACCAAGTGATAGTCGCTATTCGAGGGATCCTTGAGTTGGGGGTTCACGCCGATCTTATTGTTCGAACCTGATATTGCAGTACCTTGCGGGAAGACGATGCTGAACGATGCGGTGCACTTCGTGCCCGCAATCGTGTTCGGCGGTGCGCCGGTACGCGCGTTCAGGATCACGCTGTCGTCGAAGCAGACACCATCGGGGTTAGCACCGATGCACACTGGCGTTCCATTCCCGGAGTTAATCGTCGAGTTGATCACCGTCGAGAACGAAACGATCACGACCCCACCGTTGCCGACGAACGCGCCATTGGCTCCTGTTTGGTTCGCGATCACGCTGTTGATCATGTGAATCGTGGCTCCGTTGAGCGCGTCGATTCCATCACCACCGTCAAACAATGTTCGATCGATCGTAACGCGCGCGTTTGTATTCGCGAGTAATTGAGAGTGTCCGCCTCTCGAAAACATCTTGCTTCGCTTGATGGTTGCAACACAGTTGTCGGCGAGCATTGGGAAGTTCGATGTATCGACAGTCACTTGATCGAGCTCGACGGCAGGCACGTCAACGTTGTTGACGGAGGCGCAACTCACAGCGTTACTCGT
>JAQBQF010000361.1 GCA_028287115.1 Myxococcales bacterium
GGACGACCTGCTGTACGGAGGGGGCTACGTATCGTGCCGGGATATCGCGCGATCATTCTCGAGCCCGGCCGCGAGCGGTGCGGACGAGCTTGACGTCGGGGCAGCGCTCTTCGAGGCGATTGCGGAGTCGAGGCGTAGCTCGCGGTTGGTGAGCTCGGTGCAACAGCCCAAGTTGGCCAGCTTCGAAGAGCTGTCGGAGCTGTTGTATGCGTTGCCAGCGGCGGCTAATTGGCGCCGATGACGTTGAAGTCCTGGTCGACGAAGATGTGATGCGGCCAGTTCACGCCGATGCAATGCACGTTGTAGGCGCCGCTACCCAGCCTCGCAACACGGTCCACGAGGACCCCCGGGTACGCGATCAGCGAAGCTTCCGTCGCCAGATCCGCTTCCGTTCCGCTGACGATCGTCCCGGCCCCCTCATTGTAGTCTGCTGGGATCTGACCGACCTGCTTTGGCTCGCTCGGGGCACCTTGCTGGAAGGGGATGACCCCTGCCGCCGCGGAAGCAGCAGATCCGCCGCCGTCATTCGGCTGCATGATGACCTGCGTGGCCGTGATGCTCGTACTGCTGACGATCCCCAGTACGAGGACGTTTGTGCCTGTCGTGATGGCATTCGCCGACGTCGGGTTCGTCCCGTCCTGGTATGTCGTGGAGGACACTTCGTTGACGGTCACCGTCTGACCCGCTGCGGTCATCATGGTGAAGCTCGGCGAGGACACACTGTCGACCGTGCCGGATGCTCCGCCTTGGGCCGGTGGAGACCGAGGCCCGCCGGCGTCGTGCTGGGGGGACCCTGACGACGCGTCAGCTGCCGACGTGGTCTCCGCCGAGGGGGACTCGGAGCAACCGGTGGAGAGTCCGACGAAGATGCCAAGGGTTCCGATCAGCGCGATCATAGGGTTGTTCATCTGGAGTACTCCGAGAGGAAATGCCGTTCTTCGGTGAAGAAAGTTCTGCGTGATTGGTTAGCGCAAAGACCGTGGAGTCTCGGCGAGCCGAGTCTCGACGAAGGCTGGTTCCTGCGAACGCTTCTTCGCCGGAATCATGAGCAAGGCCGAAACCAACGCATGCCTTTGCGAGGTCGTAGCTGTGACTTCAAGCCACCGGACCGGGTTGCCTTCTGGAGCGCCCAGGCCATCGTTCCGGGTGTCCGATAGACGTCCGGCATTCGGACGATCCGAGCGAAAGCCGGACGTACTCGCACTACGTGCTGTCCGTTCAACGTCGAATTCGAATCGCGGCAGCCGATTGCCCGGGCGTTAACGAATATCGAGACGCACGCGAAGGTTCACGTCGAGGGTGCATACACGACTGCTCCCACGATCGTCATGATGCCGGACCCGGCCCTTGCCGCCGGCCCGCTCGAATCGTCGCGGCCGAGCGCCTCGGCCCGTGTCGATCACGACACGGCGGCTCGAAGAGCGGTGACGACAGCAGCACACGCTTTCGCCGAGCTGGATCTACGTCGCCGCTTCTTCGAGGCGCGCCGCGTGGAGGAGCAAGTAATTGCGCTCGGGCGTGCTGGCCGTGAGGTTCGCGGCGAGACGGTAGTGCGCGATCGCCGCGTCCCGGTCGCCGGCGCGCTCGAGCAGGTGGGCGCGCGCGGCCGCGATGCGATGGTGATCGCGGATTCGAGGATCGTCCGCCACGCGGTCGAGCTCGGCGAGCCCCGCGACTGGACCGCTCACCATCGCGAGCGCGATCGCCTTGCTGAGGCGCGCCATCGGACTATCGGTCATCGCGACGAGCACGTCGTAGAGCGCGAGGATCTGGCGCCAGTCGGTCGCGTCGGTGCTCGGCGCTTCGTCGTGTAGTGCGGCGATCGCCGCCTGCACCTGGTACGGCCCGATGGCGCCGCGCGTGAGCGTGCGCTCGAGGAGCGCCGTGCCTTCGGCGACTGCGGCACGGTTCCACCGGCTGCGGTCCTGCGCATCGAGCGGGACGAGCTCGCCACTGGGTCCGACGCGGGCATCGCGACGCGCATCGGTGAGCAACATCAGCGCGAGCAGGCCGTGGACCTCGGGCGCATCGGCGGATCCAGCGAGCATCCGCACGATGCGGATTGCCTCGTGGCTCAGATCGACGCGGACCACGGCCTCGCCGCTGGTGGCGGCGTAGCCCTCGTTGAAGATCAGATAGAGGACGTGGAGGATCGCGGGCAGCCGATCGGCGCGCTCGCTTGCCGCCGGCGGCGCGAACCCGACGGTCGACGCCTTGATCGATTGCTTCGCGCGGCTGATCCGCTGCGCCATCGTCGCCTCGGGCACGAGGAACGCGCGGGCGATCTCGGCCGTCGTGAGGCCGCCGAGCGCGCGCAGCGTGAGCGCGACCTGCGAGCTCGACGACAGCGCCGGATGGCAGCACATCCAGAACAACTCGAGCGTTTCGTCCACCTCGACCTCGTCGCTGACGAGCGCGATCTGCTCGTCCGCGGGGATCAGGCTGACCACGAGGCGCTCGCGTAGCCGGCGCGCGGTCGCCGCGCGGATCTCGTCGGTGATCCGCCGGCTCGCGACCTGGATCAGCCAGCCCAGCGGGTTGTTCGGTAGGCCCTGCACCGGCCACTGCTGCGCCGCGGCGACGAGCGCCTCCTGGACTGCGTCCTCTGCGCCCGTGAAGTCGCGATAGCGCCGGACGATCGCCGCCAGGGCGCGGGGCGCGAGCTCTCGCAGCAGCAGCAGCTCGCCGCGATCGAGCACCGCCTCAGGCCCAGTCCTTCGGTGGGCCGGCCATCACCTGACGGACCTCGATGTTCATGTTCAGCGGCTTGCCGCCCGGACCGGGCGCCGCCGACGCTTCCGCGGCGATGGCGTACGCACGCTCCGGTGTCTCGACGTCGACGATCCAGTAGCCGGCGAGGAATTCCTTCGTCTCGGGAAACACGCCGTCGGTGATCGGCTCGCCGGTCTTGCCGGCGCGCACGAGCTTGGCCTGATCCGGACCCGCGAGGCCCTCGGCGCCGACCAACTCGCCCGCCGCGGACAGCTTCTTCGCGAACTTCGTCATGAACCCGATGTGCGCCTGGAGGTCCTGCTTGGGCCAGTTCGCGATCTGGTACGGACCGCTGCCCGGTGTGTTCATCATCAGCATGTACTTCATGACTTGTCTCCGATCGTTTGTCCGGCGTGTGCCCGCGTCAGCGCGGCGATGTCGATCTTCTGCATGCCCATGAGGGCCTGCGCCACCCTACCGCTCTTCACCGGGTCCGGATCGGACATCAGGTCGATGAGCGCGGTCGGGATGATCTGCCACGACAGCCCGAAGCGATCCTCGAGCCAGCCGCACGCGACGGCCTTGCCGCCGGCCGCTAACATGCGCGACCACAGCGCGTCGACTTCCGCTTGCGTGTCACACGACACGAGCAGCGAGATCGCCGGCGTGAACTTGTGGTGCGGTCCACCGTTGAGCGCGATGAACGCCTGGCCGTGCAGCTCGAACGCGATGTTCATGACGCTGCCTTCGATGCCGGGTCCGCCTTTTCCCCATCGCGAGACTTTGGTGACGCGCGAATCGGGAAACAGCGACAGGTAGTGCTCGACGGCCTGCTCGGCGTTGCTGTCGAACCAGAGGTACGTGGTGATCTTCTGCGATCGGGTCGTCATCTCGATGCTCCTTGTTGTGGGTTGCATCCCGAAGTCGGAACCGACCGTCACGGCTCTACATGCTTCGCGAAGATTTTCGCGAATTCTCACAAACCCCCGGAAATACGGGACCCTTCGAAGCCCTCGAACGCGTCCTCGTGTCGTGTCCTGAGCGCGTCCGCGACCCACTTCCCGCGCGGCACCACGGGCGGTACCGGAGATGCAACAGACCTAATGGCAACCCTCCGCGTAGAAGCGTGCCGAGCTAGTGCTCGAACGGTGACTGATGAGCTCTTTTGCATTGTTTGGAATCAGCACGTTGATGAGCCTCGTGAGCTCGGTGGTCGTCGCGCGGCTCTACGTCGGGCCTTGGCTGCGAACGATGAACCGCGATCAAGCGCTCAAGGTGTTGCTGGCGCCGCACATGTTTTTCCGCTTCATCGGGCTCAGTTTCTTGCTGCCAGGTGTGGTCTCTCCGTCGCTGCCTGCCGCCTTCGCGGTCCCCGCCGCGTATGGAGATTTTTTCGCGGGTATTCTCGCCATCGCAGCAACGCTCGCGCTCTCGCGACGCGCTGCGTGGGCGAAGGCATTCGTCTGGGTGTTCAATGTCTGGGGCGCCGCTGACCTGCTATGTGCGGTCATCCAAGGCCTGCGCGTGCACATCGAGCCCGGTGCGCTTGGAGCCGCATTCTTCATTCCGACAGCGATCATGCCACCGCTGCTGGTGACCCACGGTCTGATCTTCCGGCTCCTCGCTCGGTCGAAGTGAAGCGGCGAGACGACGGGATCCAATTCGCCCCTGGCGCTCAGCCATGGACCACCGCTCGGACACTCATGGTGTCGTGCGGCCTGACTTGTCCGAGAATCGGCTCTAACTGGTACAAGTAGTGTCTGACCCTCCCGCCGAGCGTGTCGTGCGCTTGTCCGAGAATCGGCTCTAACTAGGTCCGACAGAGATTTCATCATCGGTCCGCGATCAACCCGAGCTCACGGCATGTCGTCGGCGCACGGTCGACCACCCACCACGATCGCCGGACGCGTGCCGCACCAGCGCTCCCTCGGGCACTACATTTGCTTCGACACGATCTGCGAGATCGACATGGAGCACCAAGAAGTTTCCGTCGAGCCGACACCCGGCGAGGACGAGCGTGACGTTCAGAACATGTTTCGCACGATCGAGCGCAGCGGGACGTTGCCGGCGGGCATCGCCGCGTTCGATGCGGCAGACATCGTCCTGTGTGCGCTCGAGATGAGGCTGCCCCGCTTAGACGCGCAAGACGTCGCCGACGTGATGCCGCCGACGCTCCGCCGGATCCTCACCCGATGCGTCGTCCACAGAACCGACCGACCGGAGATCTCGTTCGACGAGCAGGGATTCGTGCGCCTCATCGCGAGAGAGCTCGGGATCCTCTTCGAAGAGGCAGAGCGACTCACGCGTGCGGTGTTCGAAGCCGTGCAGCAGCTCATGCCCGAGGACGAGATCCGGGACGTGCGGAATCGGCTCCCGCGCGAGCTGGATACGCTCTGGTATCCCTACATCCAATCGAACCGGGAACCGTCGGAGCCACCGTCCACCGAGCCCGAGGAGCTCGAGGACAGACCCGTCGAGGAACCCACCGAGAAGATCCTGCACGAGATCGAGCTCAGCGGTGTCTTGCCCACCGGGGTCTCCGCGACGGACGGGGTCCGGGCCGTCCTTTGCACGCTCTCGCTCGAGCTGACGGGCGGCGAGATCGAAGAGCTCGCCGAGCTCGCGCCGCGGACCTTGCGAGGACTTCTAACCCGCTGCGCGCGCCACCGCGGCGAGCGACCTCAGATCCTGTACGAGGCGACCTTCCTGCGCCACGTCGCCGCTCACCTCGGGGTCGATGTCCCCACGGCGGAGCGGATCACGCGCACGGTGCTCGCCGCGCTGCGTGGGCGCCTGCCCCCCGCCGAGGTCCCCAAGATCGATAATCGGCTCCCGCGCAGCGTGCGCCGACTATGGACGTCGTGATCACGCGGACGCAGCTGCGCCCGACCACCGGTAGTCCCACCGTCCAGATGCAGCTCGGCGAGGCGCTGTTCGACGCTGACACCCGCCGCGACCATTTCCATGGGTGAATAATCGATAGATCACTTCGGCGCGTGGCGCGTTTTCGCCGGGATGTCCAGCTCCAGACTTCTTGGCATCGGTCTGCTCGCGGTCTTGGCAAACTGTTCTTCGCGCTCCGAGGGCAAGCCGGCCAAAGCCCTCGTATGTAGTGATGTCGCGACGATCACCAAGGCGACTCTCGGCAACCCCGGCGCGCGCAAAGCCGCGCAGCAAGGGCTCGGTTATCTTACCGGCGCCGCGAAGGCATGGACCGAGTCGCACAAATGTTTCGGCTGCCACGTCCAGGCCGTGACGATGGAAGCGCTTACCGTCGGCATGCATCATCAATATAACGTCCACATGACCGACGTCGACGCGATGGTCGCCGCACTCAAGCTCGGTGTCACGGCGGGCGGCCATGTCACCGGCACGGCGTTTCAAGGCCAAGCCTGGGCGCGTTACGACATGTGGGTCAACGCTGCGCAAACCGACGAGCTGCTCAAGTACAGCAAAGAGCTCGTGACGCTGCAGCAAGGCGATGGCTCGGTGCCCGACGACGACGCGCGGCTGCCGGTGACGGGCGGCACGATGCACACGACCTATCAAGCGATGCAGACGTGGCGACAAGCGTACGCACGCACCGCCGATGACAACTGGCTGACGCCGATGCGGAAGGCCGAGCGGTATCTCGCGCAACAATCGAGCGACTGGACGCCATCGAGCAACGTCTACATTCAGAACGTCAACCTCGCGCTGCTCGGGCTCGCGGCTGCGGGCGTCGGTCAAGGGGAGCAGAGCTCGCTGCGGTTGCAGAAGATCTTGTTGTCGCGCCAGAATCAAGATGGTGGTTGGGGTCTCGAGCCGATGCAGAGTGACGCGCTCGCAACGGGGCAGACGCTGTACGCGCTACGGCTCGCAGGGCACGGCGACGGCGAATCAGCGATCGATCGCGGAACCGCCTGGCTCGTGAAGCATCAGATGCAAGACGGATCGTGGCACACGGTCGCGGGCCATCAGGGCGGCGCCGATAAAGGGGAAGCCATGTGGGCGGTGCTCGGCCTTGTCGCGATGGACGTCACGAGCGTCGCCGTCAACGGCATCATCGACGGGCAACACGTCGCGCCGACGATGAAGATCGCCGTCGACGCACGCGATAACCAGGCGGGCGGCGTCACGAAGGTCGAGATGCTTCTCGATGATCAGCCGCTCGCTGGCGCGTGTGCGTCGAGCCTGACACACGAGTGGCACACCGGCGATCTCGCGGAAGGCAAGCATACGATCGATGTGATCGCGACGAACACGAAGCAACAAGTCAGCCGCCGTCGGTTCGAAGTCTACGCCGGCAACGTGTTCCTCACGGATCTCGGCGCACGCTACGACGAGACCAAGCAGGCGACCGAGATCGGAATGCGCGCGCTCGCGAGCACGGGACGAGTCGAGCTCGCGGTGTACTCGACCGACCCCGCCGGCCTGCGCGGCAAGAAAGTCTTCGGCACAGATCAAGCCGCGACACCCGGCGCGATCACGTTTGCATGGAGCGGCACCGGCGACGACAGCAAGCCCCAGCCCCGAGGGCGCTACATCGCGGAGCTCTCGTATCACGACACCGAAGGCCACCTGATCCAAAAGACCGAGACCGTGTTCATGCAGGACACCGAAGCGGCGCAGCACGCGAACTTCGGCGAGATCGAAGGTCAGCTCAGTATGGATGGCGCTGGCTCTTCATCGAACACGACGGTCGAGCTCGTCGACAAAGACGGAGCGGTGATCCAGACCGCGAAGTCGACCGAGCAAGGCAACTATCGCTTCAAGTCGGTCTCGAAAGGCAGCTACAAAGTCCGTGTCAGCAAGAAGGGCTTCTTCGCGAAGGAAGCCCCCGTCGAGGCGAAGCCCGCGGCTCCCGCGACGAAGGCAGACATCCGTCTCAAATGATCATCGCTGAGGATCAAGACGCCGCGCGGACGGTCGGCGACGAAGTTCAGATGTCGCATCGGCGACGTGCTGGTCTCGCCCAACTGGATCTCAGGAGCTCGCGACCTGACCGAGATATCGGGCTCCCCGAGTTGCCCGCAGCGCACGACGCCCGATCGAGCGCCGCTCGGAGGTTTCGTCACCGCCGCTCGAACGTGATCTCGCTGAACGCCTCGCCCGAGGAGGTCTCGTTCGTGTGGTACTCGAAGGCGACGCGGTACCGATGCATGCCGACGCGCACTCCGATGCGCCGATCGATCTGCCAGCCGGGGCGGTACGCGCCGGGTATGGCGAGCTCGGCGTCGTCGACGCGGTACCGTCCGAGCGCGAGCTCGCCGAGGATTCCGAGCTCGACCGGGCCGATCCGGTACGACGCGCGGAGGCCGCCGGCGCCCTCGGCGAAGCTCACGCCGGTGTCTCCGAAGGCAAACTGGCCGTCCACCGTGCCGTAGGCCCGAATCGGGCCACCATAGCCGGCCTCGGCGCGCAGCCCGGCGACACCGGCCGTGCGGAAGTCGTGCATGTAGACCGACGGCAGCTTTCGCGGGTCGCGCGGGCCGGTGCGGGTGAGCCGGTGCCAGTGCGATTGCACCCACAGGCCACCCAGATCACCGGCGACTGTCGGTCCGGCCCTCAGCTCGATCATCCGGAGGTCGTCGAGAAACCACGTGATCGTCGCGAACAGCTCCACGAGATCGCAGCGCCTCATGATCCCCGACGACGTGATCATGCGATCGAGGACCGAGCCGCCGAGCGCCAGGTCGCCACGGCGGCGGCGGATCGCGAGCCCGAGATCGTTCGTGAAGCCATTGTCGTCCGGGTGGGACAGGACGCCGTTGAACGCGTCGTTACCGACCACCGCATCCATCTCCCAGACGTCCGCACGTACGACGCCAGCGACCAGGATCGTAGAGGCGACGATGATGCCGCGTGACCGCATGATCGATGGTGACCGAGCACGCGGCGATGACGACATGGGCGCCGGCGCGCGCCCTTGCTGTACCGGCGCGCGCCCCTGCGTCAGCGGCGTGCAGTTGTCCCGTCGGGCACCGCCGGTCCGTCACGTCAAGACAGGGTGAGCGTGTCAACTGCGCGACAGGGGCGCGGTGCGGATTTCAACGCGAGCGCTCGTGCTCTCAGGCGAGCTCCACGAACGGAGCCGGCACGGCCGCTCACCGGTTATCGCCACAAGGCTCCCGAGCGCAAAAAGAAGCGAGCATGACACCCGATCACCTCAGGGCTTGCTGGCTTAGATGTACTTCGCGACCCAATCGCCGCTCACCTGCCGCGTCGCGGCGTTGAGGCGGTTCCAGAGATTCGCGAGGGCGATCGTCATGACCAGCGCACCGAGCGCGGTCTCGCTGAAGTGTCGAGACGCTTCCGCCCAGACCTCGTCTTCCACCGCATTGGCTCGGTCGCTGAGTCTCGTCGCGGCCTCCGCCAGCGCGAGCGCGGCGCGTTCGGCCTCCGTGTAGTAGGAGGCCTCCCGCCAAGCCGCGAGTGCGAAGATCCGCGCATCGCTCTCGCCGAGCTTCTTGAGCGCGCGGGAGTGCATGTCTACGCAGACGCTGCACCCATTGATCTGACCGACGCGTGTGTGCACGAGCTCGAGGATCGTGCGAGGCACGTCGCAGCTCTCCGTCGCTTTGTGGAGCATCTGGAGGGCGTTCATTGCACCTGGCACGGTCAAGGCCGGGCTGTTCATACGGGGTTGCATGCTGTTCATCTCCGAGGTTGTGTGTTTGGCTAAACCTGATTCTCGACGAGGCCCCGTCACATCCGCCGTGTGTCGCGGGTCTCACATGCATGACCCCGCACGACGGAGGAATGTGACCGATGGACGAGCTCGAGTCGCTGGCTGAAAGATTCGAGGAGCAGCGGCCCCGGCTGCGGGCCGTCGCCTATCGCATGCTTGGCTCTCTGAGCGAGGCCGAGGACGCCGTCCAAGACGCCTGGCTCCGGCTCAGCGGAACGGCTTACGGTGAAGTCGACGATCTCGGCGCGTGGTTGACGACCGTCGTCGCCCGCATCTCGCTGAACATGCTCCGTTCACGCAAGACGCGGACCGAGACTCACGCGCCCGAGCCGATCATCGACCACGCCGACGGAACGAGCCCGGAGCACGCCGTGCTGCTGGCCAACACGGTCGGCCTCGCACTGCTCGTGGTGCTCGAGACCCTTGTGCCGGCCGAACGCGTCGCGTTCGTGCTGCACGACATCTTCGGCATGCCTTTCGAACAGATCGCGCTCATCGTCGACCGCACCCCCGACGCCGCTCGCAAGCTGGCCAGCCGCGCACGCCGCCGCGTTCAGGCGCGGAACGCCACTCCTGACGCAGACGTGGAGCTCCAACGCAGCGTCGTCGACGCCTTTGTCGCGGCTGCACGCGACGGTGATTTCCACAGGCTCCTCGCCGTCCTCGACCCGGAGGTCGTCCTCCGAGGCGACGGCGGTACGGCGCGATCGGGCATGTCGGTCGAGCTCCGTGGCGCCGACGAGGTGGCTCGTCGCGCGCACAGCTTCTCGCGCCTCGGTCTGCTCAGGCTCCCAGCGCTTGTCAACGGCGCCGCAGGGCTCGTCTGCATGCTCGATGGCAAGCCGTTCTCGGTCATGGCGTTCACGGTCCGCGGCGGGAAGATCGTCCAGATCGAAATCCTCTCCGACCCGGAGCGGCTCAGCCAACTCGATCTGACGGTGCTCGACGACTAGCGCGGTCGCGCATCGCCAGGCGTTCGACGACACCGCGGCCATCACCGCTCTGCTCGATCGCGCGCCCGCGATGCCACTCTACGGAGCGCCCGAGGAGCGGGGGCAGGGTCAGACGCAAGTGGCACAAGTTCCACCGTTCGTCCGAACTTCGGACGACGTCCTTCTGGAACCGAGGCCGTTGGAGCGGGGGCAGGTCAGACCGTCATACAACGACGGTCGTGTCCTTGCGCGCCTGATACAGGTCCCAGAACTTGCCGCCGATCATCGCTGGATCGAGGGTGGCGTTGCCAGAGTCGAAGGCGGTGCCTTTGACCGTGCCGGTCACCA
Source organism: Myxococcales bacterium (assembly GCA_028287115.1). Lineage (GTDB taxonomy): Bacteria > Myxococcota_A > Polyangia > Haliangiales > Haliangiaceae > JABFXX01. Next base: position 10,663 of record JAQBQF010000361.1, read on the forward strand.
TCACCTCGCCGACGTAAACGCCGTCGGGGCGCAGCTTCTCCGCCAGGAGGCGGACCAGCTTGTGCTTCGCGGAGTTCGCCATCGAGAGCCCCATCGCATTCCAGGCAACGCCCATCGCATCGACTTGCGGGTCGAAGAAGCCGAGGCCACCGTTCGTCACGAGCACCGCGCCCTTCTGCTCGCGCAGGTCGGGCAGGGACTCCTGGATCGCCGCGAGCAGACCTGCGACCGCCACGTCGAAGACGCCGCGGATCTCGGCCGTGCTCGCCTTGGTGAGGTCGCCGGCGCCTCCACTGTACGCCGTCCACTGAAGCACCGTGATCGGCCCGAGCTTCTCGCGCACCTTGGTGACGAGCGTGCGGACCGCGTCGGGCTGCGCGAGATCCGCGGGGAATGCCTCGGCGCGGATACCCTTGGCCTGCAGCGCCTTCACGCCGGTGGCGAGCCGGTCCGCATTGCGCGCGACGAGGGCGACGGAGAAACCTTCTTTGCCGAAGCGCTCGGCGACGGCGTTCGAGATGCCGGGACCGTAGCCACCGACAATGATCGTTTTGGGCATGGGACGCAGGTACCGCGCAACCGGCGAGGCGGCAAGGCCGGCCGCTAGGCGAGCAGCGAACACAGTTTTCGCGCCACACTACGTCCGATGGCCTTCCCAACGTGGATCGTGCCCATGGCGGCGACGCTGACCTACGAGCGATTCACCGGCCCGGAGTGGACGTTCGAGCGCAAGTACGACGGCATCCGCCTGCTCGCGTTCAAGCGCGGTGACGACGTTCGCCTCTACTCGCGCAACCAGCTGCTTCAGCGAGTACCCGCGATCGCCTCAGCGATCGCGCGGCTGCCGCACGACGAGCTCATCCTCGACGGCGAGCTCGCGTGGGACCAGAACGCGTATCACGTGTTCGACGTGCTCTGGTTCGCCGGGCGTGACCTCCGATCGCTCGCACTCGAAGACCGCCGGCGCGAGCTCGCGTCCCTCCCACTCGCGTCGCCGCTTCATCGTGTCGCGGCACTCGACGATGCCGAGCCGTGGCGACGCGCAGCAGCCGCAGGTTGGGAGGGCGTGATCGCGAAGCGCCGCGATTCCGTTTACGAGTCTCGCCGCTCGCCGCACTGGCTCAAGATGAAGATCGAGGCCAGCCAGGAGCTGGTCGTAGGTGGCTTCACCGATCCGCGCGGCAAGCGGCGCGGCCTCGGCGCGCTGCTCGTCGGCTACTTCGAGGGCCAGCAGCTCGTGTTCGCGGGCAAGGTCGGCACGGGTCTCGACACGAAGCTGCTACTCGAGCTCCGCGCCCGCCTCGATACGCTCGCCCAGCCGACATGTCCGTTCGAGCGCGGGACCGGCTTTCCGCGAAGCCATGTCCACTGGGTGCGGCCGGAGGTTGTCGTCCAGGTCGGGTTCATGGAGTGGACCTCGCACGACAAGCTGCGCCACCCGCGCTTGATCCGGCTCCGCGAGGACAAGCTCGCGCATGACGTCACGCGCGAGCGCTGAGGTGCGTGGAGTGGAGGGTCAGACGCTCCGAGAAGAAAGCCCGTGGCCACATTGTTCACGCTCCACTGCTGCGACCGCGTACGGACGCGGCCCCCTCGCATGAATCAGATAGCTTCTTCCAGCGCGTGAGACGGCGCGCTTGCGCGCTCTGGGAAAATGCCAGGCCGATGAGTCCGTCAGGCACATCCGCGCTTCTACGCAAATGATCGGAGACGGCCGCGCGGCGTCGCGACCGCCATCGTCGTGAAGCTTGCTGTCACCCGTGTGAAGAAACCTGACAGCCGCACGTGCAGACGAAGGTCCACGGGACGCTACAATGGTCCGCCGATGGGAATGACGCTCGAAGCCGCCGGCACCTATGCGACGAGCCTTGCCGGCGTGAAGGTGGGCCGCAAATGGAACAACCGCACGTGGATGGTCGGCGACAAGGGCTTCGCCTGGGAGCGACCGTTCAGCAAGGCTGATCTCAAGCGGTTCGGCGACGCCCCGCCGCCCAGCGGTGAGATTCTCGCCGTCATCGTCGAAAACCTCGACGCGAAAGACGCGTTGCTGGCGATCGCGCCCGCGGGCTTCTTCACGATCCCGCACTTCGTGGGGTATCCGGCGATCCTCATCGAGCTCCGCCTCGCGCGTACCGCGGACGTACGTGCCGCGATCCTCGCTGCGTATCGCCTCGCGGCGGCTCGTGCCGACGGCAAGTCGATCGCGAAGCCCAGGCGCGTGACCTCGAAAACACGCCCGCGCAAGTCCCGCTGAAGACATGACTGCAACGCCGTTGACGGTCTCGCACGGGCGCAGGGCCGCGCCGTCACCCTCGATCCCACAATCGTCGAAATCGCCCGAACGTGATCTCGACGTCGAGCTCGCGATCGCGAACGTCACGGGTTCATCATCGGTGGCGCCGCGCAGGCCATCGATCGATGAGTGCCTATCCTTCGCTGCGGATGCGGGATCAGGCGGCTGCCCGTGAGCGGCGGAGCCATTCGTCGAAACCGATGCGGCCGAGGCGCGCTTCGCCCAACGGCACGAGCGAGCGCTCCTCGACCCGGCCGCCGAAGTATCGGGCCTCGGGGTCGGTTACGACCTCACGCGGGTCGCCGACCGCCTTCAGATAGCGGGCGACGAATTCGTCGAGCGCTGCCCGTTCCGGTCCGGCTATCTCGACGATGCCGCTTCGCGGAGGCGCGAGCGCCACATCGGCAACGATGGCAGA
>JAQBQF010000010.1 GCA_028287115.1 Myxococcales bacterium
TCGTACGACGTGCTCGATCGGAATGCGACGCTGCTCGGCGGCCTCACGCTCACGGATAATTGGGTGTCGAGCGTGCTCGACAGCGGGGTGCATAACAAGTTGTTCGCCGCGGGCTACTCCGCGGGGATCGCGCTCGTGCTGACGCGCAACGACGCGTTGAGACTGCGCTACGACGGCAAGGTGTCCGAAGGCTACTTGGCTTCACCGTATCGCAGCGTTCGGTTCGGAGACTGGACGGCACAGTTCGGTCAACACCAGATCACGTTCATGAACACGATCGGATCCGATGCCGGTTTACCGGAACGCTTGCCCGAGAGCCGGATCAGCCACGCCGCCGTCATCGAATGGGTGCACTCGCTCGCCTCCGGGATCGGGCTGCATCCCGAGCTACGTCTCGGTCACGACAGCTGGGGCATCAATAGCGTGTCCGCCGCAGCCGATCTGCGGATCGCGAGGCCATCGTGGCGCATGCAGGCGGGATATCGGTTCTACCTGCAATCGCGTGCCGGTTTCTTCGAGGACAAATACACGCAGGCACCGGCGATGTACACGTACTACACGTCCGATAAAGAGCTCGGCTCGCAGAGCGGCCATCTCCTGCGGCTCGATCTATCGCTCGTTCTCTCCCACCCGGACGGGCCGAATGACTCGCGCATGCTTCTGAACTTCCAGGTCGATGCCGCCCATTACAGTTACCCGGGGTTCGTGCTGCTGCCCTCTCGCGACAGCGTCTTCGCTTCGATCGGCCTCAGCTGGGAGCTGTGAAGGCGCTCGAGTAGGCCAGTGAAATTCCAGTGGCTTGGTTAGATGCCGGCCGCTGCCACGTGGACTTGGATCTGCTGAGCCGTCAGCGCGCTTCCGTAGATCGCGAGCTCGTCGAACGCGCCGCTCGACGGCATCCCGTGACAAGAGCCGAGACAATTGTCGGCGTCCGGCGGCGGGACGTTGTAGTCGATGGCGCCTTCGGCGACGAGGGTGCCACCGAGGTAGATCGAGACATTGTTGCCGTGCTTCGTGTACGCGATGTGATTCCAAGCGCCGGCGACAAGCGGCGTGGTCGAAGTAATGGTTGCAGTACCGCCGGCTTCGTCCGTCCACAGCTCCGGGAGGTAATTGATCGTCCAACCTGTCCGGAAGCCCGAGAGGCGGAAGTCCTCCCAGAGGAATAGTGCGTTCTTCCAACCGATCGGCGGTGGAGCGTCAGGGCGCACGAAAAACTCGATCGTGAAGTCGCCTGCCCACGGATATACCGACGTCGGCAGCGCGACGCGCGCCACCAGGTTCGGCCCGCTATTACCGTCGCCGGTCATCGAGACCGCGTGATCGGTCCCACCCAGAGCGCCGGCGAGTCCGTAAACGAGCGTTCCTCCTTGGACGGAGTACCTGCCGTCGCGGCCCAAGCCAGTCGCGTCGGAGGCGACCATGCCACCGGTATCGTCGAGGCGGAGATAGACAACGGGGTGATCGGCCAGCACCGCCAACGGATAGGTCTCCGGCGCAGCGTCGAGCGACTGCGTGGTCGCGAAGTCAAGGCGACCGCACGCTCCGAGCAATACGATCACCGTCCAGCGCACCGACCTAAATTGTAGCAGCTCACGCGAGATCGTGATCGGCGCCGCGTGACCACGCAGCGGCGTTAGGGTTACGGCCGCAGCAAGATCAGGCCGTCTCGGTCTTGCAGCGTGACGGTCGTGACCAACGAGCCGTTGTTGAGTGAGGAGTTCTGGTTCCCCGTGAGGTGCTTGAACGTGGCACCGAGAGTGACGGTCTGCGCTCCGTTGCCCTTCGGATTCACGAGCGCGATGCCGTGGTCGAAGTCGCGACGCCACACGCCGTGTTGCCACGCGGCGGTTGGCGCCGGTTGCGTCGGGTACCCGAGGTAGCCGACGGGCGGGCCGCCCGCGTTGCCGCCGACCTCGTCGAACGAGAACAGCACGTTGTCGGGATAACCGTCCGGCGTATACGAGTAATAGCCGTCGTCGAGCAGGACCGACGCCAGACCGTATCGCATCGCTTGATAGGGCGTGGCGGTGTACGGGTCGCTGCCGTTGGCCGCCATACCGCCGTGCACGCACACCGCGAGCTTGGGCGCGATCGACATGTTCATCCGGAACCGATATTCCTTCATCGTGGCGGCCCAGCTCGACCAGGTCTCGAACGAGTAGGACTTGCCCATGAACCCCTCGAGCATGGCGCCGTGCATGATGCCGTCGAGCGGGCCGGCCGCGGCGGTATTCGCGGGATCGGTGATGCCGAGCGAGTACATGTTATCGAGGTTGCCGAACCGGATCAGCTCGGGATCGATCGACTTCAACTGCTCGAAGTAACGGCGCTCGCCCGTCCGCCACGCGAGGCCGAACGACTTGCCGGTGTCGGTTGTGCCGTTGCGATCGAAGTCGCCGTCGATCCACGAATAGAAGAAGACGTTGTCGTGATAGTGGCCGTCCAGCGACGGCGCCGCGTTTGCCGTCCCGGCCGTGCGATAGGTCTTGTCGACGTAGACGGCGAACGCGTCCTCGAGCTTGCGGCCGTTCGCGTCGGCAGGCACGTACTCCGTCGAGTTGGTTTGCCAGTACGCAGAGCTGGTGGAGAAGGCGACGTGCGTGCCGCCGGCTCCGTTGCGCCAGAGGTACCAGTTTCGCGATGCGACCGCCGGTGAGAAGCCCGGCTCGTTGTCGTTTGCGGTGTTGATGCCATCGGCGATGCCGTACTCGATGACCTTGGTCCCGATCGTCGACTGCGCCTTGATGCTGTGGATCACGGCCTCGCGATTCCGGCCGCTGCTGGCCCAGCCCTCCCAGTTGCCGCCGATGACCACGAGCGCCTGCTTCGCGGCCCAGGCCTGGAACGCGGGTCCGTAGGTCTGAGATCCGCCGATCCGTGCCGACGCGATCCGCGGAAACGCCGGTGCGAAGCTCGCGATCCCCGTGCAGCCGGCGTTGGGGTCACATGTGCTCGCATCGCACGCGGTACAGCCTGCGTCTCCGACGTCGGCGATGCCGTCGGGCTGGTTGCCGTCGGGCTCCGTGCCGT
>JAQBQF010000027.1 GCA_028287115.1 Myxococcales bacterium
ACGGATTCCAAGATCAGCTCGAGTCGTCGAGTGAACTCGGGAGCCATCGCTAACTCGATGTGCGACTCGTCGGGCTGAGAGAACGCTTGGAGCGATGGATAATCGGCGAAGTGGATCCCGGTGCCCCCCAGTGCTTCGATCCACCGATCCCAGTACTGCGCGCGAGGGAAATACTTGTCCTCGGCCTCCTTTGTGGTTCCGGAGACCGGTAGCCGGAGAAAGATCACGCGGCCGCCGCGCGCCTTGAGTGTAGCGACCGCACGCCGTGTCGTCGCGAGCTGCTGATCGAGCTCCCGATCACTCCAGAGGTTCTCGTGGTCCGCCTTGACCATCTCCGGCCATGGAACACCGGTGGACCACAGCTTCTTCTCGTACTCCTGGTCATCGACGGGAATCCACGCGCCGTCCGCGCGCACCGCCTCGGATTGGTGAACGACCCACGGAGGAGTGATCCCTCGCAGCGTCCGTAGCCACACCAGCGGAGCGGCTGGGTGGATCAGGGACGACGCCCGGCTCTGGAAGGTGGCCACGAAATATTGCTCGAGCCCGGCATAAACGGGCCGGTCCTCGAGTCGGTGCCTCCACTCGTCCCACGCTCCGACACCGGATCGGCTGAACACACTGCCGGGTACGATGTCGACGATCACCGTTCCCGAGAACCGGGTGTGATCGATCAGATACGCGAGGACGGGAAGAGGGTTGATCCCGACCGTGCAGAGCTGCGCCGGGGGATGTCCTCCGAACAGCGGTGCCAGGTATTCCGGTCTCAAAGCCGCCAGACAGCGCGAGTTTCCCAACAGCACGGCGGGACCGTCGGTCGATCGCTCCCAGCGATTGACCCATTGATCGGCGCTCTCGGCGATCGAAGGCACGTACCCGAGCTGCCGGCAGTAGCGCTCGTACGAGACCAGGATGATCGCCGTGCTCGCGACGGCCAACAGCCAAGATTTTGCCCAGTCGTTCACCGAGGTTCCTTCCGTCAGAATTGAAAATAGATGAAGGTGCGCTGGGTCGTGCTCGCGGCGATCGATGCAGCGACGATCGCGAGCACCAGGGACAGGACCGCGCCGCGCACCCACCACGGTCTGTGCTCGATCCATCGATCGAACCGCGAGCGCCGCCAGCACACATGTGTGGCGAGCATCAGGACGATGGCTGTGACGGCGAGCGTCACGTCTTGTCCACGGCGCGCGAACAGCTTGATTCCATCGCCGGGATCGACGCCGAACATCGCCGCGAGCATGGTGAACGCGTCGTGAAACGTCGGCGCACGGAAGAACACCCACGTCACGCACACCGCGAAGTACGTGAGCGCGATGCCGATGGCCGTCCACACGATCCCGACCAGCGAGATCTTGAGCGCCGCCAGGAGCCTCCGGATCCCCTGTTCGATGACCAGCAGAAAGCCGTGCAGGGTTCCCCAGATCACGAACGTCCACGCTGCTCCGTGCCAAAGCCCGCCCAGGACCATGGTCGCGATCAGATTTCGATATCGCTTCCACGCGCCATGGCGGTTGCCGCCCATCGACACGTAGACGTAGTCCCGCAGCCATGACGACAACGAGATATGCCAGCGTCGCCAGAAGTCGGACAGACCCACCGCGGCGTACGGAGAGTGGAAGTTATCCGCGATCGTGATCCCGAGACACGCGGCGAGTCCGATCGCGCAGGTCGAGTACCCACTGAAGTCGTAGTAGATCTGACCCGAGAACGCCATCGTCCCGAGCCAACCGTCGGCGGTCGATGCGTTCGCCGGTGTCGCGTAGATCGCGTCGGCCAGAGGCGCGAAGATCCCGTCGGCGATGAACACTTTCTGGAACATCCCGATCGTGAACAGGCACAGACCGTAGCCGAGTCTTCTCCGCGCGCTCCTGCTGCCATCTTCATCCACGACCTGCGGCAGGAACGCCGATGCGCGGACGATGGGCCCCGCAACCAGGTGCGGAAAGAACGTGATGAACAGGGAGTAGTCGAGGAACGAGGACGTTGGCTTCAGCTCACGTCGATAGACATCGATCGTGTACGACATCGTCTCGAACGTGTAGAACGAGATCCCGATCGGAAGGATCAGGTGAGGCACCGGGAGCTGGTAGGTGCCGCCCAACGCAAGCGATACGTCGTTGATCGACGTCGCGAAGAACGCCATGTATTTGAAGTACCCGAGCACGGCCAGGTTGATGCCGATGCTGGCGATCAGCCACGCTCGCCGCTTGCGGCGATCCTCCGTCGCCCCGATCGCCCTGGCGGCATACCAATCGACCAGGGCCTGAAAGGTCATGAGCAGGACGAAGATCGGCTTCCACGCGCCGTAGAACACGACGCTGGCCGACAGGATCATGAGCTTCTTGGACCGCGCCGACGGCAGCGTCCGATCCAGGACCAACACGAGCGTGAGAAGGAACAGAAACGTGAACGAGTTGAAGAACATTTAGTTCACGGTCAACCGTCTCGCGATAGTACCCTGGAAGGCCAGATCGAACCGATGTCGTATCGATCGTCGCCGTGGACCGCCTCGCCGCCGGGATCTGCGCGCCGTGATACCGTTGGATGTGGTGGCCGCCAATCGGCTGGTCCTTCATCTATGCCGGATTCTGAGCCAACATCGCTGGCGGTTCCGCGAGGCTCCGCGCGCGCGTGGGGCGTCGCCATGGTGGTCTGGATCGCCACGCTCGGAGTGTTCGAGCTCGTCGTTCGACAGCGAGGGTTCTTGGTGTCCCGGGAAGGCCCAGCGGCGGTGTCGATCCGCCGCGCTGTCGACGAGATCCAGCCCGACGATATCGTGGTGATCGGATCGTCCGAGATGGCGGCCAGCATCGATCTCGACATCCTGTCGGGAACGCTGCATCGCCCGGTCCGCTTGCTCACTGCATGGGGAGCGACGCCGTACCTGTTGTTCGACTTCCTGCTCCATCGGCGACCCGAGTTTAAGGGCCAGGTCATCCTGAGCCTCACGTTCACGAACTTCACCCAGCGCGCGACGGGCTACACGAACGAGTTACGCAGGCTCGTTCGATCGGCGTCCAGCGTGACACCGGCACAGAGGGCGAGCGAAGCCATCACGGATTGGCTCGCCGATCGGTTCGTGTTTCGGAATCCGCAACTCGATGTTCGGCCCGAATTTCTGGGTGAGATGGGCGTCAGGATCGGCAATGTAGCCGTCACTCCGTCGGGTGAGCTTATATCCGCCATCCCGACGCCGGAGGACTTGCAGTATCACCAATCCGAATGGGAGCACGTTGTCTTCAAACCAGATCCGGAGGGGACCAAGGTCCGGCGCGAAAGCGTGAGCAAAGCGTTCACCGAGCTCCGCGCGCGTGGCGGGCGGGGCATGTTGCTCTATGTTCCCTCGATCGGCCCAAAGCAGTCCGCCGAGGATCGCTTTCCGAGACAGAGCGGATGGGACCTGTTCGTCGCAGACAGCGGAGTTCCTGCGCTTCGCGTCGACGATGTTCCGGAGCTGAAAGCGGCCTTTCAGCCGCGTGACGGGATTCACCTCGACGTCGACACGCGCCAAGCGTTCACGCGTGCGTTCGCGAAGGTGCTCGTCGAGAAGTACGGGCTCGGAGGTCTCGCAGGAGGGGCTCGATGAGTCGACGGCAATGTCGGCTCGGTCGCGCGGATCGTCAGGTACTCGCAGAAGAACGGCATTACGAGCTAACGGGGCTTGGCCGCCAGATCGACAGCATCTCGGCGACCCCATCGATCGGGGCTGAAAGCGCCCGCTCGACGGCGCGCGCGGCCAGCTCGTCGGTCTCGGCGCGTCGAAAGATCTCTTTCATGCGGGCGACACGTTCTCGGTACATGGAATTCGCGAGCACCTCGTCGAGCATCGCGGAGAGGGAGTCAGCCGTGCACCGAGAGACGCTACTCGCCAGACCCAGACCGTGAAACGTCAGCCGCGAAGCGTTGCCGATCTGATCCCAAGCCTGCGGGATCGCGATCATCGGAACGCCGAAGAAGATGCACTCCTTGACGCTGTTCAGGCCGGCGTGGGTCACCATGACGTTCGCACGTGACAGGACTTCGATCTGTGGAGCCTTCGGCACGACCACCACGTTAGGCGGTACATCGTCACTGTCTCCACCGACGAGCAACACGCGCCAGGCCGGGCGCCGCGCGGCCGCGTCGATCAGTGCGCGCCGAACGAGGGCGACGGATTTGCCGTAGCTCCCCGTCATCGTTCCGAACGCCGCGTAGATGATCGGCCCTCCTTCGAGACGGCTCCATGGAAAATCTGGATCCGCGGGCCGCTCGAGATCGATCGAGGGTCCGACGTAGACGCGGTGAGGGTGCGGTTCAGCCAACGGGAACTCGAACTCGCGCGGACACAGGACGATCTCGATGAAGCCGGTGAACGGATCGCGGCGCGCGCGATCGAACGCGCGAAACGCCTTCGCGGTGAGGGGCATTGCGAGGCCGCGGAGAAATCGATATCTCCACCAGTCGAGTGCATTCGCCTTCGCGCGGCGGATCCGCCAAGCCTGCGTTCCAGGGATGTAGGGCGGCGTCGACCATGGCCCCGGATTCTTGAAGAACAGATTTGTCGAGAACAAGGCCGCGCGGAACCCGGTTGCAGCCAGGACGAGGTGCGCCGGCGACATCATGGAATCCACGATCACGAGATCGAACGGTCGCGCCGCGCTGAGTTGCGTGACCAGCAGGCCGACCTTCGACACGAATCGATCTCTGAGGCGCCGCCAGCCCTGCATCTCGCGGAACGCACGCAGTGGTCCTCTCGGGGTGGCGAAGACCTCGCCGTACGCCTCGTACGGGATCGCGTGTGCGGAAAACCCCGCAGCCTCGATCTGGCTCGACGCCTGAGCGAGCCCCTCCGCAGTCTCGGCGAACGGAAGATATGAGATCGCATGTCCGCGATCGCGCAGCGAGCGAGCGAGTGGATACGTGGGAGTCAGATGGCCCGTTTCCTCGAGGGTCACGAACAAGATGTTGGCCATGCTGCATCCATGCTCGATGAAAACGATGGGACATTCAAGGAGCCATCCGTCGACGGAGCTCCACGACGGAACGCGCAACCAGTGTGCGGTTTGAGCTTTCTTACTAAATCGGTGACACTGATGGTTCTCTGGACGCCATGAGCTCTCTCGCTTACCTCCACGGCAAGACGGTCCTCGTCACCGGCGCGGCTGGGACTGTCGGGACAGCGCTCGTCGATCAGCTCGCCGCGTCACCGTGCCGTCACGTGCGAGCGCTGGATCACAGCGAGAACGAGCTGTTCTACCTGTTCGAACGGATCCGATCCGCCGGTCGCGTGACACCACTCGTGGGTGACATTCGTGACTTCGAACGCCTCCGAATGGCGATGAGCGGAGTCGATATCGTGTTCCACGCAGCCGCGCTCAAGCACGTCGAGCTCGGCGAATACAATCCATCCGAAGTCGTCGAGACAAACCTACGTGGCTTGCAGAACGTCATTCGGGCCGCCTTGGACGCGAACGTGGAGAAGTTCGTGTTTACCAGCTCTGACAAGGCCGTGAACCCGACGAACGTGATGGGCGCGAGCAAGATGATGGGCGAGAGGTTAGTCACCGCGGCAAACGATAGTCGAGGCTCGCGGCTGACTCGGTTCGCGTCCGTACGGTTCGGAAACGTGCTCGGCTCGCGTGGCTCCGTCGTGCCGACGTTCGCGCACGCGGCGGTACGTGGCGAGCCTCTACGTCTCACGCATTCGGAGATGACCCGCTACGTCATGACCGTTCCGGAATCTGCGCAACTGGTCTTGGAGGCGGCGAGCTTGATGCAGGGTGGCGAGGTCTTCGTGACGAAGATGCGTGCAATCCGCATTGCCGACCTCGCGCATGTCGTCGCTGACGAGCTCTGCGGTGATCGTGTCGCCTCGGAGATCGTCGTGACCGCGCCGCGGATCGGAGAGAAACTGTACGAAGAGCTACTTGGTCTCGACGAGGTCGAGCGGACATACGAATCGATCAGGCTGCTCATCGTGTTGCCCAAGCGCGACGGCTCGGCGCGAGGGGCAGGGTTGCCCACGGGCTACGGCGACGTGTGCAGAGCAGATCGAGAGTGGCATTCCGGGAAGGATCCATGTCTGACGACCGAGGAGCTCCGCACGTACCTGGTGCAGGAGGGGATTCTCGATCCATGGAAGATCGCGTAGACGCTGAGGCCGCCGTCGAGATCGATCGCGAGCTGCCGGCCGATCGGGTGACCGCACGTCAGGAGGGCACGTCGATCCCGCGACGCCCGGACGAGGAGCGGGCGCTCGCATCCCTGCAGCAGGAGAGCATCTGGGCGTACGAGCAGAACACGCCGGGCACGCGCGCCTACGTCAGCGTGTCGCTGTTGCGCATCCGTGGCCCGCTCGAGCCCACGCTGGTCGAGCGCGTGGTGAACGATCTCGCCGCTCGCAACGAAGCGTGGCGGGCGGGCTTCGTGTTCGACGGCAGCGTGCTCGAGATGCGATTCGCGCCCACGGTCCAGATCACCGTTCGTCACGTCGACGAATCGCGCAGCCCACCACACGAGCGCGAAGCCCGGCTGCAAGCACTGGCGGAATCCCTCGGCCTGCCGTTCGATCTCACGAAGCCACCACTCGTACGGGCCACATTGGTGCGCTACGCCGACGACGACTACGTCCTCGTCAACAGCTACCACCACCTGATCGCCGATGGCTGGTCGGAGCACCTGATCGCCGAGCAGTTTCTCGCGCTTTACAAGGCGTATGCTCGCGGTGAACCGTCGCGCGCGATCGACCTGGCCTGCCGTTACGGCGACTTCACGACGTGGCAACGCGCCAAGGCATCGAGCGCGGACCACGAACGCCAGCGTGCGTATTGGCGGCGAGTGCTGTCCGCTCCGCCGCCGCCGATCGAGCTACCGAGGCCACCGCGAGGGACCGTCCCGGATCCACGCACGCACCACCGCGTAGACGCGCTCACGATCTCGGACAGTCAGCGACTGCGCACGTGGGCCAACGACGCAGCCGTCACCGTGTCGACGCTGGCCACCGCCGCATGCTCGGTGCTGCTTCGCGCGTATGCGCCCACCAACGAGCTGCTCCTCGGCATCACGTTGTCGGGACGCCGACACCCGGCGTCGGTCGGGCTCGTCGGCCTGTTCGCACGGTCGTTACCGATCCGGATCGCCGTCACGCCGAGCACGACCTTCGTCGACCTATGCGCGCGGGTCCGTGATGCCGTCTCCGACGCCGAGGACCACGCCGACATCTCGTCGGGAGAGATGTCGGGCGATCTGGTCGCGGGCACCGGCGCCAGCAGGTTCTTGCCGATCCAAATCGTCCACGCGCCGCCGATGCGTGCGCTCGGGGCCGCGGGTCTCGAGATCATCAACGACTCGCTCGAGATCGGCGATCCGACGGCCGATCTTCGTCTGACTTGCATCGACAACGCGGACGGCAGCCTGACCTTCCGCTGGGGCTATGACCCGGCACGGCTCGCCGCAAGCGATGTCGAAGCGCTCGGTGAAAGTTTCGGTCACGTCCTTCGACAGCTTGTCGAACATCCCGATCGCGGCATCGAAGCAACCTCGATCCTGTCGCCTAGCCAGCGCGATCGACTGCTGGCGATGGGTCGTGATGCCGGTGCACCACTTGGGCCCGACGCGTGCGTGCACGAGGTGTTCGAACAGCAGGCTCGCAGGTCTCCGGACGCCATCGCGATCACATTTGGATCCCGAACGATCACCTATCGCGAGCTCGATCATCAGGCCACGGCGCTCGCCCAGCGCCTCCGCGCGCATGGCATCGGTCCCGAGATCCGGGTCGGACTGTGCGCGAGACGATCGATCGAGCTCATCGTCGGACTGATCGGGATTCTCAAGGCCGGCGGCGCCTTCGTCCCGCTCGATCCGGACAACCCGCCCGATCGCCTCCGCTTCATGCTCGAAGGCGCCCGGGCGGCGACGGTCTTGGTCGATGACGCGGGAGACGCAAGCCTCGCTTCGGGAAGTTGGGTGAAGCTCCGGCTCGACGGAGGTTCCGATCTCGGGGCAAGCGCGAGTGACGTCCGGTGTTACGCCGACCAGCTCGCGTACGTCGTCTACACCTCGGGGTCGACGGGTCGGCCCAAAGGTGCCGGCATCACGCATCGCATGCTGCTGAACCTGATCCGCTGGCAACGCGAAGCATTCGCGGTGACGAGCTCGGATCGGGTCTCTCAGGTCGCGGCGCTGTCGTTCGACGCCTTTCAGTGGGAGGTGTGGACTCCGCTGGTGACGGGCGCCACGCTGGTGCTCGCGGATGACGAGGTCCGGCGTTCCCCCGTTCTGCTCTCTTCATGGCTGACGCGCGAACGCATCACGGTCGGCTTCGCGAGCACGCCGCTCGCCGAGGCGCTGTTGCAGCTCGAGCATCTGCCCGGTCCGCCGCTGCGGATCCTCTCGATAGGCGGCGACGCCCTGCATCCGGTGATCCGCGCCGACGTCCCGTTCGCGATCGTCAACTGCTACGGACCCGCGGAGTGCACGGTGGTTTCGAGCTGCGCTTGGGTCGAGGCGGGCTCCGAGAGGTCGCCCGCGATCGGACGGTCGATCGCCGGTGCACGCGCATATATTCTCGACGACGCGCTCTCGCTCGTGCCCCGGGGTGTCACGGGTGAGCTGTATCTCGGCGGCCCGGGCGTGGGTCGCGGCTATGTCGGTCGCGCAGATCTGACGGCAGAGCGCTTTGGTCCGGATCCCTTCGTGACGAATGGCGCGCGGATGTATCGAACGGGAGATCTCGCGCGGTGGGCACCCGACGGCCAGCTCGAGTGCATCGGCCGCGCCGATCTGCAGGTCAAGGTCCGCGGGTTCCGGATCGAGCTCGGCGAGATCGAGTCCACGCTGGGGGCTCACCCCGAGGTGGGCCAGTGTGCGGTCGTGACGCGCGACGACACGGGAGACAAGCGGCTCGTGGCGTATGTCGTGCCCGCGTCCCACTCGACCGAGGTCCGCGACGAGTCGGAGCACGTCGGTACGTACCAGACGATGTTCGAGCAGACGTACGACGCTCCGTCGCCGAGCTTGGACCCGACCTCGGACTTCAGCGGATGGAACAGTAGCTACACCGGGCTCGCTATCCCGGAGTCGGACATGCAGCGGTGGGTGGCCGACACGGTCCACCGGATCCTCGAGCTGCGGCCGAGGCGCGTGCTCGAGATCGGCTGCGGCAGCGGCCTGCTGCTGTTCCGCGTCGCGCCGCACTGCGAACGCTACGTCGGCGCCGACTACTCGCAGGCCGCGGTCGAGTCGGTGCGCCGCGCCGCAGCCACGCTGCCGCAGGTCTCGGTGCTGCATCGCTTCGCCGACGACTTCACGGACATCGTCCCGGGCTCGTTCGATCTGGTGATCGTGAACTCGGTGGTCCAGTACTTCCCGAGCACGGACTACCTCGATCGCGTGCTGCAAGGTGCGGCCGCGGCGGTCGCGTCCGGGGGTGCGATCTTCGTCGGAGATGTGAGGAGCTTCCCGCTGCGGGATGCCTTTCACGCGTCGGTCGAGATCGTCCGTGCACGGGCCGACGATTCGATCGAGCGCGTGCGTCGGCGACTCCAGCATCGACTCGATCAGGAAACCGAGCTGACCCTGGCTCCGGCGTACTTCGATGCACTGCCGCGCCGGTTCCCAGCGATCGATCGCGTCGAGGTTAGGCTCAAGCTCGGCGCCTATGCGAACGAGCTCAGCCGGTTTCGGTACGACGTGGTGCTGCGTCGTGGCGAGGCCGCGCGTGCCGGTGATGCGGCCAGGCGCATCGAGTGGTGCGATCTCGCGGCCGGGCTCGACGACCTCGCGACCTTGCTCGCGAGCCCTGACCGTCCGGCGACGTTGCGGGTGGCGCGGATCCCGAACGCGCGCGTGTCATCGGAGACCCGCATGCTCGATCGCCTCGCCGCGCCGAACGGAGCCAGCACCGCAGAGGAGCTCCGTCACGACGCCGGCCGGCGCGCTGGCATCGAACCCGACGATCTCGAGGCGGTGGCCAGGCGGGCCGGATACGTCGCCGTCGCGACGTTCAGCCGCGACGCTTCGGCCTGCTTCGATTGCCTTCTCGCGCGCGACGGCGAACCGTTGCCGTGGCCGATCGAAGCGCCCGCGTCCGGGGTGGTTGTCGCCAACGATCCGCAACGCGTGAAGCGGGTCGCGGCCCTCGTCCAGCGGCTTCGCGAATTCAGCGCGTCGAAGCTGCCGGCATACATGGTGCCGGCGGCGTTCGTGGTGCTCGAGGCGATGCCGATGACGCCGAACGGCAAGCTGGATCGTACCGCGCTGCCCGCGCCGGAGATCGGACGAGAGCACGGAGGGGTCTACCACGCGCCACAGACGCCCGACGAGAAGGCGCTGGCCGGTCTCTGGACCGAGCTCCTGAACCTCGAGCGGGTCGGACTCGACGACAACTTCTTCGAGCTCGGCGGTCATTCGCTGCTGGCGGCCAAGGTCGTGGAAGGGGTGAGGCAGCTCATGGGCCTCACGGTTTCGGCCGCACACGTGTTGGCGACGCCGACCATACGTCGACTGGCAGCGCTGGTCGAAGAGCTTCGCCACGATCCGGTAGCGTCTCACGACGAAAGCGTCGCCCCGATCGAGTCCAGCGTTCGTGAGTCCGAAGCGCCGGCGTCTGCGGCGCAAGAGATTGTCTGGAAGCTGGCACAACGACTCGGCCGCCACCCCTTCACCAAGATTCGGCCGAGCTATCGCTTCACGGGTGCGCTCGACATCGCCGTCCTTGCCGACTCGTTGACTGCTCTGATCGTACGCCATCCGGCGCTACGGACTCGCTTTGCCATGCGCCCGACCGGCCTCGTGCAGGTCGTGGATGCCGTTCCGCCGACCCTCGAGCACCGCGATCTCTCGTCACTTCCGCCACCCGAGCGCGACCACGACGTCACGAAGCTGATCGACGCCGAAGAGGAGCGCCCGTTCGATCTGGCGCAGGGACCGCTCTGGGCTGCGACGCTGCTTCGGCTCGGCCCCGCGGAGCATCTGCTACAGCTCACGCTGGACGTGGCGATCGCGGACGAGATGGGCGCGGCGGTGCTGGTTAGCGACCTGATCGCGATCTACCGCGCTCGGGTCGAGCACCGACCGCCCATCCTTCCACCACTTCCGATCACCTACGGAGACTACGCGGTCTGGCAGCGTCGTCATCAAGCGAGCGGCAGCGGCGAGCGCTGGCGCCAGTTCTGGGCGACCGAGCTCGCGGGGCATACACCGATCACGCCTCCGTCCGATGCCCCGGCCCCCCAGGCAAGTGGTGTCGCCCAGCGCTCGACAGTTCTATCGCGTCGCGTCCTCGACGATCTTGCCCCGATCGCTCGGGCCCACGACGCAACACCATTCATGGTCAAGCTGGCCGCGTTCGAGCTGCTCGTGCAGCGCTGGAGCGGCCACGACGAGGTGCCCGTCGGTATCGTCAGCGGCAATCGTGATCGTCCCGAGTGCCAGCACGTCGTCGGCTGGTTTGCACGAAGTGTCGTGCTCCGCGGCAAGCGTGATGGCGACCCGAGCTTTGGCGAATACGTGGCTCAAGTACGTCGGCGGGCGCTTGCGGCGTACGCTCACAGTGACGGCCCGAGCTTCATCGAGATGGAGTTTGGAAGCGGCGGTCAGATCCCTTATCGGGTGATGCTGAATTCGCTTGGCGGCGACTACAGGCCGGTCGAGCTGCCGGGACTCACGATCGTTCCCGAGCTTTCGTTGTACACCAGGCTGCCGCTCCAGCTGATCCTGATGAGGGTTGCAGAGGGCGAGCAGGCCACCGCTGCCTATGACGCTTCGCGCTACCATCCTGAGACCATCGATCGATTCCTCGACAGCTATGCTCGACTGCTCGAGGCGGCCGCGGCTCGTCCAGAGACCGCGGTTCGAAACCTGCTCGCCCACGCCTGGACCGAGAAGCGAGATCCGATTCCATGACCAACGCCAACACTCTCGCGGAGGCTGATCGCGCCGCCATTCTCGAACGGCTGCGCGTCGTGATCGCCGAACAGATAGCTCCGAATGCGCGCCGTTACGACGAGTCGGGGGAATTTCCCGCCGACAACTTCGCCGCGCTCGGGCGTGCGGGTCTCATGGGACTCTACATTCCGACCGCCTACGGCGGGCTCGGTGGAGATCATCGCCTCTACTCGGAGGTGATCCGCAGGCTCGCGAAGGCGTGCGCGTCGACGGCGATGCTGTCGGTGATGCACAACACGCAGTACTCGCCGCTCGTGTTTCACGGCACGCAGCGGCAGCGCGAGTTCTTCCTGCCGCCGACCGCCAGAGGCGAATGGTTCTTTGCCAATGCCGCCACCGAGGCGATGAGCGGAGACTCCACATACGCGCCCGGAGCCGTCCCGCACAGCGTGCTGCGGCCCAATCCGAGTGGAGGCTTTCTCCTCGATGCCCAGAAGAACATCGTGTCGGGCTCTAGCCACGCGCGCTGGGTCTTCCTCGCCTGCCGCGAGGAGTCCGATTCCAAGGGCGCGAAGCGCGCCATCTTTGCTCCCGGACTCGGCCATGGAGCGGTCAAGGCCTTCGGCGAGTGGAACACGATCGGTATGCGGGCAACCTCCAGCACCGGCCTCGATTATCGAGGCTGCGAGATTCCCGATTGGCACATCTTCGAACCCGACCTGCCGTTGGGTCAGTCCTTGCTGCCGATCGGAATCCTCGGCTTCTGCAGCGTCTGGATCGGAATTGCCGCCGCGGCCTGCGAGGCCACGATCGCGCATGTGGCAGGACGTTCCATCGAGCTCATTCAATCCGAGCGTCGCGCCGGCGGCGAGTCCGCGTTGGTCCCCGTCCACTCCACCGTGGCGCGGTTTGAAAGCGTCCAGCGTCAGGTCAGCGAGATGCGGGTCCGTGTCGACGCCGCCAGCGCGCTCGTCGATGATCTTGCCCAGGCGATGGACCGCAGCCGGCCACAGCCGGGCGAGAGCATTCCCACCGATGTGTTCGAGCGGATCGTCGACCGCTGCCTGTCATCGCGGGTCGGCACGAGCGAGACGGCGATCGATGTCTGCCGAGTCGGAATGCGAGTCTGCGGGGCGCGCGCGCTGCAGCGGGGTGGGCTGCCACTCGAGAGGTTGATGCGAGATGCGCTGACGGCCCAGGTGATGGGCCCAACCGAGGACGCGCTCAAAGTTCGTTATGGGCGCAGACTCCTCGGTCTAGAGTGAGCCGGCTTTGACCATCGTCATCCGACTTCTCCTGCGCTCCTCTCCGCTCGGCTTCGTTGCGGCCGTGTTGTGCGGTCTCGCCAGCGGCGGGACGACCGCCGTGATCATCTCGCTGTTGCAAGCCCGCGTGCAGGCCGGTGAGATGTCCGGTGCGGGGGGCGCTCTCCAGTATCTGGGGCTCTGCCTCCTCTACGTCGCGACCAACATCGCGTCGGCCAGCCTCGTGGTTCTCCTGTCGCAACGTGCGCTGACCGAGCTTCGCGTGCGCCTGTGCCGGCGTATCCACGCAACCCCGCTCAAGCAGATCGAGCAGATCGGCACCGCACGACTCCAATCCATCCTGTCGGACGACATCTCCTCGATCGCGAGCGCGCTATTCGCCATCCCTGGCGTGGGGATCAGCACCGCCGTGGTCCTAGGCAGTTGCATCTACATGGGCCTCTTATCCTGGACAGGCCTTTTGCAGTTCGTCCTGTTCTTGGCGTTGGCGCTCGTCGTGGTCGTGATCCTGAGTCTGCGCGCCGTCAACCACATGGGACGAGCTCGCGCCCTTCAAGATGATCTGTTCCGTCACTTTCGAGAGCTCGCGGAAGGTGGCAAGGAGCTCAAGCTGAACGCGACCCGCGCCCGTGCGTTCTTCGATTCCTTGCTCGTCACCGCCGAGGCGTCTCGGCGGCAAGCCTTGCATGGCCACGTCTACTTCGCCGGGGCAGCGAGCGGCGGGGAAACCCTGGTCTTCGTCATTCTCGGCTTGCTCGTCCTGTTCCCGGTGTTCACTCCGATGGCGCCCGCCGCGCGCGCCTCGTACGTCGTCGTCATGCTGTTCATGATCCCCGCCATGAGGGTCATCTTCTGGTCGGTTCGCGAGATCGCTCGGGCCGGCGTCGCGTGGACCAAGATCGAAGGATTCGGTCTCGATCTCGCGTCGAAGGACGATTCGGGGGACGGGGCGGATGCTCAGCGCGAGAAGCACGATCGGATCGAGTTTCGCGGCATCACCTACGAGTATGCCGTCGAGGGGCGTGATGACCGGTTCCGGCTGGGTCCGATCGATCTCGACCTGTGCGCGGGAGAGATCGTGTTGGTGGTGGGCGGAAACGGCGGCGGAAAGACCACGCTCGCCAAGGTGCTGTGCGGCCTCTACGCGGTGGACGCGGGGACGATTCGTTGCAACGGGACGGTGGTCTCCGACGAGAACCGGGCGTGGTACCGGCAGCGCTTCTCGGCGGTGTTCTCGGACTTTTTTCTGTTCGACGATCTGGCGGGGCCGTACTCGGCGGAGCTCGATGCGCGCGCGAGAGCCTATCTGGTCAGTCTCCATCTGGAGCACAAGGTCAAGATCGTTGATGGAAAGCTGTCGACGACGGCGCTGTCCCAGGGCCAACGTAAGCGACTCGCCTTGCTCGCCGCATATCTCGAGGATCGGCCGGTGATGGTGTTCGATGAGTGGGCGGCGGATCAGGATCCAGGTTTCAAACGCATCTTCTATCGAGAGATCCTTCCGGACCTCAAGGCGCGTGGCAAGGCGGTGCTCGTCATCAGCCACGACGATCGGTACTTCGACGTCGCGGATCGAATGTTGAAGCTCGAGGACGGAAAGCTCGTCGACGAAACCGCCGCGACGTCAGTCGCTTAGATCAGCGCTACTTGGTGCCGGTGACGACGCGGTACGACAGGTCCAGCCGTGACGGCGCCGACTCACCTGTCTCATCGAGCAGGCGCTGCTGATAAGCGCGAAGAAAGTTGGCCTCGCCCACAGCTTCGGAGGCCCTGAGGATCGGTGCCCAGGTCTTCTGCACTTCCCAGACTTGCTGAAAAGAACACTCCACGACCGGCATTTGGACCACACGTTCGGTGATCTCGCGAAAGCCCGCTGTTGCAAGATAACGAGCGAGGACGCCATCCGGCGCGAACAGGTTGGGTCGAGACAGGTCCTCCGCCTGGTCGGGAAGCAGCTCTATCGCGAGGCGGAGCGCCAGAAAGCCCTGCAGCGTCGGCGACGACGGCGCGGAGATGCCGACGCGTCCGCCGGGCTTGAGAACGCGATGAAGCTCCCGCATGGCCTTCGGCACGTCGGGGCAGAAGTGAATCGACATCGAGGAGATGGCGACATCGAAGGAATTGTCCCCGAGCGGGAGGTCGTCGGTGCTCGCCTCGTGGAGCTCGGCTCCGGCCAGCTGGGCGTTATTGCGGCACAGCTCGATCATCTTTGGAGCGATGTCCGTGCCGGTGACCTTGCACGAGCGGCCGAGCGCGAGCCCGACGAGCTCGCCCGAGCCGCATCCGGCGTCTAAGACGTGCTTTCCGGCATCCGCACCGGTCGCATCCAAGAGAGTGGTCCACATCGGGACCATGTGCTTGACCATGAGCTCGCGGCGGCGTTCGCTCACGTCCGACCAGTCGCGTTTAAGACTTTCGACCCCCATCCCAACCACCACAGTAGATTGCGCCTCTACGGACTGCAACCGTTCCCGTTCGGTCGCGAGGGAACGCAGCAGCGTGGCCGTATTCTGGGCGCCCTGCGCGAAATTGTAACTTTCGCGCGCCTGCTCGGCCTTTGATCGAAATGAGTTGCCGGGCTCGAGGAGGCGCGTGAGCAGGGAGACCGCCGTTTCAAGATCGAGCTGCCAGGGATCGATCGAAAGACCTACCCCGGCTTTCTCGGCAAAGTACGCTTGCACCGGTTGATCGGCACACATCGGCAAGATCAACATAGGCACTCCTCGATAGAGCGATTCCATGAAGGAGTTCGCACCGCCATGGGTGACAAACAGTGCCGCTCGCGAGAGCACCTCTAGCTGCGACGCATACGCCACCGCCACCGCTCCGGGTGGCAGCTCGCGCCGGAACGCCTCGTCAGACACCAGCGATCCGACGCTCAACAGTGGCTGGCCTCCAGCGGCGATCACCGCACGCGCAAGCAAGATGAGCAGCTCGGGTTGCCAATAGATCAGGCTGCCGAACGACACGTAAACGAGCGGGCGATCATCACGTATCTTGTCCCACTCGATCGGAGACTCATCACCACGAAGCTCGGGCGGGATGGAGGGGCCAACGAAGTGGAATTTCCGTTCTGGATCCGGCGACTGGCCGAGAAACGAGCTCGTGGAGAACACGACGTTCGCGAGCGGCGACAGCGCGACTCCGTGGCTAAAGGTCGCGTTGACCTGGTGTTTGGCGAACAGCGCTGCGCGTTCAGCGACGAGATCCTGGATGATCTGATCGTAGGGGTAGGTCAGCGTGGGTGGCGCCACGGTCACTAGCGTCGTCGAGAGATTGACGAACGGAACGCCTTCAGCGACTGCGGCAATCACGTGAGCGTACTCGGAGCCGTCGAGCGCTACGATGTCAGGCTGTGCGGCTCGAATGGCCGATCGCATGTCGTCGACGAAGTTACTGAGCCTGCCGAGGTGACCCTGGAGACGGCGCTTGTAGGCTTCGTGATCCCTGATGATTCTCGCCAGCTCGGTGGGCTCCCAATTGGCCTTCTTGCCGGGTGCTTCGGCCGTCCGGATCACGTCGAAGCCTTGCGCCGAGAGCTGTGCAGTGCACGAATCCGAATTGGGCATGCAGGCCCAGCTCACCGACCCACCCAGTCGGCGGACCCACTGCGCCACACCGATATTGGGATTGACGTGGCTGCGCGTGACCAATGTCAGGAACAGCACACGCCATCGATCGCCCATTGGTTCACGGTATCAATCGAAGCGATACCGGAGCAAGGCCGCCGCGAGCCTCACCGGCGTCGGCGACTTTGACAGACTGCGCACTCGCGTCTCGTGCGCTACCGACGCGTCTCACGATTCATCAGTGCTACTGTGGTTCGTGCGCGAGGATGTCGGTCAGTTGCTGTGGGTCGGATTTCAGGGAGCGAGTCTGCCCCCTCGCCTCGCCGCGAAGCTCGACGCAGGTTGCTACGGCGCGACGGTCGTGTCCAAACGCAACCTAAGTGCCGACGAGCTCTGCGATCTCGACGCGCTCGTCGCTCTCAATGCCGACTTGCATCGCCGGGCGCCGGACGGCACGCCGGCGTTGATCGCGATCGATCACGAGGGTGGCGTGGTTCAGCGCGTGCGGGCGCCGGCGACGGTGTGGCCGCCGATGCTCGGACACGACGGCCTGCCCCCTGGCGAGGATACGGTGGTCGCAGAGCAGGTCGGCAAGGCGATCGGCGACGAGCTCCGCGCACTCGGGATCGACATCAACTTTGCGCCGGTGCTCGATGTCCATACCAACCCGGCGAACCCGATCATCGGCGCTCGCGCGTTCGGTCATGACGCCGACACGGTCGCGCGCCGCGCGCTCGCATTCGCACGCGGCCTCGATGCTGGTGGCATTCTCGCGTGCGGCAAACACTTCCCCGGCCACGGTGACACCGAAAAGGACTCGCACCTCGAGCTGCCGCGCGTCGGTCACGACTGGGAGCGCCTCGACAAGATCGAGCTCGAGCCGTTTCGCCAGGCCGCGATCGCGAAGTTGCCGATGCTGATGACCGCCCACGTGATCTTTGCGGCCCTCGATACGCATCGCCCTGCGACGCTGTCCGAGCAGGTCGTCACGGGCCTCCTGCGCGGCAAGCTTGGCTATCGCGGCGTGATCGTCTCCGACGATCTCGACATGCGCGCGATCGCAGGACAGATGGGGGCCGATCACGCGGCGGTCGGCGCGATCCGCGCTGGTTGCGACGTCTTGCTGTTGTGCAACGAGCCGAACCAAGAGCTCGTCGAGGAAGGCGTGATCAAGGCCGCGGAGAAAGACGCCGAGCTACGCCGCCGGATCGGCGAGTCTGCGGCCCGCGTTCGCGCGATGAAACTCGCGCATGCAGCGAACCAGGCCAAGCATCCCGCGCCATCACGCGCCGTCGTCGGGAGCCTCGCGCACCGCAGGCTCGCCGACAGGCTCGTCCGCCGGTGACGAGCCGCATCGTCACGCACGCCAGCGCTTGAGCCCGAGCAGCTTTTCGCCGAGCTCGGTCAACACGACCGAGCTTGCGCCGTAACGCTTTCGCTCCAACGTCGAGTCTACGTTCTCTCGATACTTCGCGTCATTGGGCGCCTCCCGCGTCTCCCACGACTGGAGCCGGATCTGCCGCAACGCTTGATCGTCTTCCTTGGCCGGAAACATCTTGAGGTACTGGCCCAAGCGCGGGCGATTCGTCGTGTTTCTCTCGTTCGTGTGTGCCAGCCGACTGTCCCAGATGATCAGGTCGCCGGCCTTGCCGGCGATCGTCTTGGGTGTCAACGCAGACATGTCCGCTTGGAATGGATTTCGATCAACCGGTTGAGTCGCAGCCCACGCTTCGAGGGTTCGATGAAGCCCGGGGACACATCGGAAGGCACCTTGGTCCTCCGACGTATCGGTCAGGTACAGCACACCCTGCACCTCGACCGGAACCGGCCGCAGCGATGTATCGATGTCCCAATGGAACACGCTCCTCGGATCCCATCCCGGCCGCACCGGCGGGTTCATGTTGGCGCGGTCGATGCTCACCCAGAGCTGCTCCGTCTTCCAGATCTCTGAAAAGATCTGGTGCATGCGAGGGTGCTGCCGAACATTCCACAGCGCCTGGTGATGGTAGAGCTCGACCAACCCGGGCACGCCGTATTGTTTTCTCTGCCGGACGTACGGCTGACCATCGGTCGCTTCGCGATACCAAGTCGAAGGATCGTCCGGGGCCATGTCGAGGAAGACCCAGATGGCGTCGATGACCTCGTCGAGCAACGCTCCGGGAACTGCATCGGGGACCACGACGTAGCCGTTACGCTCCCAAAACTCTAGATCCACGATGCCCATGAGAAGCTCTCGATGAAAAAGGTATCCCGCCGGATCTCACAGCGTCAATCTTGGTCCAAGCCGCTTAGATCGGCGCTCGGAGGATGACACCGCAAATGATCGTGTTCCATCGACGAGCCGATCCTCGATCCGCGGCCATTGCACCGAGTGAAATAAACCGCTCGCCGTTTACCCACGCTCGCGGCAGAGAGTAGCCTTTCGATTCGATGCTATTCGATCCCACTACGATTGCCATCGTCGTCCCGGTGGAGCTGGGCCCGAGCATCGACGGAGGGCCGTCCGTCCTGAACCTGCCATTCGGCACTCACGACAGTCTGTTGCGCGCCACGATCTCGCGACTCCTTGCGTTCGACCTCGCGAAGGTCGTGGTCGGTTATCGCAACAATGCAGAGAACGCGCGCGTGCCCGCGCTCCTCGACGGTTTGAACGTGGAGCTCGTCGCTTGTCCGCTGGGTGCGTCGGACCTGGAGCTCGCGATGGGCGCACTTCAGGCGACACCCGCCGAAGCCGCGTGCATGGTCGATCCCCGCGCGCCGTTCGTGAGCGGCACCGTGCTGCGCCGGCAGATCGAGATCCAGCTCGCCGAACGGCACGAGCTCACCTTGTGTCCGCTCGTTGCGCGCGGTCTCGCGGGCGTCGGGATCCGTAAGGATGCGTTGGCTCGGCTGGCCGCCGTTCGCGCGGCCGAAGGTGGCATCGACTGGAAGTTGGATCCTTTCAACTTCGTCTGGAAGCTCGCAGCGGCTTTCGACGTCAGGTATCTGGATGTCGATGAACGCTTCACGTGTGTGCCTATCGATCTGGCGCCGCGTGTCCCTGCCGAGCTCGAGGTGGTTTCGGCTTTTGCTCCGGTAGGCGCCGCCGAGGACTACGAGGCAGTCTTCGATGCGATGTGCGCGCGAGCGTGGAACCGTTGGGAGCGGATCAACCGGCCTCGCCGGCCTCGCCGCACCGGAAAGCCCAAGCTCCTCGTCTTTCACTATCCGACGCGGCGCAAGATCGGGGCGACCGGCGCTCTCGAGCTCTTGATCGAGGGCTGGGACTGGAAGCGTTACGACGGAACGCTCGTCGTCACGGCGGGAGGCGATCTCTACGAGCATATGAAGGGGCGATTTCCCGTCGAGGTCCTCCCTCTGAGTATGTGGGGCGAAGATCCAGATGGAACTCCCGGCGGAAGGTGGGCCGCCGATTTCGCAGCCACGTCCGCGTTCCTCGCCGAGAAGCAGCCCGACCTCGTGTTCATCTCGGGCACCATCCCGGCGCTCGCGCTCGCGTGCCGAGCCGCGGGAATTCCCTGCATCTCCTGGATCCAGCAGCCCGTGATGTCGTGGCCGCTGAAGGTCTCCGGGACGCTCGCTCGTCGCGCTGCGCTTCCCATCTACGACGTCGTGATCTGCACCTCGCATTGGTTCGAGAAGAGCCTCCGCAATGCGATGCGCCCTCCCGCCGGACGCATGGCGATGGTGACGTACGGGGTCCCCTTGGAACGCTTCACCCCTGCCGCGGTCCACCGAGATGCTGCGCGGCGGCGTTTTGGCATCGCGGATGACGATCGCGTGATCGTGCAAGTCGGAACCTTCGCCGAGATCAAGCGGCCGGAGGTCGCGATCCAGGCGCTCGCCACCGTCCTGGCCAAGATCCCCAAGGCGCTCCTCGCCTTCGCCGGTGACGAGCGACCGCCCCCATATGGGACCAAAGCTGCGCTCGAGCGCCTTGCAGAGTCGCTCGGAGTGCGCGAGCGGGTTCGGTTCCTCGGCGACATCGAGGATGTCGAAGCCGTGTACGCAGCAGCGGACGTCCACCTGCACTGCGGAAATAGCGAGACCTTCGGAATGGTCCTCGTCGAGGCGATGGCGATGAAGAAGCCGGTCGTGTCCGTCGACATGTGTGGTCCCGCCGAGATCGTCGTCGATCGCGAGACGGGTCGACTCGTCCGACCTCCGGGCGAGCCGGGCGAGATCGGCGACGCGCTCGTCGAGGTCCTGTCGGATCCGGAATGGGCGGCTCAGCTCGGCGAGGCGGGCTATCGCCGGGCGCACGCGATGTTCGGAGTCGACCGATTCGTCAGCAACCACGAGGCGATCTGTGCCGAGCTCATTGCTCGGTACGATGCGGACCGAACCGGCTGAGCATGCGGACCTCGATGCTGTTCGTCCAACCGCACTTCGATGACATCGCGTTCTCGTGCGGCGGGTTGGTGGCCAAAGAAGTTGCCGCGGGAGGGGCTCCGATGATCGTCACCGTGTGCAGCGAGGGCCCACCGCCGAGCGCCGAGCTCAGCGCGCTCGCGCGACGTGTCCACCAAGCCTGGGGTACCGGCGATCGCGCCATCGAGGTGAGACGCCTGGAAGACGCCACGGCTGTAGCGGCGCTTGGCGCTGCGTCGCACTGGCTGGGCTATCGCGACGCGATTTATCGCGCGTCGTTGTATCCCACGCCGGAGCAGCTTTCGGGACCGGTCCATCCGGATGACGCCCACCTGCCACCGCAGCTCGAGCATGAGCTCCTCAAGTTGTGGTCTGACACGGGGCAGCCTGCCGTCTACTTGCCGCTCGCGGCAGGTGGCAACGTCGATCATCGGATCGCGTTCGCCGCAGGAGCTGCACTCCAGGCCGCAGGCGCTCGCGTCCTTCACTACGAGGACGTCCCATACGTCATGCGTGTGCCGAACGCCGTCGAGGATCGCGTGCGAGAGGCGGCCGTGCCGCTGAGGCCCGAGGTTGTGGATGTCACCGACACGCTGGAGCGTCGGCTCGAGGCGATCTCCGCATACACCTCTCAGCTCGCGACGCTGTTCCGCGGCGAACAGCCGCGCGATCTAGTGCAGCGCTACGCGGGTTCCCTCGCCAGCTCCCCCGGTCGCTACGCAGAACGATATTGGGCTCGGGTCGACGCGGGTTAGCTCCGAGCCTTGGCCGTCGATGTGTGGATCGCCACGACATCACCAACGGCCGAACACCGCGAACGCACGTGATATACTCAGCGTCAGCGCCGATGCGTGCATCGCTGTTTGTCACGCTGTTGTTACTCGCGAGCTGCGGCCAAACCGTCAGCAAGGACGCGCATTGGCAACTCCTCGGTCAGCAGCGGCCATCATCGCTGCTCGCGGTCTGGGCATCGAGCACCGATAACGTGTGGGTCGTCGGCGGTCGCGAGGGCACGGGTGGAGCACCCACCGTGTTTCATTACGACGGCACGGCGTGGACCGCGCCGCCGGCCGGCCTGACCAACGTCGATCTGTGGCAGGTGTTCGGGTTCGCGGACGGCACGGTCTATCTCGGCGGATCGAACGGGACGATCCTCCGCTACAGCAACGGCCAATTTACAAAGCTGGCGACGCCGGCGACCGATATCGTGTACGGCCTATGGGGAAGCGCGTCCGATGACGTCTGGGCCGTCGGTGGCCAGAATTCCGGCCGCGCGTTCGTTTGGCACTACCAGGGCACGTCGTTCATGCCCGTGACCGGAGTGCCTGCCGATCTGGCGACGACCGGCGCGGTGTGGAAAGTGACCGGGCGCGCCGCCAATGACGTCTGGATGTCGTGCTCGCGCGGCTACGTGCTGCATTGGGACGGAGGCGCGCTGACGAGCGAGATGATCGGCACCACCGAAGAGTCGCTGTTCTCGATCGGCTGCCACACCGCCGGTTGCGTCACGGCCGGAACCAACACCGTGAACGGCGTGCTCTACCAGAACGATGGTCAGGGCTGGGTTTCGCACGTACCCACGATCGATGGCCCCGTGTGGCGAGGCGTCACGCCGGTCGGCGAAGATCCGTACGCCGTCGGAATGGGCGGTAGCGTGATCCACCTGACCAATGGCAGCTGGGTCTCCGATCCACATGGCTTGACCACGGAGACACTGCACGCGACATGGACGGACGCGGATGGCGATGTGTTCGCGGTCGGCGGCAAGTTCGAGCGTACCCCGACCATCGACGGCGTCCTGATCCACAAGGGACTGACCGACCTCCCCATGTTACCGTGATCACTCATGGCCACCCCCACGGCACCCAAGGCGCTTCGCGACAAGTTCTCCACGGATAAGGCGACGTACGGCGGCATCACTTGCTTGACGCTGCACGGCACGCTGAACGTCGAGTTCGAGGGCAAGAAGCTCGCCGAGGGGATCCGGACGAAGGCCGTCGTCGTGAGCTTGCGCCACGTCTCGCGCTTCGCGTCGTGGGGCATGTCGGAATGGATGGACTTCCTTCGGATCACGGCGGACCGCGACCTCTACCTCGTCGAGTGCTCGAGCTATGCGCTGAGCCAGATCAACTTGATCACGGGTCTGCTCGGTCACGCGAAGCTCGTGAGCTACTACGCGTCGTTCCGCTGCGGTAGCTGCAGCGAAGAGCTCGACACGCTGTTCATCATTCCGAAAGACCGCGAGGTGATTCGCGATCTGCCGGGCAATTATCGCGAATGCCCGGCGTGTGGCGGCAACGCTCGGCTCGAGGAATATCCCGCGGCCTTCTTCGAGACGATCGCGGATCGGCCGGCGTTCGACATCGATGACGAAGTCCTCGGGTTCCTTCGCTCGCACTATCGCTACGACATCACGCCCGACGTCACGCGATTCCGTGCGTACCGGAGCGCCCGCAACGGCTACTCGTATCTTCGGTTGTCCGGGAGTGTCTCCGCGCTCCCGGTCGACGTGCTCGCGAAGTCGACCGAAGGTACCGCGGTCGTCGATCTCGAGGGCATCGTCTTCGATCCCACGGAGATGACATCGTGGCGCAAGTACGTGCAGGCGGTGCAGGCGCAGCCGAACGTCAAGTCCCTGCAGCTGATCAACTGTCCGCCGACATTCCTCGAGAATGCGGTGCGTCCCGAAGACCTGAAGGACAAGGTCAAGATCCGCACGTTCGCGCTCTGGTACGACTGCCCGCACTGCGAGACCACCGCGGCGCACCTCGTCGACGTCGCCGAGAATCTCGAGCAACTCGTCAAAGGCATCGCACCGACCTCGCGCTGCCCGACCTGCAAGTCGTCACTCGTCGCGGCGGTGAGCATCGATCAAGACATCCTGCTGCGGGCGCTGCCGGCTCGCGATCGCGACGCGGCGCTCGACAAGTTCCTCACGACGGCGCGCGGCGAGCCTGCGGACAAGATGGAGAACTGTCTTGTCGCGCGTCCGGAGAAACCAGCACCGGCTCCCCGGACCGGACGTTCGCTCTATGTCGCTCTGAGCCTCGGCGCGATCCTCCTCGGCAGCATGGCCGCGGTGGTGGGCTGGCTGTGGAAGGAACGCGGCGAGACGCGTCAGGTCCCGAACAACCCGACCATCATCGTCGAGAAACCACAACGTCCGACGTTCACGCGTCCGGACTGGATCATGTCCGACGTGCCTTCGTCGGCGTTCTGCCACGACATGATCAACCGCCTCATGTGCGTAGGCGTCTCGTCGTACCGCGCGACGCGTGACGACGCGGTCGTCGAGGCGAATGATGCGGCGCTCGAAGAGCTCGTCAGCGCCGTCGGCCTCAAGATCAGCGATCCATTCTTTCGCGAGAACATCGTGCCTCGATACAGCGAGGCTCGCGCCAAAGCGCTATCGGCGCTGCAAGCCGCCGACCTCGACCGGGACTCCGATCCAAAAGCTGCAGCCGCGTTCACCGCGGCCGCCGACGTCGTTCGCAAGGGGCGCAAGCGCGTCGTCGAGATCCTCCAGAGCTCGGGTGGCGCGGCCGTGCCGACGCAACGAACGGATTGGTACTGGGAGGAGTACGCGAAGAAGGACAAGGCCAAGGGGAACGAAGTGCTCGTGTTCGTGCGATACGACGTCACGCTCGACGCGGTGCGCGCACTTGTCGACAAGTACTCGACGACGACACCTGTCATGGGTTCGAGCGCGATGACGGGATTTCCGGCGCTGGCATGGGAGCAGGCGGACTACGCCGGCGGTGCGATGTTCACGAAGGTCGCCAAGCCGTTCGCAACGGCGGGCCTCAAGCCCCAGAACGTCGTCGTCGCCGTGGGCGAGATGCGGGTGAGCGATGCCAATGACTTCGCAAAGCGCGTCGAAGAAGCCATGAAGACTCCCGGCGACCTCGCGTTGACCGTCAAGACCGGCAGCGATGCTGGCCAAGTCATCCACGTCCGGCACTAACGCGTTAAATCGTCCGCGGTCGTTACCTGGGTCGAACGAACAGATACGTCACGACCGCGAGCAACACGACCATGATGCCGATCGTGAAGCTCTTGATCACGAACGGCCAGGTCCGGACCTCGTCGATCTTGGCGGGCGTCGGCGCCGAGAATTGGTGACTCGTCCTGCGCGCGATCGACACGGACACGTCCGTCATCATGGCGGCGCTCGGTCGCTTCACCGGCCCGCTCGCGGTCGCAGCCAGCGCACCTGGTGACACGGCAATCGGCACGGCGAGTGGCGCCTGTCCAGATGGTGTCATCATCGGCGGCCGCGTCTCCGCGGGAGGCTCGCGATGCTTCGGCGCGGAGCCAACGCCGACCCCGGCCTTGGTCGCCGAGACATCGAGCTCGCTGGGCTTGCTGATTTCGACTGGCTGCTGCTCGCCTGCGAACAGCTCCTTCAGGAGGTAGGCAATGTTGGTCGCCGAGCTCTCGATGCCATAGCTGCGCGTGATCTCGGTCAACGCGGCGACGACTTCGTGACCCGTCTGGGGGCGGTCTTCCGGCTTCGGCGAGAGCATGCGTCCGACGAGCTCGGCCAACGCCTCCGGGATATCAGGCGCCGCCTGCTGAACAGGCTTGTACTGGCCGGCCCGGATCTTCTTGACGATCTCTTTGGTGTCCGTGCCGGAGAACGGCATCGTCCCGGTGAACAGCAGGTACATGATCACGCCGAGCGAGAACAAATCCGATCGGTGATCGAGCGCTTGGTTCGTCGCGTGCTCGGGCGACATGTAGAGCCACTTGCCGACGATCATCGTCTCGGCCTGCTCGGTGACCGCGGACATCGCGACGCCGAAGTCGAGCAGCTTGACGGTGCCCTCGTAGCTCAGAATGATGTTGTGCGGCGAGACATCGCGGTGAACGACCGCGAGCCGCTTGCCGGCCATGTCGGTCGACCAGTACGCGTGATGCAGCGCTTGCGCGATCTCGCGCACGACGTAGCAAGCCTCGCCGAGCGGCATCATCGTGCGGTTCGCACGTAGCGCCTTGACGATGTCCCGCAGATCCTTGCCGTGGACGTACTCCATCGCGAGGTAGAGCGCGCCGCCGACCTCGCCGACGTCGAGCACCTGGACGATGTTCGGATGCATGAGGCGCCCGGCGATCTTCGCCTCGTTGAGGAACATGTCGATCGCGAGATGCCGCGTCTCGAGGAGCTGCCGCTGGATCCGCTTGAGCGCGACGGGTTTCTCGAAGCCGCCGATGCCGACCTGCTTGGCGAGGAACACCTCGGCCATGCCACCGGCCGAGAGGCGGCGAACGATCTTGTACTTGCCGAGGATC